>JAFIGC010000122.1 GCA_020831635.1 Verrucomicrobiota bacterium | reverse complement strand
ATCAGTGTAAATCAGTGTAATCAGTGGTTGAATTTCACAAACCCTTTTCGAACGGACTCGATCTAAAACTCCAACTCGATCAGAAGCGCATCGTGGTCGCTGCCCCGCAGGGGCGGCTCCCCGCGAAAGCCTTCCGGAAAGTCCGCGTTCAAATGAATGTAGGTCGCGTGTCCCAAGGCCTCTTTGAGGTTGGGGGAAATAAAGAGGTGATCCAAGGTGTTGGCATCTCCCCGGAACACGTAGCTGTACACATTCGCGGGGTCCCGCTCCATGATCCGGTCGGCCACGTTGAATAATCCGGCGTCGTACAGCGGACCCAACTGATCCGAGGGCGGATCCAGGGGATCGTCCGGACGCGGGAACACATTCAAATCCCCGCCCACGATCACGGCGTCATCTGGATACAGCTCCATCAGCTTTTCGGCAATGCGGGCATTGACCAGGGACTGGGCGGTGCGGCGGTCCACCCGCCGACCCGGTATGGCGCTGAAATGATTGTTCAGGAGCCAAATCGTCCGACCTCCCTCGCGTTTTTCCCGCAGGCCAAAGACCTGCACCGGACGTGAGAACACCCCGACCATGCCCGGCTCTCCATCCGCAAGTTCATGCAAGGAATAATTGAACGCCTTCGGATTGGCGACCTCGTTGACCATGCCAAAAGGGGTGCCATCGATGCGAATTTGCGGGTCCGCCCCCAAAACCGGATGATCCGCTTCCGGATGCACGGGTTCGAACAAATCCGCCTGGTACATCGTCGCGCAAATGATGCCCCGGTTGTCGCCGCCATTGCGATTGACGGCAGTGGTATAGACCGGGCCGCCCAAGGCCACGATTTCGATGGCCAACTCCTGCAGCGAATCCAGTTCGCCGTCGGCGTCGTTTTCCTCCCCGTACACCATGCCCGCCGGGGTTAACACGCCAATGTCCTGATTTTCGATTTCCTGCACCATGATGATGTGCGGGGAGGCCAAATCCTCGACAATATGCCGGGCGAGCATGCGCAGGCGAGCACGGTATTCTTCATCGCTCTTGGGCAAATAATTGAAAGGCTCGCGCACGCCCGGACATCCCGGATCGCCTTCAAAATCGCAGTCGCTGTGGGGATCGTTGATGAAATCGTACAGGTTTTCCAGATTGTAGGAGGCGATCCGCAAACGGTCCTCCGACCCCTCTGGCGTGGGAATCCGCCAAGTGGCCGGGTTTTCCCCGCCCCGCGTTTGCGGCATTTCCTCCACCTGCAACACATACGAGCCAAACGAATATTGAACGCCCCCGGTCAGCGGCTCGGGAAATACGGTCCCGGTTTTCAATGGCGGGATCCTGATGTCCCCGTCGTCGGCCCGCCCCTTCAGGGCCAGACTCCCCAGGGGCAGCTTCATCCCGTGCCCCTCCAGCCACCGTTCCGGCGGCACGTCGCTCAGCGGATGCGCCCCGCGGAACAAACGGCGTTCGACCGCGCGTTCGCGCTGTAAAATCGGATTTTCGGAGGGGGTGATCCAAACGAGAAAATCCCGGTTGCGTTCGTTGGGATAGCTCCCGGAAACCGTCTGCGCTCCCGGCGAAAGCTGTACCCGCATGCCTTCGTGACGCTCCAGAATCCGCATCGTCTCGGAAAGATCGTCGGAAAGCGTCAACGGCGTGGGCGGCAGACGTTCATCCAAATCCGCCCCTTGTTCCGCGCTCAGCACCACCGCCTCGGACAGCTCCGTTTGCCCGAAACGCTCGTTCACCGTCCCCCGCAGCACCAGAATGTCCCCCAAGGCGAGGGTATGATTGCCCTGATCCTGCATCCGCAAGTTGGGTGCCCCGCCCGCATAGACGAACAGCCCGTCCGACGTGAGCGGATCCCCGTCCGCCTCCCCTGGAAGATCCTGAATCATGATGCCGTAGAGGGCATGACCCGCGGACGCCTGCCAGCGAACGATTTGATGCACCATGCCCCGCACCACCACGGTTTCGCCCACCAAGGGCGAACGATGCGCCTCCCCGTCCTCCGAAGCGGTCACCCGCCCCTGCACCGCCCCGATCGGAATCCGGTCGGGATACGGTCCCCTCCCCTGACCGCAGGCCAAGGAAACACACAAAAACAACCAGGCCGACAGTCGAAAACTTTTCATGAAAAAATCCTTTTTGGAAAACAAAACACGCATCCATCCAACATTCGTGATAAGCCGGGGAAAAGCAAGCCCACAAACATGTGAATTCCGTTTTGAACAATGGGGGCGCGCTTTCCCTCCGGGGTTCACACATCTCTAAAAAGAAAACTCCCCGAATTCTGAAATCTTGTTCGATGAACCCGCATTTTCACTCGACCCGATAGGAATTGTTCATTAAAGGGGGGGCGATCCAATCCGACCCAAAGGCAAACCAATCATGAGCAAAAAGAATAAAACCTCCAACTGCGGCGGCGACTGTTGCAACCGCCCCTACTCTTCCCACATCACCGAAGGCCCCGAACGCGCCGCCTCCCGGGCGATGCTGCACGCGGTGGGCTTTGACCGGGGCGATTTTGCCAAGGCCCAGGTCGGCATCGCTTCCACCTGGAGCATGGTCACCCCCTGCAACATGCACATTGACGTGCTGGCCCGGGAATCCTGCGGCGCGGTGGACAAGGCGGGCGGCAAGGGCGTCATTTTCAATACCATCACCATTTCCGACGGCATCTCCATGGGCACCGACGGCATGCACTATTCGCTGGTGTCCCGCGAGGTCATCGCGGACTCCATCGAAACCGTGGTCGGATGCCAAATGTTCGACGGCGTGGTCGCCATTGGCGGCTGCGACAAAAACATGCCCGGCTGCATGATCGCCATCGCCCGGCTCAACCGCCCCGCCATTTTCGTGTACGGCGGCACCATTCTCCCCGGAAAACACAAAGGCAAGGACGTGGACATCGTCTCCGTTTTCGAAGCCGTGGGTGCCCATGCGCGCGGAGATATCGACGACGCGGAACTGAAACAAATCGAGGAAGTCTCCATTCCCGGGCCCGGTTCCTGCGGGGGCATGTACACCGCCAATACCATGGCCTCGGCCATTGAAGCTTTGGGCATGAGCCTGCCCGGCAGCTCTTCCCAGGCCGCGATCTCGGAAGAAAAAGCCGCCGATTGCCGCGCCGCCGGCGAAGCCGTCCTCAAGCTCATCGAAAAAAACATCACCCCGAAAGACATCCTCACCAAAAAGGCGTTTGAGAATGCCATCGCCGTGGTCTGTGCCCTGGGCGGCTCCACCAACGCGGTGCTGCACCTCATCGCCATGGCCTGGACCGCCGGGGTGAAAATCGGACTCGATGATTTCACCCGCGTCGGCAAAAAAGTGCCCGTCTTGGCGGACCTGAAACCCAGTGGTGCCTACGTAATGGCCGAACTGGTGAAAATCGGCGGCGTGCAGCCGCTGATGAAAATGCTGCTCGACAAAGGGCTGCTGCATGGCGACTGCCTGACGGTGACCGGCAAAACCCTGGCCGAAAACCTGAAAAAGGTCAAACCCTATCCCAAAGGCCAAAAAGTCATTCGCGGCTTCGACAATCCCATCAAACCCGAAAGCCATTTGGTCATTCTCCGTGGCAATTTGGCCCCCGAGGGCGCGGTCGCGAAAATCAGCGGCAAGGAAGGCCTCTTTTTCGAGGGCAAGGCCAAAGTCTTTGCCTCGGAAGAAAGCGCGCTCAAAGCCATTCTCGACGGCACCATCAAAAAAGGACACGTCATCGTCATCCGCTTTGAAGGTCCGGTGGGCGGACCCGGCATGAGGGAAATGCTTTCTCCCACCAGCGCGGTCATGGGCAAGGGCCTCGGGAAAGACGTGGCCCTGATCACCGACGGACGCTTCTCCGGCGGCAGTCACGGTTTCGTGGTCGGACACATCACCCCCGAAGCCGCCATCGGCGGTCCCCTGGCCATCGTGAAAAACGGCGACACCATTTCCATCGATGCGGAAAAAGCGGAGCTGACCCTGCACATTTCCAAAACAGAAATGAAAGAACGCATGGCCAAAGTCAAACTCCCCAAAGCCAAAGTCAAACGCGGGGTCCTCGCAAAATACGCGGCCACGGTCACCACCGCCAGCGAAGGCGCGGTGACGGACAAGAATCTCTGAGTGGGTTGTGGGTTGTGGGTTGCTGGTTGTTGGTTGCAGAAGGTTAGACAAAGTTTGAGACAAAGCTCAAGACAAAGTAGAATCATTCATGACGCCTGCCATATCCAAACCCTGAAACCGTGAGCTCTTTGCTTTGAATCCGCACAATCTCATGGGCTACAAGGGATTGTCTGAAACTTTGTCCAATAAAGCCGTGCCCAACGAACCCTCATTTCCTAATTTTTCGAATACGGTCTGGCAACGGCAAAGATCCCACTCGGGGATCGAAATACGTATAATTCCCCTCTGCGCCCTCTGGTGCGTCAGGCCAAGCCTGGCATTTCTCATAAACTGAAAGGTGTTTATCATGACAACATAGTACCCATCATGTAGCCTACCGGCGGTGAAAGGAGTAATCCCCAAGCCGAAGCCCGGAACGGCGAACGTGTGAGCCGCAACAACCGTGAACTCGATTCGGCCTCGTTACGCTTATGGGAGTGACCAACCTGCCAGAGATGGCGAAGTCTGCCATCGTCGATGAAGAGGTACTAAGATGCAATCGACGGACTCCCCGGGGTGGCTGGAGGCGGCGCGCGCGGAAAGAAATGTCGAGGAACCTGAGAGACCCGTCCCGTCCCATGACAGGGCGGGAGTCGGATGATCCCATAGTAGCGGAGAAGGGCCTAATCCGCCTGGAGCAAAGGGGATCTGCTGTAAGCGTGCAAACATTGAAGTTGTTCTCATCCGCTTGGCCTTCTGGCCGGTTACGGAATCAACATGAGTCTGCGGAAAGGTGCGCGGAACGTGCTTTCGAGCACGGGAATGCTTGCAGGAGAGCCGGATGCGGGAAATCCGCACGTCCGGTTCGAAGAGGGGGAGGGCAGGCTGGCTTCATCGCCGCCTGTTCCTCTCTACTCTACCGTCCTCCTGTTCAAAAAAATAGAAGATTCGCGGGACGGCAAAGCCATTCGCGGGCCAAACCCCTGAAAATCCGTGCCCATCCGTGCCCATCCGTGGTTCCTTTCCCCAAAAGCCAAGCCAGCCCCCTTTGCCCCTGCCGATGCGGAGATCGGCGCTCCTGTGTTCTATGTTCAAATTTCAATGTTGGACGACCTGCCCGCCAAAGCTCGGAAAGCGCAGGTAGATTTAAGATTCGCTTGCACCCCAATGATCCGTGGAACCTGAATCCGTGGTACCCTTGGATTTCCGCTCCAGTTTCATGGCGGCGGCAAAGAGGGCGTCGCAGTCGGTCTCCAACACCCCGCCGATCAGCTCGCAGATCAACCCCCCGGTGGCAGCGGCGGTCATTTCCTTGGCCTGAATGGCGATGTGCCGATATCCCAACCCCTTCAGGGTGCGCATGGAGCTTCCGTACACCACTTTGGGAATGCCCGTCCACAAAATCCCCGCCATGCACATCGGACAAGGCTCGGCGGTCACGTAGAGCACTGTGCTTTGCCACGCCACGTCACCCGCATTGAGTTCGACCGCCTTGTGGATGACCTCCAGTTCGCTGTGGGCCACGGGGTTGCGATAGGATCGATTGACTGCGGACGCGATAACCTCCCCCTCCCGACTGTCCACCAAAAGTGCCCCGAAGGGGCGCTGTAAGTTCTGACAGGCGATTTCAATGGCCTGCTTCATGTACCCCCGATGCTCCAACACGACACGTTCTTCCTGGTTCATGTTTGTCATCCTACCTGTAAACGGAGAAATGTCCAAGCATTATATGCCTCCCAAAAAATTTAAATCTTGTTTTCGATTGTCTTCGCTGTTACATTTTTGAGATGATAGTGAATGATGACTCCGTTCCAGAATGATTTTTCAAAATATTGAGGATCCAAAATGATTCCATTGCAGCCAAAACAAATGAAAATTCTCGCAAGCATCTTGATCGTGCTCGCAATCTTTCGGGTCATTTCGCTCTCGCGGCGTTCGGATGTCGCGCCGGAAGCCACCAAGCACAATCAGGTGCTTGGAGAAATGACCGCAAGGGAAACCGCTTCGCTTATCGGAGGTCAGGGCCGGGTGCTGTTGGTCTCCTGGCAGAATCCGGATCGCCTCATCCAAGTCCGGGAAAATGCTTTTGAGAAAACAGCCCAAAAACTGGGCTTGACGACTGCGGGCATTTTTCGGGCCGAGGAGCGGGAATTCCATCCGCTCAGTGGCTGGTCCAATTCGTTGTACAACCGGGTGGCGGACGAATATGCGGATGTGGACGCCGTGGTTTCCTTTGTGTATGCCCCGCCCATGGGCGTGGCAAACGGACGCACGCCCCAAAGGCTCAACGGTCATTTCATCGTAGTGCTGCCCAACACCGAGACCATTGAACAATACCTTGCCGCGGGTGCCGTCGATCTCGCCGTGGTGCCCCTACCAAACCCCGAAAACCTCTCTTCCACCAAGGTGGATTCCGGTGTTTGGTTCAACGCATACTACCGGAATCTCACGGTAATGGACACGGAACGGTTGCAATCGGAACAGCAAGAGGACGTGCCCACCGATCGAACGTACAGCGAAGAGGTTGATATTTCCGACCGTCTCAGGTGAATTCGCGAAAATGAACCCAAGGAACCCCATGAAAACAAACATAACTCCACGAAAAAACGCCGCTTCGGCGTTCACGCTGATCGAAATGCTGGTGGTCATCGCGATTCTTGCATTGCTGATTTCCATCATTACCCCCACGGTCAGCCGAACGTTGGACCGGGCCCGAACCATCAGTTGCCTGAGCAACATGCGACAAGCGGCCGCCGCCATTTTACAATATGCCAGTGAAAACGAGGGGCGTTTGATGTACTTTCAAACACCCGGACACCATGATCCAAACACCGTTCCCATTACAAACTGGGCCGGGGTCCTCGTCAGAGATGGATACGTGGACGCCCCCATGGTGCAAAGTCCCACGGATATCCGAACGGGCCATGTGTTTTATTGTCCCAGCGGTCTGGCCGACGGCCTATATGACTGGAGTCGTCCACCCTCTTCTTTCTCAGACAACCCTTCCCTCCAACGACCATGGGCGGCCCCAATGGACACCGACGAGGGGGTTCGCTTCCTGCACATATGGTTCGGAATCAGCGCGAGAACCGAGAATTCAGGATGGCCATTCGTACGACACTGGCGCCATGATGGCGACCAACGGCCCACCAGCGTAACGAACGTGCGATACGCGGACAAAACGGTGATGTTGTATGACGGCAACTGGTCGGCCAATGACACCCCCCATCGCATCCCGGCACGGCACGGCATCCCCAGAAACAGCACCAATTTTGCATTCTTTGACGGCAGGGTGGAAAACATTCGCACCCGGGAGTTTGGTTGGGCCGCCACCGCGCCTGACACGTATCCCCGGTTTAGGAATTAGTACCCACGTCGGTCTCTTTCAGCATACACGCCACGGCGGCGGAAGCGGCCGCGAAACCGAACGCGCCCGTCACATGCGCCACGGTCCCATATCCGCCTTCGCAATCCAGCCGCAACGCGCTGTTTGCCTCGCGAACCGCGCATACACGGCCGTCGGATTGCGGATACAGGACGGGCTCAGGGGAAAACACGGCGGGAATGCCCCACTTTTTCCGGGTGTTGCGGGGAAAACCAAAATTCTGGCGGAGCTTTTTGCGCACCCGTTGCAGCAAGGGATCGTGAAAGGTGCGGGTGAGATCCACCACTTGAATTTGCGTCGGATCCCGCCGTCCGCCCGCACCGCCGACGGTGACCACGGGCATCCCGCGCCGCCGGCATTGGGACAGCAACAAGCACTTGTGGGGGATACTGTCGATGGCATCGACAATCACCGTCCACGGGGTTTCCAAAATGGAATCGGCATTTTTTTCGCTGAAAAACCGGAAGTCCTCGACCACTATGCACCCGGGCGAGATCAACCGAATGCGGTCGGCCATGGCTCCGATTTTTGCCTGTCCCACGGACAAATCATGGGCGTGCACCTGGCGGTTGATGTTGGTAACGCAGATTTCGTCCATGTCCATCAGCGTCAAATGCCCCACGCCTGAACGGGCCAGCGCTTCGGCGGTCCAACTGCCCACCCCGCCAATGCCAATGATCAGTGCCCGGGCTTCGCGAAGTTTGCGGTGCCCGTCCACACCATACAGGCGGGAAATGGCGCTGAAGCGCGGGTCATCTGGCTTCATTTGCACCCGGATGTCGTCGTCAAACGCCGTCGGCCATTTGCTGGGCGATCAGGGACAATTCCGCGGCTTTGAACGCGTGCGCTTGGGTCATGGCTGTTTCGGTGCCGTTGAGAATATCGAGAATGAAAGATCCGAAAAAGGGAAACCCGACCTTCCCCTCGCATTCGATGCACTGCTCGACTTCTTGGTTCACGAGGTAGATTTTGTTCCCGGCTCCATTGCAGACGTCCACGTATTTGCGGATTTCAATGTACCCTTCGGTCCCGAGGATGAAGGTACGGCCATCTCCCCAGGTGCGGCTGGCGGCGGGATTGAACCAATCCAAACGACAGTAACAGGAGGCCCCCGTGTCGGTGGTCAATTGCGCCTCGCCGAAGTCCTCCAACTCGGGGAATTCGGGATTGGCGAAATTTTCAACCCGGGCATGGTTGACGGTGGCGTCCTTTGACCCCGTAAAGGTCAGGAACTGTTCGAATTGGTGGGAACCGATGTCGGTGAGGATGCCCCCGTAGTTCTCTTTGCGGAAAAACCACTCGGGGCGACTCGAGGCGGCGAGATTGTGGGGGGCAAGGTTCAGCACCTGCAAAACGCGGCCAATGGCCCCATTCCGCACCAACTCTCCGGCATAATATCCGGACTCGTTGAGAAGCCGTTCGGAATAACAAACGCCATATTTCATGACGGTTTTCTCGACGGCCGCCCTCGCGGAGGCCAGTTGATCCAGGGTAGTGAACGGCGCTTTGTCAGTCAAATAATGCTTGCCGGCCTCCATCACCTGCAGGCCAATGCCACACCGCAGGTTTGGAATGGCGGCGGCGGTGACCAGCTTAACCTCGGGGTCGTCGAGAATTTCCCGGAAATCGGAGACCGCTTTCGCATGGGGATGCTGCTCCAAAACTTTGGCCAAGCGTTCCGGTTGGGGGTCGCACACGTATTTGAGGGTGCCGCCCGCGGCCGCCAGGCCGCCGATCTGTCCGTAAATGTGGCCATGATCGAAATAGGCGGCGGCGAAAACGAATTCACCGGGTTCAACCACCTTGGGGGTGGCCGTGGAAGTCGGGGCATAGTTCATGCCGTCACGAGTGCTCATGATAGAATCCTGTTAGAAAGATTGAGAGAAATCATCCGCGTCCGCCTTGGTTTCCACCACTTTCTTTTTATAAGTGCTGGTGGCGATTTTCTCTTGGAGGAAGCTTTCGTAGGCGGCAGCATCCAACGGCAGGTTCACGGTCTGATCGTTCAAGCCGGAATACAACATGGCATTGCCCAACTCCACGGAATGAATCCCTTCTTTCGCCTGGGCGATCAGCGGCTCTCCGTCCAAAATGGCCTTGGCGAAGTTCTTCAGGATGCCCACGTGCTGTTCGCCATATCCTTTGGTGGGGATCTGAACCTCCCAGACCTCGGGGCGGCTAAAGCCGGCGGTGGCGGTTTTGCAGTGTTCAGTCGTCGGCACTTCGTTGCGGGTAAAGGCAAAGCTTTCTCCTTCAATCACAACCCTGCCCCGGTCACCCGCGACTTCCAGCCGGTTGGTCCCGGGCGCTTCCCCGGTCGTGGTGATGAACACTCCCGTGCAACCATTGTCGTATTCCAAATAAGCGGTGACGTCATCCTCGACCTCGATGTCGTGGAATTTGCCCAGCGTACAATGGGCGCGCACTTTGTCGGGCATGCCGAACAACCACTGCCAAAGGTCCAATTGATGCGGACATTGGTTCAGCAACACCCCGCCCCCTTCGCCCGCCCAAGTGGCCCGCCATCCCCCGGAGGCATAATAAAAATCGGTGCGGAACCAATCGGTAATCGTCCATTGAATCCGCTTGAGATCGCCCAATTCGCCTTCTTGGATGAGTTTGCGCAGTTTTTGATAGCGGGGATCCGTCCGTTGATTGAACATGGCCGCAAACACCTGGTCCTCGTTCTTGTACGCGGCAATCAGACGCTCGCAGTCGGCTTTGTGCACGGAGATGGGTTTTTCCACGAGGACGTGCAAGCCTTTTTCCAGGGCCACGACCCCCAAAGTGGTGTGGTCGTAATGCGGAGTGGCGATGAGGACCGCATCCACCTCGCCGGAGGCAAAGAAGCTGTCCGCGTCCGTGAACAGGGTCACGCCCTCTTCTTTTTCGTAAGCGGTGAGGCGTTCGGAGTTCTGATCGCAAACTGCGGCAAGGGTTAATCCGGGAATTTTGCCCTGCAAAATGTTTTTCGCATGAGAGCTGCCCATGTTGCCCAAACCGATAATGCCAAGTCGTACAGATTTATTTTCTTTCATAGGGCTGAAACCCTAAGCATATTTTTCAGGACTTTTCAAAACTTGTTCTCGAAAAATTAGGGGCTGTCCCGCCCTTCATGCGGCACCCGCTGGATTTTGTCCCGGTCGTACCCCTCCTCCACCGCCAAATCAATCATCCGGTTCACGGTTTCATCATCGATCTCCGGGTCCCGGGCCATGATCCAAAGATAATCCCGCTTCCGTCGCCCCACCATGGTGTGGGTGTAGGCCTCGTCCACAAACATGATGATGTATTCGGCCTTAATGGGCCAGATGAATTGCATGCCCCACACAGCGTTGCTTTCCGCGTCCTTGACAAACCCTTTGGGTCGATAGGTTTTCAGGGGACCCTCCGGGCCACCTTTTCGAAACGTAAAGGTGGTTTCAATGACCCCGTCGTCGTTCAGTTCGTACCTTTCCAATGCATTCCAGGCGTCTCGCTCCAGAAAGGTGGGGATGTTGGCCACGACGTACCAGTCCCCCATAAAGGCATCCAAGTCAACGGAGTCGGCAGTTCGAATCGGGGGCATGGTTCGGCAACCTTGGCTGAGGAGTGTAAAAAAAACGACGGCAAGCAATAACGCAAGAATTTTGGAGCGATTGATTTTCATAATTATCAAATCGCACAGCCAAAGTAATCCTTACGCAGGAGCTTGAAATTTTTAGCTGAACTTAACTTATTATGCGCGAATTCAAAATTATGATTGTCAAATGCAAATAACTTCTTGTAGTATAAGTCATCGGAGTAAGATGAAATGAATCCAAAGAACTTGAAAATTATCGCCGGAATTCTTTTCGCCCTTGTGGCCATTCGGGTGGTGACCTTGATCCGACGGCCCAATACCGCGCCGGAATTCACCAAAGATTATCAAGCTCTTGGCGCAAGGGCCGCCCACTTGATTGCCCGTGAATTGACCGGCTCGGAAAACGGAGTTTTGATCCTCACCCAACAAACCGACACCAAACTCGTGCGACAACGCTTGGATGCGTTCAAAGCAAGCGCCCGCCAAAACAATTTGCAGATTCGTGAAATCCTATATGCGGAAGAAAGTGACCATAGCCCCGAAAGAGGCGTCAGCCAGCGTTTGTTTGCCCAAGTGGAAAACCATCTTTCCGATGTGGATGCCGTTGTCTCCTTTATCGGAATGCCCCCGCCAAATGTCTTCAGACAAAGTGCGCGCGCTCAAAATACCGATTTTTACCTGATTTTACCCGGCGATCCTTTCCTCCGGGACTATTTGGAGGCTGACATCGTGAAATTCGCCATTATGCCCAAGGGTCAGGTCGGGAACTTATACTTGAACCCCAAGGTTTCCGACGACGAATGGTTTGAAAATTTTTACGAAGTGGTCACCAAGGATCGCGCGCAGATGCTTCCCGGGGAAGAATCCCTCTCCGAAATTCCGGATGACGACATCGTCGATGACTTTTATCAACTCCAGTAAGGAACGACCATGAATGCAACCCACAAAAGATTCAGCCGACGGAATGGACAAGCCACGAAAGGCGGCTTTACCCTGATCGAGATGCTCGTCGTCATCGCCATTATCGCCTTGCTCGCCTCGATAATCACCCCCAGCGTAACGCACGCCCTCGAAAATGCCCGACGCGTATCCTGTGCAAGCAACCTTCGCCAGATTGCCAGTGCGATGTTGGATTACGCCACACAGAACGATGGCGAAATCGTCCCCTTTCAGCGCAGAACCCAAGACGTGGGGTATGACTTAAGCTGGGCCGGGGTTTTAATTGAGCAGGGACATATCTCGGCGCCCATGTCAGACACCAGGGAAGACATTCACCCCAATTCCGTTTTCAGATGTCCCTCGGGCCGGATGGACGGACTTTGGTCCGGCCATCAACCCTCGTTCGATCAGGTTTTTGAAAACGAAAATTATATGCGCGATGTCAACAGACCCTGGCCTTCCCCCCATGACACGGAAAATGATGGGAAGAAATTTGTTCATCTCTGGTATGCGGCCAATGCAAGTACCGCCAACAACCACTGGCCCATGGTGCGCCAAGCAGATCAACATGGTGGAAATCCCACCCGGGAAAACAACATCCTCAGCCTCACGCATTCCAACAAAACCGTCATGTTCTATTGTGGCGTATGGGCGCATAACCGAGTAAACAACCGATTTTATCCCAGACACGGCAATCCCAAGCGGAATCTGAATGTTGTTTTCTGGGATGGGCATGTCAACACCATCCCTTCCCGTGCATACATCGTGGGATCGACCGACCCCGACGCGTATCCAAGGTTTCGACGCTAACGCCCGCAAAAGCCCCGTACCATTGGATTTTTCATATATTCCCTTGCAAGCAATAAGCTTGCGAGGATAAAGACATGAAATTTTCCACTCGAAAATTTGAGTGGACGCGTAGATATTTGCAGGAATTCAAGGGATTTGAGGATTCTGGTTTTTCAAATGCAACAACATGATGTATGCTGGGGACTCAGGAGACGCACTTTATGACCCAAAAGCATTTGAAAATCATCGCCGGAATCCTTTTGGCCCTCGTGGCCATTCGCATGGTAACCTTGATAAGACGGCCCAAAACCGCCCCGGAAGGTCTGAAACATTCCGTGGTTCAGGGCTCGCAGTCCGCCGTGGCCACTTCCGAGATGTTAAATGGTTCCGGACAGGTGCTCTTGGTGGTGCCGGAAAGTGACGATCCGAGAACACAAGCCAGCCTGAGGGCCTTTGAACGAGAGGCAAGAAACCGGGGTCTCACGATCACGGGCACCCTCAAGGCGGGTCCTGGTGACAGCCATGTGGAAAATGGAATTCACAGTCGCTTTTACAGGGAAATCCTCTCCCGGGCGGAAGGTGCGGACGCCGTGGTCTCCTTCGTGGGTCTTCCCCCCTTGCAAACCCTTCGATCACCGCCGGCAAACCTTCAAAACCAACCGCGTTTTGTGGCCGTGCTGCCGAACTCCATTTTCCTCCGACATTTTTTCGAGAGAAATCTAACGGATCTGGCCATCCTCCCCAGTGGAACCGTCCGAAACCCGGAATTGAGCGCCAATGCGCCCGATTCGGAATGGTTTGAAAATTTTTATCAAATAATTACCCCCTCGGACGCTTCGAGACTTCCTGCTGCCCAAGAGTTTGCCGAAAGTCCTGAAATCGAAATCCCGGAAATTGAATACATCGACGATTACATTGGCGAAATCCGTTAACCCAACAGGGAGCCCTCATGAATACCCAAGAAATGCACACCCGCGACAATCAGCCCCGCCAACGTCCATCCGCACATGCCACAGGTCGTAATAAAGGGTTCACGCTCATCGAGATGTTGGTGGTCATTGCCATTCTGGCCCTCTTGATCTCCATCATCACTCCAACCGTCAACTCAGCCCTCCATCGAGCCCGTACGGTTTCCTGTGCCAGCAATATGCGGCAAATTTCCGCGGGGATGCTGGAGTATACCATTGCGAACGAGGGGCGTCTGCCCCGTTTTCAGCGCGTGGCCAACGAACAACCCTTGGGACCCTCAGTCTGGGCGGGTGAACTCATTATTGGCGGGTTTCTTGACGCCCCATTGCAAGATTCACAGACAGACATCCCCGCAAATTCAGTCCTTCGATGCCCTGCGGGATTGGGCGATCAACTGTGGAACGGCCATCTCCCCGGCGATCAATGGACCGAGAGCCTGATGGTGCACCGACCCTGGGGCGCCGTTCAGAAAACAGAATCCGGGGAAACGAAATATGTTCACATCTGGTACGGCCTAAACGCGCGCACGGAGCATCGGCCTGAACATGGTTGGCCCTTTATCCGTAACAATGATCAAACCCTTTATACCCGAATAACCGCAATCAAAGAACTTGACCGCATGGTGATGTTCTTCGATGGCGTATGGTCACACAACAGTGGGGCTACGCGAGTCTATGCGCGTCACGGCAGCCCGAGATCCGTGACCAATATTGCTTTTTTCGATGGCCACGTGGAGAGCATTCGCACCCGCCCCTTTGATGTGAACGGCAGCTCGCCGGATTCCTACCCCCGCTTTCGGAATTAAAGCAAACCGGATCAAGGCATCATCTTCCCCATCATTCTGGGGAAGGGAATGGTTTCGCGAATGTGCTTCAGTCCGCAAATCCAAGAAACGGTGCGCTCAATGCCCAGCCCAAACCCGCCGTGGGGCACGCTCCCGTAGCGGCGCAAATCCAAATACCATTGATACGGCCCCGGATCCATCCCCTCGGCGGCCATGCGGTCCAACAAGGCCTGTAAATCATCTTCCCGCTGACTGCCCCCGATGATTTCTCCGTAGCCCTCGGGGGCCAGCACGTCGAGATTGCGCACGGTGCGGGGATCGGCGGGGTTTTGCTTCATGTAAAACGCCTTCACCTCTTTGGGATACTCGGTCACGATCAGCGGACGGTCGAACTGCTTGCTGAGAATGGTTTCTTCGTCTCCGCCAAAATCCCGTCCCCACTGAAAATTTTTCGCGTCCGCGATGTGCGCGGGCTGATTGGCCAACCAACGTTCGAGATCCGCCGCCTGATCCTTGAGCCCCTTGAGTTCATGGCCCAGTTTTTCGAGTTTCCAGGCTTTGCCCCCCTGCCCGATTTGCGCCTCGGTGGCGGTAATGGCCCGCTCGATTTCGCCCAAACGCGCCCGTTCGGCCTCCAGTTCCGCCTCCAATTTTTCGTGAAGTGCCGGATCGTGCAAAAAGTCCACCGCCTCGGAATATGACATCCGGGGAAAGGGCAAGCGGACGTTTTCCAAGGCGGACACGTCCCGCTCCAACAATTCCAGATCCGACCGGTTGTTCGCCAAGACCGCCTGGACGATATGGGTGAGAAATTCTTCGGAAAGCGCCTCCAAATCCTCCAACTCATAGAAAGCGATTTCAGGCTCAATCATCCAAAACTCGGTCAAATGACGGCGCGTTTTGCTTTTTTCCGCGCGAAAAGTGGGACCGAAACAATAAACTTTGCCCAACGCCATGGCCGCGGTTTCCAGGTACAACTGACCCGTTTGCGCCAAAAACGCCGGGTCTCCGAAGTAGTCCACTTCAAACAAAGTCCCCGCCCCTTCCGCGGCGCCAGGTTGAAAAATCGGCGTGTCAATCAGCGTGAACCCATTGTCATCGAAAAATTGCCGCGCCGCCCCAATGATGCGGTGACGCACCCGGAGAATCGCGGCCTGGCGCGGGCTGCGCAACCACAAATGACGATGTTGCATGAGGAAATCCACCCCGTGCTCTTTCCGGGCAATCGGATATTCCTCCGCCTGATGCAACACCCGCACCTCTCGGGCGGACACCTCCACCCCGCCCGGACTCCGGGGTTCGGCGCGGCTGATCCCGGAGATTTCCACGCTCGACTCCTGTCCGCAGCCCTCCAACGCCGCGAACGCCTCCGGATAAACCGCCTCCACCGTACATTGGCAATCCCCCGTCCCGTCCCGCAATTCCACGAAACGAATTTTGCCACTGGAACGAATGGTCCGAATCCAGCCTCGCAATTTCACGGGCTGATCAAGAAACCGGGGCAAATCGGAAATGGCAATGAAGTCGGACATAAAATTCTCCAAAAGAGGCTACGGAAAGGAACGCCTGTTCTCAATCAGTTGGAATCTCGATTGGCAAACCCGAATTGCGAAAAAGGCGTCACGGATACGTCCGAACATGTACATGCATTCCTCGCCCCAAAGGGGCGGACGCGGTCAGCCCGGGGCAAGGGAGGCACGACCGCAGCCCCGGGAACCGGGTCCACACCATCC
>JAFIGC010000007.1 GCA_020831635.1 Verrucomicrobiota bacterium | reverse complement strand
TTTCGCTCCATGATCTTGCACGCCTTCTTTGCAAATATCTCACGGATTCAGGTTATATCCTTTTCATTTATAGCTCATAAAATACCGTTTTTTTGATTGGCATTTGCCGTTCAAACGCGCATTGTTTTATAATGAGTGTGCCCTTGGATCAATCGTATCCCGCCTTTTGGGAGGGAAAGGCCCTGTCCTTGCAACGTCTGGTGAACGCCGGATGGTGGTGGACCCATTTTACCCGGGGATTTACCGTGGGGGCGGTGTTGGCCGCCTGTTGGTTGGTGGGGGCGCGGCTGTACGGGTTGGACGCGCGCTGGGCTTGGGGGGCGCTCGGCCTTTGGGCCTTGGTTTGGGGCGGATGGAGTTTTCGGCTGGCGCGAGGGAAATTCATTGATGTGCGGGCCGCTTATTCGCGGTTGGACGTGGCCCGGGGTCTGAACCATCGCTTGGTTTCGGCCATGGACGGGGTGGGGCCGTGGCCGCGTCCGCAACGGGACCTGCGCAATCCTTTGCAATGGAACCTGCAGCCGGCCCTGATTCCGCCTTTGCTGTGGCTGTTGTTGTTGGCCAGCGCCATTTGGATTCCCGTGGGCAGTCCCGCGAGCGGAGAAGCCTTCGCCCGCCAGGAACCGGCGGCCTGGTCGGAAATTTCCACCTTCCTCGAGGAAATCAAACAAGAGGAATTGGTAGACGAAGAGGCCTTGAAAAGTTTGGAAGAGCAGTTGGCGGCCCTGCGGGAAAAACCCGAGGACAGTTGGTATCGCCAGGGCAGCTTGGAAACCACCGACCAGTTGCGCACCGAGGTGGAGCGGGAGGCGCGCAAAATGATGCAGAACCTGCGACAGACCGCGGCCCTGATGGAGGCGGCCGACGCGGCCCGGGATTCCATGAGCCCCGATGTGCGGGACCGCATGCAGGAAGCGTTGCAGGAAATGCTGGCCGAATTGGGGCAGGGGACCTTGCCGCTGACCGAGGAGATGCTCTCCCAATTGCGGCAAATTGATTTCAGCCAATTGGACCAACTGTCGTCGGAGGACTTGAAAAAAATTGAAGAAACCCTGTCGGGGCAATGTGATGCCCTGGGGCAGTGCATGGTCGCTGCCGGGATGCCGGGCGAGGATGGGGAGCCGGGATTCGGAGAAGGCGAGGAGGGGGAGGATGGTATTGCACTGTTGATGGCCATGTTGGGGGAACAACCTTCGGGAAGGCCCGGCGAGGACGGCGGCTCGGCCCCCATGAGTCTGGGGGACACCGCTCCCGAAGCGGAGGCCCGCAATCCTTTCGCCTTGTCCAACGAAGACATGACCCGGGCCGCCACCGGGGATTTGTTGGCGCTTGGCGAGGGCGAGCATGACGACGAGGTCCCGAAAATTTCCAGGACGGGCGGCGGGATTGCCGCCCCCGGGGGCGAAGGGGAGGCGGTATGGCGGGAAAACGTTTTGCCGGCGGAAGCCAAGATTTTACAACAATATTTTCAGTGAGATTTTATGGAGGCTTTATGCAGGACACGAAGTTGAATGACGCGGAATTGACGGCGGCGGGCGAGAAGCTTCAAGCCATACGCAGGGCCCTCAACGAAGTGCTCTTCGGACAGGAAAAACTTTTGGATCAGGTGATCGTGTGTTTGTTGGCGCGTGGTCATTTGCTGTTGGAAGGTCTGCCCGGACTGGGAAAAACCGAACTGGTCCGCGCCTTGGGGGCGGTCATGGGGCTGGAAGCCAAACGCATTCAGTTCACCCCCGATTTGTTGCCCGGGGACATCACCGGCAATCCGATGTTGCAGGAAGTGGACGGGGAACGGAAATTCGTCTTTCAACCCGGTCCCCTGTTCGCCAATCTGGTGCTCGCGGATGAAATCAACCGTGCCTCCCCGAAAACCCAATCGTCCCTCTTGGAAGCCATGCAGGAGCATCGGGTGACGTCCATGGGCGTGCAACACGCATTGCCGGAGCCGTTTTTCGTGATGGCCACCCAAAACCCCATCGAACTGGAGGGGACCTATCCCTTGCCCGAAGCGCAGTTGGACCGTTTTCTCTTCAAACTCAACATTCAAGCCAACGGACCGGAGGTGTTGCAGCGGATCGTGCAACAGCGTCGTTTGGGGGAAGAAGCGGTGGTGTCGAACATCCTCGACCGGGGCGCGTTGTTGTCTTTGATGGACCTCACCCGGAAAATTTACCTGCCCGACGTGGTGGCCAATTACATCGCCCGCCTGGTGCACGGCACCCAGCCGGGGGCGTCCAAAGCCGCCGGATTCGTCAAATACGGGGCCAGTCCCCGCGCCGCCATCGGCATGGCCTCCGCCTGTCGGGCCCGGGCGCTTTTGGACGGACGGGCCAACGCCAGTTACGAAGATGTCCGTGAAATCGCGGTGCCGGTGTTGCAACACCGCCTGGTGCTGGAATACCACGCGCGTTTGGAAGGCATGACGGGCATCAAGGTGGCCGAGGATTTGCTGGCGGAAATTCCAGCCCACAGCGACCAACTCCCGCCGGTGGTGACCGACCGCAAAGCGGGAGTGGGACAATGAAAAAAAGCGGACGTTTCCTTTTTCTGGGCGTGTTGCTGTGCTTGGGTTTTTCGCCCGTGCGGGCCTCCTGGGCCACGCGGGTCAACACGGACCCCAGCCGGGTGCGCATTCAACTCTCGTCCATGGTCGATGGGCTTCCCCACAAAGGGTATGTGCCCATCCGCATCCAGATCGAAAACACCGGAAGCACCGGGGCAACCTGGACCTTTGATTTTCGTTCCACCTTGAATTGGCAGGATCAGGACGTGCTCAACTATGCCACCCGGGTTTCGTTGCAGGCCGGAGAGGAACGAATTCTGGAGGTGATGGTCCCCTTGTACCCCATTCGAGAGGGGATGCGGGGTCATTCCATTCAGCCTCGACTGCGCGTGAATATTCTCGGACCGGGTCTGGAGGCCCAATCCCATCAATTGCTTTCCACCGGACAGAGCGGAACGGGAGAAGTGTTGGGCCTCACCTCGACGTTGGTCGGGCGAAACAAATCCGCCATCGAGCAAAGATTTCAATCAAGAGGCGGTATGCAAGGACGGGTGCTTTCCGCCGGTTTGTCGCAATTTCCCGAGGATATCCGCGGGTTGTCGGGCCTTGATTTTCTTCTCATTACCCCCGATGAGTGGGCTGCGCTGGAGCGGGGGAGCCAATATTTGTTGATGCAGTGGATTGGACGCGGCGGCCATCTGCTTTTGGCCGGACCCGCGGACGCGTCCTTGCCCGCCGCGTTCCAACCCTACCGCGGCGGCGGGAACGCCGCATATTTGGGTTGGGGAAGTGTCACCCCGGTTTTGATGACCGGGGACACCCTCGATCCCGACGACCTCGTGTCCCTCATGGCCCAAATTCAACGCGACCGCCCCGCTCCGGGAAAGGGCGCGTTTGACGCGCGGGCCTGGCAGTTGCGGGATCTCATTCCCGACGTGGAACGTCCGGTGGTCCTCTTGTTGATGGCGGTGATCGCCATCGCCATATTGCTGGGGCCCATCAACGTGGTCGTGGCCTTCCGCCGCAAACGTCCGGTGCAACTGCTGTGGATGACCCCGCTGTTGTCGGTCAGCCTGAGCTTGGTGCTGATCCTGCTCATTTTGCTTATGGACGGGTTTGGCGGCAAAGGCCACCGGGCGGTGACCGTTTTCCTGTTGCCCGCCGAAAATCTGGAAATCGTCTCCCAGGAACAAGTGTCCCGCACCGGGGTGTTGATGCGACGGTCCTTTTCCCTGCCCGTGACCGCGATGATTCTGCCTTTGCGGATTGACCACTCGAGCGGTCGCGGCAGCCAGGGTTCGTACTCGGCCGCCCCCGGGGGGCAGTGGGACGGCGATTGGTTTGAGAGTCGGGCCATCCAAGGACAGGCCATGATCGACTCCCGTCCCTCCCGGGCCCGCTTGGAATTCATTCCCGCCTCCGGGAACGCGCCGCCGGAAGTGCTTTCCTCGATCGACGCCGAACTCGCGAGCGTCATCCTGCGGGATTTCGACGGCAACTATTGGCGCACCGAAAACATTCGCCCCGGCAGTCGGGCGCCGCTGACGCCGGCCACGCCCGAAGAAGGTCAGGCATTGATTCGTTCCCTGTCCCTGCGCGACGGCGAGCGGGTCCTGCCCGTCACCGGCCCCGGCGTGTTTTTGGCCCAAGTGGCCGAAGGGAGCGGCGTTTTCATGGAGAGCTTGGACAGCATTCGCTGGGATCGGCAGGCGGCCCGCTACACCGGTTTTCTGGTTCGGGGAGGTGGACAATGAGCACTTCCACGAACAGTGAACCCCCAAACAGCAAACCTTTGGTCGAGGTCCGTGGCCTGACCAAATATTTCGGCAAATTGCTCGCCGTCAACCAGGTGAGCTTCGACATTCACCGGGGGCAGGTCATCGGCTTTATCGGCGAAAACGGCGCCGGCAAAACCACCACCATGCGCATGATGGTGTCCCTGGATTTGCCAGACTACGGCAGCATCCGCGTCAACGGCTACGACGCCGTCGCCTATCCCAACGAAGTGCGGCGTGCGGTGGGATGGATGCCGGACGCCTACGGCACCTACGATTTCATGACCGTGTTTGAATACATGGACTTTTTTGCCCGCGCCTACGGCTTCAAGGGCTCTGAGCGCGAAATGCGGGTGCGGGAAGTCATGGACTTCACCGACCTGACCGTGCTCGCGGACCGTCCCATGAACAAACTGTCCAAGGGCATGGGCCAGCGGTTATGTCTGGGTCGCACCCTGTTGCCTGATCCCGATCTGCTGGTCTTGGACGAACCGGCGGCCGGACTGGATCCCAAGGCCCGCATCGAATTCAAAAATCTCGTGCGCCTGCTGGCCGCCCAAGGCAAAACCTTGTTCATCAGCTCCCACATCCTCTCGGAACTGGAGCAAATGTGCGATTCCATGCTCTTCATCAGTCAGGGACGCATCGTACACCACGGCACCTCCGAAAGTCTGAAAGTCCGCGAAGGGCATCCCGGGGTGGTGCGCATCGAGTTTGACGGGCTGCCGGACACCTTTCAAGAATGGACCACCCTGCAACCGGGGCTGGAAGTGTTCGACAGCGACAAAAAAGGGGTGCGCCTGCGCATGGAGACCTGCACCCCGGAAAGTCGGACCGCCCTCTTGCAGGGCATGGTCCGGGAAGGCTTTCCGGTTTGTGAATTTCACTTGGAGGAAGTGCGGCTCGAAGACGCCTTCGTCGATATCCTCAGCCGCAGTTCCCAACCCGCCGCGCCTCCGGCCGCCACCTACCAACCCGCCGCCGCGCCCCAAGCCTCCCCACCCCAGGGATCCGAACCGACGCCGCCGGATTTACCGGGAGGCGCGTCATGACCGGCGACCGCTTCAATCCCATCGTCGTCAAGGAAATGCGCCAGGGCTTGAAATCCAAAAGTTTCCTGGCCGCCTTTCTCGGATTGCAGGCCCTCATGTTGCTCAGCATGATCATTTACTTCAGCGCCGCCACCACCGGCGGAGACGATTTCGGGTTCTCCAACGGATTTTTCTGGACCATGGTTGGCTTGATCACCCTGATTCTCATGCCCCTGCGCGCGTTCTCCGCCATTTATCAGGAAACCAAAGACAACACCCTGGAGCTTGTCTTTCTCACCCACCTGACCAGTTGGAAAATTTCCTTCGGGAAATGGCTGGCCCTGATCATTCAAACGAGTTTGTTACTCACGGCAGTATTGCCGTATTTGGTGTTGCGCTATTTTCTGGGAACCATCGATCTGACCGGGGACCTGCGGACCATTCTGTATTTATTGCTTTTCTCCATGTTGTTCACCGCCTTTGGCGTGGGGATTTCCGCATGGAAGTCGAAATTATTGCGCCGCTTGATCATTTTTTTCATGGTCATCAGCATGTGGAACCTGCCTCAATTCTTGTTTTTCGCGTCCTTTGGCGGGGCGATGAGAGGCCCCGGGGTGATGTTGCCCGGCCTCGCGGATCATTTGATGGGGATTTGGGTGATGCTGCTGCTGATGTTGTATTTCGTGGAGTACGGTGCCTCCGTCATCGCCCCCCCCGCCGAAAATCACGCCTTTCCCAAACGACTCATCGGGCTGGTGCTCATGGGGTCGCTGCTGACCTATGGATATATCCAAGGCGTGAACTGGCTCTCCATCATGGCGTTTTTCTGCATGCTCCCCCTGCTGGTGGACAATCTCTGCGAACCGGTGATGCTCATCCCCAGCCTTTACAACAAGCGCATGCCCCCGCCGGGCTTTCGCTGGCTCTTTTTTCCGGGCTGGGTTTCGGGGATCTTTTTCCTGCTGTTCGTTTCCGTGTTTCTGCTTCTCGGATTGTGGAACGCGTATCCCGCCGTGGACGGCATGCATCTCATGGTCTTCAACTTCATTTCCCTGATGATTTTCCCCGTGGCCGTGGTGCTCAACCTCAATCCCGGCACCGGCAAATGGAAGCCCGCCTACATCGCCATGCAAACCGGGTGCGTGACTTTGGCGGGCTTTCTCATCGCCATGAATGAAGTCACCCACTTCAACGACCTGAATTTTTTGCTCCGGTTTTTCCCGCACGCCAATTTTTTTCTCTTGTTTGACCCCGCGCACCGCACCGATCCCCAAACCAGCGCCGGGGTATTCGTGACCTTGATTCTGGTGTCGGTCGCGACCTTCTTCGCCATGCGGAAAGCCTTTGCCGGCATGGTGCGTCTCTGCCGTCAAGCCCGTAAACCCGATGCGGTGATTCCTGCCCGGACATGACTGGCGATCGAATCAACCCCATGGTGGTCAAGGAACTGCGGCAGGGCCTCAAGTCGCGCGGCTTTGTCTCCGCCCTGATTTTGGGGCAGTTGCTCATGGTCTTTTGCATGTTGGTGTATTTTTTGATTTTGGCCCAGTCGCCGGGTCGTGCCGGCGATTTGTTGGGGGCGGACATTTTTTTCCAGGCCATCCTCGCGTTGTGCCTCTTGGTCATCGTCCCCGCGCAGGCCTGTTTTTCCCTTTCCAACGAGCGCAGCCAAAAAACCCTGGAGTTGATCCAGCTCACCCGCCTGCAGGCCCGGAACATCGTCCTCGGGAAAAACATTTCCCTTCTGTTGCAATCCTTCCTCTTGTACACGGCGGTGATGCCCTTCCTGGTGTTGCGTTATTTTTTCGGGCCCATGTCGGTGAGCGGAAACATCCAGATCGCCCTCGGCATGGTCGGCCTGGCCGTTTGCCTCACCGGATGCGGGTTGTGGATTTCCAGTTTCACAGGCAAGGCCACCCGCTATACCCTGATTGCACTGATGTTTTTGCACATGTTGGTGTTGGGCGTTTTTCTGATGGAAAGACTTTCTTATGGTTCGTTCTCTCTCACGACGCTGGAGGTATCCTTGTTCGCGTTGTTCGCATTGGCTTACGCGCGTTTTTATTTGTGGGAAGCCATTTCCCGCATCGCTCCGGTGGTGGAGAACCACACCTTTCGCAAGCGGTTGATCTCCTTGGCCATGCTGCTGACCATCTTGGTGATTTTTTGGTTCGATCCCAAGGAAGAATTTCTATTTTTCATGCTGATTCTGCTAACTCCAATGTGCATGGCCACGCTTTGCGAACCCGACCATCCTTTGGCGGTACTCCATATGCGTCCGCAGAAATTGTCCGCCTTGGCCCATGTGTTCCGCATGCCCGGATTTGTGTCCGCCTCTCTTTTTGTTTCCGCGATCTTTCTGAGTGTGTTTCTCATGGGGCGGCTCAGGGTTTCCCCAATTTCCCATCACCATTACTCATACTCCGTCTTTGTTTTCGCACCCGTGTTGCTGAATGTGTTGTTGTTTCCAATCCCGCTGTTGCAATGGCGCAACGTCCCCTCGGAAAACCGGATGCTCGCGTACCTGATCGTGCAATTGGCTTGTTTGATTTTGGGACTCATGGCCATGTTTTTACAGGAGACGTTTTGGTTTTCAGGTGATGGCCCGAAAGCCTTCTTTCCCATGTGGGCCTTCTTCGACGTGATCGACATGGGCGGCAGTTACTTTCAATTGTTTTCGAGCTGGTTTTTCACCTGCGTATTCCTAGGGATCATTCTGGCCCGTCCCGGGCGCTTTCGTACGGTTTCTTCCAACCCCGTCCCTCCTCCCGTTCATCAAAATGCCGAAAACACCCCTCCAGCTTGATTGGCCGGCTCCTGAACAGTTCCGGATTTTGCGACGCGACGCCCGCGCCGCCGCCGGACACCTGCGCCTTTGCCTGCAACAACGCAACTGGCGCGGCGCCATCGGCAACTGGTCCGGCGCGGGCATCGGCAGTTCCATCGATTTTCAGGACCACCGCCCCTATTTGCCGGGGGACGATCCCCGCTACATCGACTGGGCCGCCTACGCCCGCAGCGGAAATTACATCATGAAGCTCTATCGGGAGGAGGTCAGCCCCGGCATCGACCTGATTCTCGATTTGTCCCGTTCCATGACTTGGGACGCCTCGAAACGCGACCGCCTCTTCGGTCTCGCCGCTTTTTGCCTCGAAAGCGCCGCCGCCCTCGGCGCCCGGCCCCGCATGACTGGAATTTCCGGCGACAAGGTGCATCTTTTCGACCCCGCCCTGCTCGCGGGAAATGCCTGGCCCGCACCCGAATTTTCGCCCGCGGACGGACCGCCACGCCTCGAAATGCTGCCGCTCCAATCCGGGTCCCTGCGCATCTTCATCTCCGATTTGCTCTATGACCAGCCGCCAACGGACCTCATGCGCCCCCTGACCGCGGGCAAGGGCAGGGTGGCCCTGCTCGTCCCCTATCTGCGCCTGGAAGAAGATCCCGATTGGCAGGGCAACCTCGAACTCATCGACTGCGAAACCGGAGGTTCCCGTCGTCAGCGGGTGGACCCCGGCGTGCTCGCAAGCTACCGTCAGGCCTATGAACGCCATTTCGAAGCCTGGCGGGAGGCCTGCCGGCGCTACAACGCCCGCTTTGCCCGCATTCCCTGCGAACCGTCGCTGGTGGATAGCCTGGGCGCGGACGCGTTTCAGAAAGGGGTGGTGGAAGCATGGGCTTGAGTTTCGCCAATCCCGCCGCCCTCTGGGCCCTTCTGGGGCTGCCCGCCGTCCTGCTCATCCACTTTTTGCAGGTCAAGGCCCGTCCCCGGGAAATCAGCACCCTGTTTTTGTTGGACATGCTGCCCGAGGAAAGTCGACGCGGAGCCGTGTTGACCCGTCTGCGAAATTCCGCGCAGCTTTGGTGTCATTTGCTGGCGGTTTTGCTGTTGGCCTTGATCTTGTCCCAACCCCGTTGGACCCGTCCCGAGTCGGTGCAGTCCATTGTCGTGGTTCTCGACGACACTGCCAACATGGCCGCCTTTCGGGAAGAGACCCTCACTCGGACGCGCTCGGAAATGCGGCGGCTTTCCACCGCCGCCGCCCGCAGCGAATGGCGGGTGATGACCAGCGATCCCGGCGCGCCCCAACTCTACAGCGGCGACGAATTGTCCGCCGCTCTTGCCGCCCTCGACGCGCACCGTCCCCTTTTGGGTCTGCACGATCCCGCCCCCGCCCTGGCCCGCGCCCGCGAGTTGGCCGGTCCCGACGGGCTGGTCTTGTGGGTGACCGCGCATCCCGTGGAAGCCCCGCCCGCCGGGGCCGAGTCCCTGGGAATTGGCAAGCCCGCCGACAACGCCGGATTTACCGGACTGCGCATCGAACCCAATGCCAGGGGTGGTCATGATTGGGTGGCCTCCCTGCTGCAACGCGGCGAAACGGAAATCACCCGTCAAGTGCAGGTACAAGTCGATGACCAACCGCCCCGCGCCCCCGCGCCCGTCACCCTGCCACCGGGAACCGTGGTCACCCTGCGGGGGGAATTGCCCGCCGGGAGCCGTCGCGGCGTCCTGCGCCTCGATCCCGATTTGCTGGACATCGATGATGCCATTCCCTTTGTGGTGCCCCGTCCCAAAATCCTGACCTATTCCTTGGACGGACTTTCCGAAACCCAACGGGAATGGCCCGAACGGGTGATGGGCATCGCCCCCCACGTGCGTCGCGCCCAACCCGATCAAACCCCCGGACTGGTTTGGCAGGCCTTTTCCGGGGACGAACCGGACGCCGACCACAGCGGCATTTTCTTTTACGCCGGGGAAACGCGCGGGGATCCGGGCACCGTCATTTCCGAAGATCATCCCCTCGTCCGCGACTTGTCCTGGAGTCCCTTCCTCGGGTTTCCCCATCCCGGATTTGCACAGCGCCCCGGCGACCGGGTTTTGGTTTGGAGCGGCGACACTCCCCTGGTGGTTCTCCGGGAAGGAGCCGGACGTCGGCAGTTGATTCTGCTCTTCCGACCCGAACGCGGCAATGCCGAACGCTTGCCCGCCGTGGTGCTGACCCTTCACCGTTTTCTCGAACGCGCGCGGGAGGCCCAACTCCAATACGAAGCCCGCCCCTACGATGCCCGGGAACGCATTTCGCTCGCGGTTCCCCCGGGGGAGGGCGATTTCCTGATTCGGCACCGTCCCCTCCAAGGCGAACCCCGCGAATTCACCCATCGGCCCGGCGCCCCCCTGTACGCCCCCGAAACCCCCGGCTTTCTCGAAATCCTTCGCGGGGACGAAACCCTGTTGGACGCCGCCATACAATTCACCGACACCGCCGCCACCGACCTCACCCGCGCCGACAGCCGGCCCTTGCCCGGCCGCGTGGTCATCGACCAGCTCGAGCGACACAGCCACGCCGAACTCCTCACCCCCCTCTGGTTCGCCCTCCTGCTCCTCGCGCTTCTCGGCGGATGGGTGTGGAAATGAGTTTACCGTAAAACAAAAAATGCCATAGCCGCATTCCTCTTTATTTGAAGGCGTTTTGTGTAAATAATCCAGTGAGTGCCCAAACGTTTTCTTAACCTGATCCTTCATCGGGTGTAGCTTATCATGACGTCTAATTGTCATCATCACTCTACCCATGAAGCCCATGAAGCCATTGACCAAGCGCACTCGTCGACAAATCGCCCTGATTGGGCTGCTGACACTTGTCCTTCTGTTGCTCCTGCCTGCTCCGCAAGAGGGGGAAACATTCACGGACGGTGATGCGGGGCAGACGGAAGCCCCTGAGAGGCTCGCGGACGTGGATACCGTGACGGAGGCTGAAGCCAACCCGCAGGTGGAACCCGATTCGCGTATCCTACCCGAGGATATGAAAGATCCCCGACCTGCCACCGTCTTTTCGGAAAATCCGGACGATCCGGCCCCGGTGATTCCGCGTGGGCGGTATGGTCGCCGGGTATTGGACACGCCGACACGCACCCGTTTGGAGCCGGGCGAAGGGGAGCCGGTACGGGTGTTTGCTTCCGTTCGCCCCGCACGCAAAACCTCGCCGTTTGCTTGGGATGCATACACGCTCGACGCGATTGAAGCTCCGATTTCCCACCGCCTCTTTCATGAATTGGCGGGAGGGATCACCAGTCGGCTTGTGCTGCCGCTTTCCGTGGAGGAAGAAGTGGATGTGGACGTTTATGAAATCGTGCATCGCGGCCGGCATACCTTTACCTTCATGGGGAAGATTCCCGGGGATCATGACAACGATGTGATTTTGGTGTACAACGAAGGGGCGGTCAGCGGGTCCATGACCCGTTTTGACCCCGAAAGCGGCGGGGCGCGGAATTTTCAGTTTCAGGTGATGGAGGATGGCCATGTGGCCATCAAGGAACTGAACGAAGCCTCCTTTCTGCATGGGGACTGTGGCGGGGTCATCTTCGGGGCGGAAATCTTTGCCGGGGCGGAGGAGGCCGGGGGGGAGGTGTTGGACGGAGAGGAGGACGGTCACAGTGCCGGCGAGGGGACGGCACAGCATTTGGTGGATATCGTGGTGGGCTACAGCATCAAGTCCCGACAGAGCGATGGAGGTACCGCCGGGATCGAAAGCCGCATTATTGCCTCGGTTGACCGGATGAACCTGGCCTTTGCCAACAGTCTGGTGGACAATGCGGAAGTGGTGTTGCTGGGGATGATCGAGGACCCGGATTATGCGGAACCGGGCACGGGAAGTTCTTTAAATGATGAAGTCAATGCCTTGAACAGTCCCACTCATGAAACCTTTTCAGTGGTCAAGGACTTGCGCAACGCCCTGGGGGCGGACAAGCAGGCGTTTATTGTCAATGATGCCGATGGGGGTGATGCCGGACGGGCTTTCTATCCAGGGGTATCTTCCGTCACCGCCCGCACCTACATGACTTCCACCACGATCACCTTTGCACACGAGGTGGGGCATAACTGGGGCCTGGCCCATTCTTGGGGGGACAGTACCTGGAGTCCCGACACCAGCAAAAACGCCCACAACTTTGGCTGGCGGTTTCGGAGCGGAAGCACGCGGCGGCGCACCATCCAATCTTACGACTGGAATTGGCAGCGGGTGCCCTGGTTCGGCAATCCCGAGGTGACCCACCCCACTCTGAATGTGAAGGTCGGGGCCGTAAACGGCTACGATGCCAGCGGCGACGGCACCACGGACAGCCGTTATGTGGACGGAGGATTGGAGGGTGGGCTGGGGGCGGGCTTTGACGGTAGCAATTCAAACCTGGGAGCCCGCGCGGCCCATACCCTCATTGCTCGGGCGGAGGAGCGGTCCAACCTTCGCACCCGGGCCTCCCTGGCAGTCACCCATCCCGTTTCGGGTCAGGAAGTGGAAATTGACGAGACGTTTTCCTTGGAGTGGGTTGGCGGCACCTGGCAGTCCCCAGTGGATATCGAACTGCTCAAAGGCGGAGTGCCGGTCGAAGTCATTGCCGAAGGCATTCCCAACGAAAACCGGGTGTTTGCATGGACCCCCAATGGTTTGGCGCGGGGCAGCGACTACCAGATTCGCCTGACTCTCAATGGTGGCGAGGAGATTTCCCTCTCTGATCCTTTCACTATCGATCCGCTTTATCCCCGGGTTGTCGATACCTTTGTCGATCCCACCGGCGTGGCCGATCCGGGTCTGGACGCCGTTTCCGTGACCTTCAACCGCTCCATGGATCCGGAAAGTTTCTCCCTGGTTCAAGACGTGTCCCGCTTTCTCGGTCCGGGGGGGACGGATCTCTCCGGCAGCCTCTCCGGCGTGAGCTGGAGCGAAAGTGACACCGTGCTGACCTTTCATTTCTCTCCGCTCAACGAAGAAGGATACTACCGACTGGACCTGGGTCCCGGCATTTTGGACCTGCGGGGGTTTGCCATGGATCAGAATGACAATGCGGTTCCGGGCGAAGGGGAGGACGGCTTCGGGTTTTCCTTCCGGGTGGCGGAGGGACAGGCGGGCGGTGTGCAAACCATCCTGCAAACCAACTTTGACAGCGGACATTCTTTCAGTCTTGAGGGAGGCTGGGCGGTCGGCCAACCCAATCAGGGTCCCAATGGGCCGAATACCGCAGTTTCCTCACCCAATGTCCTCGGAACCTATCTGAATGGGAACTATGTGTCAGGCCTCAATATTTCCGCGGTTTCGCCCTCCTTTTCCACGCTGAACGCGGAAAACGTCACCGTCAGTTTTCATCGCTGGCTCGGACTGGCCGCCGTGACCAGCGGGCAACCTCAGGGGCGGTATCAAGACCGCGCTTTTCTGGAGTATTCGGTGAATCAAGGCACTTGGCAAAATCTCTGGTCTCACACCGAGGGGTCCCATGCTCAATCGAACTGGCAGGGTCCGCTCAGCTATGTTTTGCCCTCTGCCGCAAACAATCAAAGCGACGTGCGGATTCGCTTCCGCCTGCAAACCGAAAGCGGGAATTCCTATGGCTGGAACATCGATGACTTCCTGATGACCGGCGACTTTGAAGTCTTGCTTTCTCCAGCGCCGGCCCCGTATGTGGCGGGACATTTTCCGGAGGGGGCGGTGATTGTTTCGCCGACTTCCCTGTGGATCGACTTCGATCAGCCCATGGACACCGGCAGCTTTTCGCTGGGAGATATCGTGTCGTTCAGCGGCCCCGACGGCGATGTGGGCGCGACAGGCTTTGCCTGGGTGGCGGACAATCGGTTGCGAATCGATTTTCCGTCCGTGTCTGAAGACGGGCTTTATACACTGACATTGGGGACGGGGGTTCTGAATCAGGAGGGGACCCCGCTGGCGGCCACATACGATGCGACCTTCGATCTGGGTACCTTTGATCCGCCTGTGATACTGACGGAAAGCCTGCCCGCCGCGGATGTGGGCGAAAGTTATACCGCGGGTGTGGAAGCGATGAGCGATGCGGGATTGTCCCTGACCCTGACTGTGACCGGACGTCCGGCATGGCTCTCCTTTGCGGATCATGGCGATGGCACCGGCACCTTGTCCGGTACGCCGCCGCATGGCGGAGACGGCACCCTGAATTTAACCTTCAACGCCTATGACGGGGCTTCGACTTCCAGCCGGGAACTCTCCCTCTTGGTCCGCCCCCGGGCGGTTGTGGCGCTGTCTGATGAAACCACCACGGTGATGGAGAATGCCGGAACCCTGACGGTGACCGTGAACCGCACCCTCAACGATACCGGCGCGGTGTCGGTGAATTATGTCACCCAAGACGGAAATCTCGACATTGGACTCAATGCGGTGGCCGGGGTGGATTACGCCGAGACAAGCGGCACGCTGCACTGGGCCGACGGCGAAACCGGACCCAAAACCTTTGATGTCACGATTTATGACGACGATTTGAGCCAGGGGGACCGTCCCTTCAGCGTGCATATCGGCGGGGTATCGGGTATCGCGAACCTGGGGTTGAATATGATGGGGGTCACCATTGTCGATGACGATGTGGATGTTCCTCCGCGGATTGTGCTCGAGGATCAGGGAACCGTCACGCATATGCGGGCGACCCTCAACGCGTTTCTGTTGGCGGGTTCGGAGGACACCACGGGTACGCTTTGGTACGGCACTGTCGATGGGGGAGAGGCACCGGGCAGTTGGCAGCATCAGGTGGATCTTGGCGGGATCGGCTATGGACCGGTCAGCACCCTGTTGGAAGGCTTGACCGCGGAAACCACTTATTTCTACCGTTTTCAAGCCACGAACATTCATGGCCAGGACCAAACGGTCACCGACAGCTTTACCACCCGGCAGGAGCCCGACGGACAAACCTTCGAGATCACCTTCCCCGGATATGACCGCGCCGAGACTCTGTCCGATTTTCCGCTTTTGGTTCGAATCAGTGAGGCGAATATTCCCGATTTTTTCTACGCTAACATGGTCTTCCCCGAAACCGGAGGCGATTTGCGCTTTTATGACGAGGCGGAAAACGAACTGTCCTTCAGCGTACAGCTTTGGAATCCTGAAGGGGAGTCGCTGGTCTGGGTCCGGGTGCCGGCCCTGCATGCCGCCGCCGCGATCACCATGGTCATCGGCGATGCCGATACGGAGACCCTGCCCGCTTACACCACCGATGGCAGTGCTTGGAACGAAAATTTCCGGGCCGTGTATCATTTCCACGCCAGCGGCACCACGGTGCCGGATGCGACAAGTCATGGTTTCGACGGCACGCTTGAAAACGCATCCGCGACCACCTTTGTGCCGGGCATTGTGGGCCTCGCATACGATTTCTCGGGGTCCAACGCCGAGCATATCCGCACAAACGCCACCGCCACGGCACTGAACATCGACGGATCCAAACCCAGAACCACCTCCGTGTGGGCCTATACACGCGCCTTTAACAACGGGGCTCCCTTCCAGGTGGGTGCAAACAGCAACGGACAGATGTGGAGCCTTCGTACCTTGAACTCAGACAATCAGTGGCGCATGCAGTTTTGGTCCGGAGACAACGACATCACCATCTCAGCCCAGGACGAATGGGTTTATTTGACCATGGTGTATGATGGCGGAAACGCCCGGGTGTACCGGAACGGCATTGAAGTCGAGGGAAGCGCGTATTCACGTTCGCTGTCCACTTCGGCCACGGCGGTGCCGCTGCAAATCGGGAACTATAACAATAACAACTACTTCAATGGCATTCTCGATGAATTGCGGGTTTCCGACGTGCCCCGAAGTGAAAACTGGATCTGGGCGGAGTGGAAAAACATGGCGCAAACGGATCAGTTCCTCGCGTTTGAATCGCTGGGAGGTGGCGAACCATCCGCGCCGGTGATCACCTCGCAGCCGCAGTCCGTCACCGTGGTTGAGGGACAGACCGCAACCTTCTCTGTCACCGCCACCGGCAATCCCGCGCCCGCCTACCAGTGGCGCAAAAACGGGGTGGACATCCCGGGTGCCGCAGACAGCATGTATACGATCAACAATGTTTCCCAGAACGATGCCGGAATCTATACCGTGTATGTATCCAATGGGGTTGGCGAAGGAATTGAGAGCGATATCGCGGAACTGAACCTCAGCGACCCTCCGCCACCCGCCCCCACCGGGCTTACCGCCACCGCCGTGGCCTTTGACCGGATTGATTTGAGTTGGACGGATCAGACCGATCCGTCGGATCCGACGGAAGAATTCCGCATCGAGCGCTCCGCCGACGGCACCCACTGGACTCCATTGACCACGGTTACGGCTACCAGCCACAGCGACACTGAACTCACTGGCGGCAGCACTTGGCACTACCGGGTCCTCTCCCTTCGTGGTGGTCTGGAGAGCAGTCCCTCCAATGTCGCCTCCGCCACTACCCCAGACGCTCCCGCCGCCCCGGTGATTCACGTCATCCGTCCGCTGGACGGGGTGGCCGCGATTCCTTCCGGTGTCGGGCTCTGGATCCTCGCATCGGTGGAATTGGATCCCGCCGTGTCCGCTGTCGATCTTCAGTGGTCACAAATCGAAGGCCAGATTGGGGTCACCTTCACCCGCCCCGATGAGGCCGTCACCGGTGCTTTCTTTCCGGAGGACGGCCACTATGTCCTCCGTCTTACCGCCGAAGACGGACTGAGCACAAGCACCCGCGATATCATGGTCGAAGTCGGCGCCATTCCCGGCGCACCGCAAATCGTGCAGGTGGTGGCCTGGGGAACGGACCACAACATGCTCCGCCGGGCCACCAGCGAGACGGACGCCACGCCCATGAGCGATGTGATTCCCGTTTCGTTCAGCCAAAACAGCGTCGATCTCGGATTGGGGGAACCCGGCGCGAACGATGCCCGGGTCGCCACGGTTTTCTCTCCCTTTCTCTCCGGCATGATCGATCTGGAAGGCGCGGATTTGAGCACCCGGAGATTCTACTGGGTCGGGGAGCAACTTCAAATGGACCAGGATGCCAATACCGGAAACCGCCGTATCGGGCCCACCAACAGTTACGGTACCGGATCGGACTGGCGTGGAAACGGACTTGAGCAATATCAGCTCTACGCTTGGCACCGGGAAGATTTCTTGATTGAGGGGGATTTCAGCTTGAAGGATCCGGAGGCCTTGATGTCGGTGCATATCCATGCCTTCACAAACAACCAATCCGGCGCAGGCTTGCGGTTTGTCATCCAAAACAACGGAATCTGGTACTACTCCGAAGCGGCTGTCACAACAAACGGCGCCTTTACCCTCACCAACCCCGGCTCGGCCCATTGGGCGGCATTCAATCCCGAGGCGCTTTCCAGTAATCTCGCCTCGGCTCGTTCGCTGGCCATGCCCGCCACCACCACCTTCGGTCCGGTGGTTTTTGATGACATTCAGTACGTCGGTTTTGCCACGGAAACCATTCGAACCACCAATAATGAATCCCGCCAAGGCTTCGACAACTTTGTCGTGACCGCGATGACCGGCGGCGCAGCCAACCTGGGGCCGTTTGTCGATGCCGGAACCCTCAGCGGCTCGGTTGTCGGCGAACCCGCTTCCTTGAACGGTGCCGCCTCCGACGACGGCGCGCCCGCCGTCCCGGGCGAGCTGGTCACGGAATGGGCCTTGGAAAACGGTCCCGGCGCGGCGCAGTTCACGGAGGCATCGGCCTTGCAGACCAACGTCATTTTCGACACCGCCGGGCTCCACACGTTGCGCCTCGTGGCCGATGACGGAGCCGTCGCGACCTTCGACCTGCTTTCCGTGAACGTGGAGGCGGCAGTCCTTGAAACCCCGGCCATCACCACCCAGCCGCAAAGTCAAACCGTGTATGCCACCCAAGGTGCGGTTTTGAGCGTGGAAGCGACGGGTGAGGACCTGTCCTTCCAGTGGCATGATGCGGATGGGCCCATTGAAGGGGCCGTGGGAGACAGTCTGGTGTTTGATCCGGTGACGGAGGCGGATGCGGACACCTACCATGTGGTGGTCAGTAACGCGGGAGGTTCGGTGGACTCCGCATTCGCCGAACTTACGGTGCTCCCGGAGGACCACGACACCCATGGCAACGGCGTGCCGGATCTTTGGGAAATTGAATATTTTGGCAGTGTGGAGGAGGACCGTCAATTGATCCGGGCCGGATTTCCGGTCAGTCTTTACACCGTTTACGTGTGGGGTTTTGATCCCTTGGACGAAAATGCGGTCTTTGAGCTTGGGGCAATGGAAAACTTGGTTGAGGGTGTGCGCCTTTCCGTTCCCACGGTCTCCGGCCGCCGGTATCAGTTGCAGTTCTCCGTTGATTTAACCCAACCCGATGGCTGGACCGATCTGGGAGAGCCGCAAGATGGACAAGGCGAGGCCATCTCCTTTGAGGATCCCACCCCGGGGACCATGCGGGCCTACCGCATTCGCGTCTGGATCCCGTAAATGTTGCCGCGTTAAAATTTCCGGGTGAATAAACTTGTACCTTCTAGGAATACCCGCCAGCATGGGGGGCAATCCCTTTGCCTTCAATTATTGCGAACCACGCCACTGCCCTCATGAGCATTCCCTTTTCAGAACGACAACATAAAATCATTGCCACCGCATTGACGGGGCTGGCTTGCTTGATTCTCGCAGGGTTGGTTCTGCTCACTTTCCAGGTGATCATCCGTTTCATGAGCGCCTTTTCCTCGGTGCTCTTGCCGCTGGTGACGGCCGGGATTTTGAGTTTGCTGTTGCGTCCCTTCGCGCACTGGGTGCGGGCCCACAGCCACCTCCCCGCTTCCCTTTCGGTGTTGACCGTGTTTGTCTGCGTGTTGACCCCCGTGGTGTTGCTCTCCCATTTTTTCGGATTGATGTTGGTGCAGCAATTCAATCAATTCATCGCCGCCCTGCCCGGGCTTTTGGAATCACTCTGGCATTTCATCGACACTTACCTGCCCGCATTGGCGAAGTGGATGGATGCGGAGGGCGGGGAGGCTTTGCAGGAGGCTTGGGGCGAGCATCAGCAAGCGTTCCTCCGCGTGGCCATGACCGGCGCCCAAGGATTTTTCGGGTTTCTGGGGGCCTTCGGCAGTTTCTTGGGCTGGTTGGTAATGCCCGTATACCTGTTCTTTTTCATGGTGGCCCCGCCGTTTCACGTTGAGAATTTCGGCCAATTTTTTCCCTTCCTCAAAGAGGAAACCCGCAAAGATCTGTTGTTTCTGGTCCGCCAGTTCGTGGAAATCGTGGTGACCTATTTCCGGGGGCAGTTTTCGGTGGCACTGATCCAAGGGGTGATGATGGCGGTGGGATTCACCGTGTTCGGCTTGACCAACGGCTTTGTGCTGGGGATCATTTTCGGGCTTTCCAATCTGGTTCCGTACTTGGGGAATCTGTTGGGGCTGACGGTGACCCTTCCCCTGGCATTCATGCAACCCGGCGGCGGTTGGGGCTTGGTGCTGGCTGTTTTGGGCGTGTTGGCGGTCACACAAGTGGTGGAAAGCTATTATCTGACCCCGAAAATCATTGGCAACAAAACCGGCTTGCATCCCATGGCCGTGATTTTCGCCATGTTTTTCTGGGGACGGGCCATTGGGGGGATTTTCGGTTTGGTGGTTGCGGTTCCCTTGACCGCTTTTTTGGTGGTGTTCTGGCGTTTGGCCCGGGAAAAATACCTACCCAAGACGGCTGAGACGCCTCAAACCACTCCGAAAAACAAACGTCAAGCCGCTTCTCGCAAGGGATAGGGGACCTTGGATCAGTCGGCGTTGAATTCGGCGTTGTGGGAGGCAATGGAGCACGCGATGCCGCCTTGGATGCCCTCGTTTTCCGAATTCAGGGAGTAGGTCCCTTGCGCCGGACATTTCGGCATGGTTTCACCCTTGACAAAGGGAAGGATGTCATTCAGCGTCACGGCTTCGCCAGCCTCAGCTTCAAACATGTACAGTTCCAAAGCACCCAAGAGGACTCTTTGGTGGCCTTGACACTGGTTAATTTGGGTCGTGGTTCTGGCCCTTCCGTAGAAGGGGTAGGCGACGGTTGCCAAAAGGCCAATAATCATGACCACAATCATCAATTCGACGATGGTAAAACCTTGAGCCGGAGTGCGACCAAGACACCCTCGCAGGTTTTTTTTCGGTAGTTTGTCATGGATTATTTTCATAATAATCCTTGAATAAATGAAAAAACACCCCTTGTCGAGATTAAAACATTAAAAAAGTTACGTAATGTGCTTTATGGGGTGAGGACGTGACAAATATCATCGATTTCGACGGCGTGACGAATGAGCCATTTCAAGTCGTGAACCAACGTCCAGCCTTGCTGGGGGAGTTGATCGGGCATCTCCGTATTCCATTGGTAACGTTGGTCTGGATTGGGGGTATCTTGCAAATCCTTGAGGTTGAGAATGGAGTCCAGTTCGGGGCCATCTTCGATGGTCCAGCGACTTTCCCACTTTTGAAAAAGGCCCCCCGGACCCAGGGAGGCCAGGCGTTGGGTGGAAATGGGATCGGAAGAGGGGTCCACTTCTGCCCAGTGGGTACAAACGGTTTCATCGTCTTCCCCTGCCGTTCGCCATTGGTGCTGGGGTTGGAGGGGCGTGGGCCAAGTCAGGGCAGGCGTCGCGGGAAATTCGGAGGGCGAAAGAGAGGTCATCCGGGTTTGCCAGTGGACCTCCCGACGTTCCGCGGGCAGGGTGATCACTTGGTTGACGCGCATGTTCACGGGAGGGCCGAAGGTCTGGGTCAACATCACCACCTGCCAATTTTCCGAGGTCACCCACCCCCGGGCCTGCCAGCGGGGGACGATGTTGCCTTCGACCATGGGGAGGGCCTGCTCCATGATTTCCAAAGGATATGGCAACACCGTCACCGGACCGGACAATACGTTGCTGCCGTCCACGTGTCGAAGGGAGACGATGCCATCGGATGCGGGAGCCACCGTGACTTCAATGCGAGTATTGCGCAATCGAAAAACTTGTTCGCCGGATTCCAAGGTGGTGGGGGCAAGGTGCGCCACTGGCACTCCGTCGGGTTTGACCATGGAAATGGCCAGAAACAGAAGAAGAAATGGAAACAAAATTTTTCGCATGCCTGCTGTTTGTTACCCTTTTCGGTAAAATTTTACCAGAACAAAGCGACTGAACCGCAAATTATTGCAAAGTCCATGTCCCGGGACATGATTTGGGCGCCCGCATCTGGAAAATTTTGAGCGCCTCCTGAAAATCAGAGGGGGGGGCGGCAAAAAGTTCAATGGGGACCCCGAGATGGGGGCAGGGAAGCGCGAGGCGTTGGGCGTGCAGCATTTGCCGGGGAATCGATCTTTCCAAGGCGGGGGCGGGGCCTTTCTGGGCGTATTGGCGTTCCCCGACGATCACCAGACCATGTTGCAGCAAATGGCGGCGGATCTGGTGGGTGCGTCCGGTGGGAATTTCACAGGACAGGAGGCAGTATCCGCCCTGTTGTTGGAGGCGGAAAACCTTGGTGAGCGCCTCTTTGCCGTCCAAACGGGTGTCGACAACAAAGCGCGGCGCCGGGGGCGTGCCGCGAACCAGGGCGTGATAAGTTTTCTCCAGCGCTGTATTGCGGAACAGTTCGAGGTAGGGGGCGCGAGCGTTTGCGGTCACGGTAAACAGCAACACGCCGCTGGTATCGCGGTCCAGACGATGCAGGGCCCGCAGATCGGGCAAATTGCATTGGATGCGGAGACGGGCTTCGACGCTGTCCTTTTCCCGGTCCGACACCAGCCCCGGGGGTTTGTTCACCGCGATGAGCCAAGCGTCGCGAAAAAGGATTTCAATGTCCTTGGGCGGTTGACGCTTCGAATCCGAGGGAATGCCGTGGACTTCAATTTGATCTCCGGCTTTGACCTCATGGCGGGCCATCCACACCCGGCTGCCATTCACAAACACGTTGCGCTGATCCAACAAAGCCTTTGCCTGTCGTCCCGACAAGCTCAATTGCTCCCGCAACACATCCTGCAAGGTCATGGGGCGGTTTGATCGGCGGACGGACCACGCACGGGTTAGGGCTTCATTGGGCATTCCCCGATCCTAGTCCAATTTCCCGGCGAGTGCAACCACACGTTTTCTCTTCTTACGCTTCGCTTATGGCAAAAGGTATTTTCCTGCCTGTAACATTTAACCCTCAACCAGCAACTGGCAACTCAACCCCCAAGATGCCGCTTCATTTGCGGCGACGACTTGCGATAAAAGAGGCGCCCAAGGCGATGACGAGCAAGGCAAGCGTTCCGGGCTCGGGAACCAACACGATGTTGTTTCCGTCCACGGCGGCAAAGAAACCCGACCCGTCTTGGACGTCCCAGTTCAGGGTCCCGCTGGTCACTGGGGTGGCTCCGTCCAGGATGCCTTCGGTGGTGGAAAACAGGATGTCACCGATTTGCAGGCTGCCGGTGCCGAGGTTCATCAGGGTGATTACAGAGGCGCCGGCGCCGGAGGTGAAGTGGTCGCCATCCAGGACAAGGTTTCCGATGACATGAACCAAATCGCGGTCCGCCATTCCGTTGTCATATTCCCATTCATATAGAAAGCCGTCTTCCAGGGTCAGGTTGACCGACAAGCCGCTGCCAACGGAACTGTCGCCCAGGGTGAGCACGCCGGTGCTGTTGCCGGGACGGAGGGTTCCCCCTTCGTTTACGAAGACGTCCCGGCGGATTTCGCCGATCCCGCCCAATCCGCCCCCGTCGTTCACGTGCCAGCTTTTGTCCGTAACATCAGCGTCGGTTCCCTCCAGAACGATGCCATTCATGCGCAAGGTTCCCCCATCGATGTTGGTAATGCCCGTATAGTCGTGGTCGTTGCCCGTCAGGGTCCATGTCGCGGAACCATCCAGCGTAAGGGCCGTACGTCGGGCACTCTCCTGCTGAGTGATCCGCCCCTCGAAAGTGTGATCTTCGCCGGCATTGACCCGAAAGGTCCATTCTCCTGATTGACGGGAGACGACTTCACCCCCGCCAGTCAGGGCGGCGACCGTAATCGGCTGGTTTGGATTGCCCCAGGATAACTCGGCCCCGCTGTCGATTTGCATCGTCGTATTGACCCCACCGGCAAATTCTGCGGAGTTTTCCATCCGCAGACGACCGGAGGTGATTTGTACATGGTCCACATCCCACACCCCGCCACGCATGTTGACATTGCCGCTGGTCACCACAGTCCAGCTCTGCCCCGGGTCAGCCCGTGAAAGACCTGGACCTGCAGCACCCGCCGCACCACTGCCGAACTGGAGAGCACCAGCGCTAGGTCCGGAAAAGTTCGCCGTAAAATCCCCGCTGGTTACATTGGGGTCGCCCAAGACCACCTGAGCATTGATACGTCCCGACCCGGACTGGGTGACATTTCCGGATTTGATGGTCAGCGTACTGCCACTGACTCCCGCATTGATCCAACTATTTCCGCCTCCGCCTCCGGTGAGACTGTTGATAAAACGGTCAGCGTTCAGGGCGGTGCTGAAGTTTCCGATGGTGATATCATCGGTTCCATCAAAGTCCGGGGTCGCGTCCCAGTTGTCGTTTGCCTCCCATCCGTTGGTGGCGCCACCGCCAACCCAAACCTGGGCAAGTGCAGTGGCAGAACAAAGCATACAGGGAATCAGGCATTTGAGGAGGAGTGCCGGAATGGCGCGGAGTGAATCGGGTGCGGTGGTCATGTCTTTTCCTTCATGTTCGGGTTTTGGGTTTATGAAAAGACTTTACTCGAAACCTTGCGGTCCGAAAATAGGCATTTGCATAAAGTTTGTGTTGCTTTGCATACATCGTTCAGGGTAAACCTTGATCATGACCGCGCTCCGAAAAGTTTCCGTGGTGTTTGGAAACGCCTTGATGGCCCCTGAATTATTCAAGGGGATTGGCCACTTTTTGTCGGAGGGGGCTCCGTGGATCGTTCGGAGCCACGATTTCCCGACAAACTGGGGGGAACAGCTCCGGGGCTCGGGTGCGGACGGCTTTCTGGTATATGCCTATGAGCCTGATATCGTGCAAGAATTGCAGGCCCTCGGCGTTCCGGTGGTCAACGTCTCGACCCGACTCCAGGGAAGCCTGCCCACGGTGACCTTGGACAACCGGGCACTGGGAACCATGGCCGCGGAGCACTTGTTGTCACTGGGCGTGTATTGGTTCGGGTTTTTGGGCCGGAATTTTTCGTTTTCAAGGGAACGCTTCTCCGGGTTCCGCGACCGGCTCTTTGCGGAACCGGACTTCCGCAAAGATCGTTTGTTTGACGCGCGTCCTTTTATGGACACGCGTTCCGAGAACGAAAAAGTGATTGAAAGGACACGGGCCTGGATGCGAAGCTTGCCCAAGCCGATCGCAATTTTCACCGAGGATGACGAACTCGCCCAGCTGGTGAGCAATGTGGCCCGGGAAAGTGGATGGGAGGTTCCGGGCGATGTGGCGGTGCTGGGCTGCAACAACCGTGAGCGCGTGTGCTTTCTGGGTCATCCGCCTCTTTCCAGCATCGACCCCAACGGGCGGGGGATTGGCCATGCCGCCGCGCGACTGTTGGAACGAATGATGCAAGGGGAATCGATTCCCGGCACTTATCGGGAAGAGATTTTTCCGCACGGAGTGGTGCAACGCCAGTCCACGGATGTGATTGCCGTGCCCGACCCCTGCGTGGCCCAAGCGGTGCGCTGGATCCGCGAGAACCATGCCGGGCGGATTTCCGTGGAGGATGTGGTCCGGCAGGTCCCGCTTTCCCGGTGTTTGCTGGAAAGAAGTTTCCGTCAGTATTTGGGCCATACACCTTTGTGGGAAATCAAACGCACCCGGGTGGAAAAGGTCTGCGAGTTGCTCGTCAACACCAACATGGGCATGGAGGAAATCTCGGCGGAATCCGGGTTTCAATCCCCGCAGCGCATGGCCCGGGTGTTCAAGGACATCCTCAAACAAACCCCCACCGAATATCGGAGAAAAACCCGGAGATAATGGAAGGAATTTCCTGTTTTATGCTTTTCTCCGGCCATGGAAAGCTCCATGCTTGTCAGATGGAATTTTCCGCTCCATTGTTGCAGGCATGACAGACACGCCCCTATACGAAACGTCGCTGTATGGCAATCCCCTGCAGGTGAGCTGTGCCCGGGGGGAACCCGGAGAGGTTTCCTTTCGTCTTGTGTCCGGAACGGGCAAAGGTCATCCCGGGGATCCCGCCTGTTTCCGGCTGCAGGTCCACAATCCGGGGAGCCGTCCTTGGACAGGCGTGCCGCGTGTCGCCCTAAAACACTCTCGGGAAAATCAGGTTCCGGAGGCGCGGTTTTTTCTGCCGGGGTTTTTGATGGGAAGCAATCGGGGCGATCAGCCCGTTCCCCAAACAATGCGAAAACACTTTCCCCGACTGCGTCCCGGTCCGGTTGCTCCGCCTTACGCGCCGTTGTGGCATGCCCGTGCGGACCAGCTGACCCATCCGCTTGCGGCGATGCATGTGGACGGATTTTTTCTCGGTCTTACCGTGGCCCCCATGCTTCCGGGCCGGACCCGCTTCAACGGGTTTTTCTGCGGGGTTGCGCCCTGCGCCGCCGTGGGCTTCACCTTGGGACACGTGCAAGAGCCCGGGATCTACCGAAGCCCCTTTGACTACGAGCTCGGCGCGGAGGCTCCCGTCGAATGCCTCACCTTGGCGCCCGGCGAGGAGGTGGAGATTCTTTTTTGGGCCTTCGCCTTTCCTTCCGCGGATGCCCTTGCCCTGGGCAAAATTCTGGAGGCGGTGTACAACCGCTTTCACGAACCTCCCCGTCGCGGGGCGGAATGCGCCGATGCCGTGGCGGACATCGCCGAGGCCATGCTTGCGGATGCGTATGACCCGGAGCGCAAAACTTTTGCCCTGGTGGCCATGGAGCCCGCAACGGGAGAAGCGGACAAAGCGGAAGGGGGTGCGCTTGAATATATTCCCGGGAATCCGGAAGGAGAACGCTACCGCCGCTTTTATGAGGGCGGGATCAGTTGGACCAACGGGACGGTGATCGCGTTCCCTTTGTTGCAGGCGGCCCATCGACTGGGTCGCCCGGAATTTCGCGACACGGCCTTGGCCGTTTTTGAGGATATTCTCGCGAACGCAATCAATCCCCAAACCGGAATCCCTTTCGCCTGCAAGATCGACGGGCGCTGGACCAATGAGGGCTGGTGGTCGGCATGGCTGAAGGAAGAAGGACTCGGGGTCGAACATCCCGCGTATCTGGTTGGCCAAGCCCTCTTTTATGTGCTCAAGGCCTATGCCTGGGAAAAACAGGTGGAAGGCGTTTTGCACACCGACTGGCTTGAATGGGTGGAGGGCGTGCTCGAGCGGGTGGGTTCCACCCAAGCGTCCGATGGAGGCTTTCCCCGCTTTTGGCGCGGCGAGGATGGCCGCGGATTGGGGTACAGCGGATTTGCCGGTTGCTGGGTGGCGGCTGCCATGGCCGCGCACGCAAAAGTGAGCGGCAGCGCCCGTTGGCTTCCCGCCTGCAAACGGGCGGAAGCATTCTACTTTGAAAACGGGGTGAGGCGCATGGCGTGTGTGCAAACCCCGCTGGATGTGGCCGACGCCCCCGACGCGGAAGGCATCCTCGCGTATCTGCGGCTCGCCCGAATTCTGCATGAGTTGGACCCTTCCGCCGCGCGCCTCTCCCGTTTGCGTTCGGGTTTGGATTACCTGTTCAGTTTCATTTACTGCCACAACGTGGCCGTCCGGGGCGAGCCTCTGAATGCCGCGCACGGGTGGTCCACCTGTGGCGGATGCATCACCTCGGTCTGCAACGCCGTGGTTCACTGCATGGCCAACAGTGTTCTGGATGAGATCGCCTATTTATGGCGGCAAACCGACGACCCGTATCTGCTTACCCGCCTGCACGACATGCGGGATTGGGGGCTGCAAACCTACAACCGGAAAGACGGCGAATTCTTTTTCGGAAAAAAAGGCTGGTCCCCGGAGTATTTTTGCCAGTCGGAACGCTATGTCTTGGACATCCGCCTGGTCGGTGGAGCGCGTTCCACCCTTTGGTTTGCCTACCATCCCTGGGCCACCGCCGCGATTCTCGAAGGCCTGTGCGGGGAATACGGAAGCGGCCACTGATGCCGGGGTTGTGGGCAGAACCTTGGAAAGTGAGTAATGTTTTCTTACAGAACCTGACCTCTTGAAAAAGCAACCACGGATGGGCACAGATGGGCACGGAGGGGCACGGATGGTTTTTGGGTCTGGCTCGTCCCGTTGAGTTGAGGATCGGAGGGAATGAATTCCCAGACCTCCGTTCCAATCCGCCGTATTTTTGAACAGGAGGACGCAGAGGGCGCAGAACATTGGCTAATGCATCTCTCGCAAATTCACCCGCAGTCGATAGAATCCGGGATCTTCGGGCGGGGGCAACACCACTTCCCCGTCGGTGCCGGTGATCGGGTCGCCGAACGCCATCCAAGCGTCTTCTTCTGTATTTTGCAAGGATTCCGCCCGTTCGATTTGGTAGGTCCGTTCGCGGCCACCATACCAGGGCGCTTCCGCGGATTTTGTGGGGAATCGGAGGCTTTCCGGAGGTGACAGCGTCAGTTTCAGCGGCGCTCCGCCGATGGGATCGCCTCCAAGAATGAACATGTCTTTCACGGTCATGCCGGAATCCCCGGCGGGTGCGTCGGGGTCCTGTCCGCTTTCCTCAAACCAATGCCGCTCCCAGGCGTCGGGCAGGCCGTTGCCGTCCGCGTCGTCGGTGGGCCGCTCCTTGACCTGAATTTCGGACACCGCATACAGAAACCCCCGGGTTTCGGGAATGCTCAGGCCCTCCCACTGCTTTAGGGTGGAATGGTCGGCATTGGGCACAAACCAAGCGCTGGTCTCGGGATGATTGGGATTCAGATAGAGGGTGGAATGGTCGGCCCGGAAGGTGAGGAACAGGTCCTCGCCCGGGCGAAGGTCAAATTCGACGGTGTCGCTCGCGGCCCAGTCGCCGGCGGGCAGGGTCACCCCGTCAGCCCAAGTGCCGCCGAAGGTCAGTTCCGTCCAAGTGTCCTTGATGATATTGAGGCTTTCCCCGTCCCTTTTGGCGATGCTGACGCCCCGCAAGGTGTAGCTGCCCGAGCTGCGGCCCCGGAAGGTCAGGGAAATTTTCGACGCATGACCGGTGACATGCGCGCCCTTCAGCAACAAGCGGAAGGTGCCGGGCTCCCAGCCTGAATGCGCCCAGGAACTCCCGCCTTGCTGGGCCTCGGCACTCCAGACGAAAGGCGACTGGATTTCGCCCACGGGCACATGCACGGATACCCGGGGACTGAGGGCGCCGTCGTTGTCTTCCACCCGCAGACTGGCGTGGTAATCGCCGTCCGCGTCATAATCATGGGCCACCTCCGGTTCGGGAGTCGTGACCGTGGTTCCGTCGCCAAAATCCCAGTGATAAGCGACGATCTCACCGTCGGGATCGGTTGATCCGGCGGCGGTAAAGCCGTTCGTACCGACCCGGGCCAACGCCGCGCGCGGCGGGATGTTTTCCGGGAGTTCCTCCCCTCCCAGCAGCTTGTAAAAGGCGCGTCCCAAGGCCTCGCCCCATTGCAGGTATCCCTCTTTGAGCATGAAGCGGCCCTGATTGTCCCGGTGGTGGGCGCTTTCCATGGTGTGCGCGAAGAAGTCGTCGTCATTGTTCCAGTGAACGATGGCGTAATTTTTGGCGACCCCGAGATTCGAGGGGGTGGTGCCGACATTGGTTTGGGCCACGGCGGCGTCGTGGTTGGCGGCCCCGGCTTCCTGCACGCCCTGCAGGTATGCGGCGGTAAACGCGTTCCAGTTGGCCGCGGTTCCAGCCACATGCCAGTGCGGGGCCTGGGTGTAGTAGGGGTTGTGGCTGTCGATGAAGGCGAGCAGGTTGTCGTCGGCGTGCAGTTGATTGAGCAGGGTTTTGGCGGCGGCCACCGCGTTCCAGTGGGGAGGATCCTGGTTCCAAACCCGGTTGAAATCGTTGGGCATGTCCTTGCCACTCATGCCGTGAAACACGTTGTCCACGTCCATGACGGGGACCACGTAGGCGATGGCCAGTTGACGGAATTCGGCGGCGGCGGGGTCGTCGGAGGCCATCCAGCGGGCCAAGCCCTCGGGGATGAAGCTGGAGGGGCTTTCGAAGGCGTGCTGCCGTCCCTGAATCCAGACCACCCGTTTGCCGTCATCGGGGACCGAGGCGTCGGTGATGCGAAACAGCTTCACCGCCCGTCCCTGCTCGCTGGTGGCCAAATCGCTCACGGTGACATGTGGATTCGGGGCCAGCTCCGCCGCCAGGTCCAGACTGCGCCCGTAGGGGTAGGGAATGTTGGGGGCGATATAGACGGTCGGCTGTACGAAGCGAAAGGAGATCTCGTTGACGCCTTGGGTGGGAAACCGGTGCCAGATCTCGCCGTCATAGCTGTACACGTAGTGCATGCTGACCGAGGCGGCGTGACGGAGGGTGACCCGCTCGCCCGGCGTCATCCCGGTGATCCGCAGGTGCCAGAAGCGCATGCGGCTGTCCTGGGTGTGGTTGTCGTCCGGCACCCGGGTGCTGATGATCCGGTTTTCCTGATCGATGGACACCACTTCAATGCGCCCGTTGTCGAAATCTCCATCCACCATCAGTTCTCCTCCAAATAAAAAAGAAAGGGGCGCAAGCGCCCCGATCCATAAAAAGATTTTGTTCATTGCATTAGACCCGTTTCTTCCGGAAAGACGCGAGGCCCGCCCCGGCCATTCCCAGAATCATTAGGGTGAGCGTGCCCGGTTCGGGGATGACCGTGACGCCATTCACGGTGATGTTATCCAAAAAGACATTTTCTAGTCGCCCGTCACTAGTGGATTCCCCCCCCCGAAGCCAAATTCTGAAAAACACATCCCCGGTCAGGGACTCGTTTCCTGCAAGATTATCCGTGTTCGTGTATCGGTTCCAACTGATATTGGTGAATCCTGAGGCTTGGGTCACACCCAACGTTCCATCCGTACCATAGCCCAGAAAATCCTGAGGTTCAGCGTTGTAACCCGCACCGGCTCCGATCTGTACAACCCCCGTGCTGAAATCACTGCTGGTGCTGTATTCGACTTTCATGGCGCTGGCTGACAATTCACGGAATCCCAGATCAAAGGTTACATTATCCAGATTCAGAAAATACCCGTCTTCCACCGTCAGCGAAAAGTCATAGTAGAATTGAAAATCGCCGCCGGCAGTAGAAGAAAACGTGCGCGCAAAAACACGGCCAGCGTCCCCGCCCGTGTTCTCGACGTCGTTCAAGGGTGCTGAGTTCGTGTAGGTGGAGCCGTCCACGTTGATTCCCGCTAATCCGGAATGAGTGGGGGCTACATCAGTATTTCCCCCGAAGGTGCTGGCGGATTGAATGTTGGGGCCAAGGGTGGTGGCATTCAGGTTGTTGTCAAAGGTGTACTGGACAATGATATCCGCAGACGCGGACAGGCAGAAGCCTAGAAGCAGGGTGGTGGTGAAGAGTCGTTTTTTCATTTTTTTTCTCCGTTTTTGGGATTCATGAACGATGCAACAGGCATGAAAGAGTTCGTTCGATTTTGGCATTGTATCAAAAGCGACGGCGGCATGCATCCGTTTAAGCGCAAACATATTTTGTTAAAACGCAAAATGCAGGTTGACTGAGAGGGAATCTTCTGGTTGATTCAGGCTCATGAGCCTTTCCCGACGAAATTCAGCTCCCCGAATCGGCCTGCTGGGCATGCACCCGGTGGGATATGGACGCTGGATCCTTGAGGGGTTTTTGGGCTATGCGGACCAACAGCCGAGTTGGCAGTTGCGGCATGAACCCAATAGTGATGAGCCCGGTCTGGATCGGCTGCTGTCCGAATTTTCACCGGATGCGATTCTGTGCGAAAGCCGAAATCCCGCCACCATCGATGCGTTGGTTTCCTGGGGAAAGCCGGTGGTGTTTGTGGCGGCGGACCTCCGCCAGCCCGGCGCCGACGCCCTGCATCGTGTGCGGGCCGACAATCCCGCCGTGGGCGTCCTGGGATTCGACCACCTCCACAAACGAGGATTTCACCGCTTCCTTTTCGCCGGGTTCCATCAATGGCCTTTTTCCCTGGCGAGGCTGCAGGGGTATCAAGCCGCCGCAAAACGGGTCGGATGCGAAATCGAAGTGCTGCCCACGGACACGCCACCCGCCAAAATTTTGAAGCAGATGTTCCAAGACGATCCTCGTCCGGCGGCTCTGTTCGCAGCCAGAGACGGAATCGGCCTTGAATTCGTTCACGCCGCGCTGGCCGCCGACATCCGGGTGCCCGAGGATCTGGCGGTGTTGGGGGTCGACAACGAGGCCCTGCTGTGTCGCATCTGCCATCCCGCCCTCTCCAGTGTCGATCCCGGCACCGAGCGCATCGGCCACAGCGGCGCCGAGCTGTTGCATGCCCTGTTGCGAGGCGAAAAAGTTCCGCCGGCGGACAACCGGATCCAGCCAGTGCGGGTGGTGGCGCGCGCCTCCACCGACACCCTGGCCACCCAAGACCCCAATCTGAGCCGGGTGTACGCCTTCATCCGCGAGCACGCCTGTGACGAAATCCGTTTTGAGGAGATCGTGCGGCTTTCCCACATGTCCCGCCGCAGTTTGGAAACCCGCTACAAAACCGCCTTCGGCTTCACCTTGGGCGAGCACATCACCCGGGTGCGGGTGGCCCGGGCCCGGGAGTTGTTGGAACTCACCGATATGTACACGCCCGACATCGCCGCCGAATGCGGCTGGCCCTCCGCATCCCACATGTGCGTCATGTTCAAACGCCACACCCGACTCACCCCCTCAGAATATCGCCGCAAGACCCGCAGACCCTAAAGGGCCTGTCGATTGATTCAAAAATGCATGGGGGAACCGCTTATCTTCGCTTATCTTACGCTAATAAAAAAACATTTTTGGTTAATATTCGTGCAGATTAGCATCGACGAGTCTGTAAAAGGAATCAGAAAAATCGCCCGAAGAGGGGTTGGGAACAGGAGAGAACAGAGCAAAGCCACTGCAGTGCTTCGCTTTCTTCGCGGCCTTCTGTTCAAAAACACAGAAGCACGCAAAGGGAGCAAAGGCAACGATCTTCCTTCTAAAGAATCCTAAAGGGCCTGTAGATCGATTCATTGCAGAGATGTTGAAACCGCTAAAATACGCTGAATGCACGCTTAAAAAAATCAAGTTAAGCGTTCCTTTAGCGTCCTTAAGTGGTTACAAGCCATATCGTTGCAGTAGATCGGCAGGCCCTAAACTCTGGAGGCCCGGCGGAATTCGCTGGGGGGAATTCCGGCGTGTTTGTGGAAGAGGCGGCTGAGCTGTTCCGCGTCTTTGAATCCGCAGCGCTCGGCCACCCAGGACATGGGGAAATCCGTTTCAAGTAGCACTTTTTTCGCGGTGTCCACCCGGAGGCGGTGAAGATATTGCAGGGGCGTGTATCCGGTTTCTTCTTTGAAGAGGCCCTCCAGTCCTCTGCGGGATACGCCGGCGATTTTCGGCAAATCCCCGATATTCACCGGTTTTCCGGCGTTTTGGCGCAGATATTCCAGGGCCGCCGCCAGCCGGGGGTCTCGCACATGCGCGACTTCGGTGGAGGCGCGGGTCACGACCCCAAGGGGCGGATGGAACTGCGACAGGGATTCCGCGGGGGCGCTTTTTCCTTTTCCGCGGGTCTTCATGAGGGTCTCCAAGACTTTTCCGGCCGCGAAACCGATGCGCTCCGCCCCGATGTCCACGCTGGAGAGGGCCACGGAGGAAAGAAGCCCATGGGGATCGTCGTTGTCCACCCCCAGAATGGCCACCTCCCGGGGGATCCGGCGTCCCGCGACGCGACAGACGTCCATCAAGGTGCGGGCCAGATTGTCGTTGCAGCAAAAAACGGCCACGGGAGAAGGGATGCTGTCCAACCAATCCTCCAGAAGATCCATCACTTTCCCCGGGGTTTCCCAACCTTCCCCCGAGGACAACGGGGCGGGGATTTCCCCCAGAGTCATGTCCAGGCCCCTTTGGGAGGCCACCTCCATAAAGGCCTCCATGCGAAGGTTGGAGTACCGCATGTTCGGGTGACCGATGAACGCGACCCGGCGGAAGCCGCGATCCGCGAAATACGCCGCCGCCATGCGGCCCACGCCGGAATGGTCCACAAGCTGATCCGGAAAGACCCCGGGGTACTGGCTGCCCACATTCACCACCGGCAGGTCCAATTCCCGGAGCGCATGGCCCATTTCCGCGCTCTGAATATGGGTGATCACCCCGTCGGCCCCCTCGTGTTTCAGGCGTTCAACGGCATCCAGACCCGGACCAAACCACTCCAGGATCCAAGGTTTGTCGGGAAGGGTATATTTTCGCAACCCCACGCGGATATTGTGATTGTAGGGGAAATGGCCCATCACCAGGGCAATGCGTTTTAAAGCGGGCATGAGAACAGTTCTTACAATCATTTGCGATAAATTACAAAACCTTTGCGCTAAATTGGGTTGTGGGTTTTTGTCTCTTCCGTCATACTGTAAATCAGTTGTGATCGTTGATTCAAACCATTGCATTGTAAAAAGAAGGACATCCCCATGAAACAGACATTCAATATTCGCCCCCTGCTTTTGGTTTCGTCGGTAATTTTACTGATGGTCAGTTCGGTTTATGCCCAGACGACTTATGTTACGGATGGTTCGGGCGGCTGGGGAGATTCGACCCGATGGGATCCGGTGGGGGTGCCCGGAGAAAACGACGCGGTGACGATCCAGCATGCGACCGGCGTAACCGCCGACCACGAATTCGGCGGCAGTGATGGACCCGGAGGCGCTCCGACGGCAAGTTTCTGGACGACCGGGGACATCAACATCAGCACCGATCAGACGTTGACCCACAATGCCGGGGGAACCTTTACCTTCAGCGGAGGAGACCGCGGTATGGGGGGCAGCGGCGTTTTTCTCAACGCGGGGACCTATCGTCATGAATCGGACGGCGGCCGCATTGACTACGACAATCTCACCATTCGCAACAGTGGCACCTTTATCGGGGATCATGCGGGTACAGCAAGCAACCGGCACTTTACAGTTCGGAACAACGCGGTGTTTGAAAACACCGCATCGGGAACCTTCCGCGCCCAGAATGGCGTCACCCGCTGGGAAAACAACGGTTTGTGGTTGAACGACGGAGGGACGGTGGAAACCATCAATGGGAATTTCCGTGTCGATGTGATCGCCAAGAGCACCGGAGGGACTTTCAACCTGGCCGCCGGAACCTGGGTGGCCCTGGGAGATCGCATACAGGACGAATTCAGCGGTCATGTGAGCGGCGGCGGACAGCTCCGCTGGGCGGGAGCCACGGCCACCAACGATGTGACTTTCAACGTAACTGGGGAAGGTTTGCAGGTCACCGGCCATATAGAAACCGGGGGAAACTTGGTGACCAACGATGGCTTGATGCACCGCACCGTAAGCGGAGATACATTCGTCAATGGTAGTGGGGAATTCAACAATGCCGGAACCTATATCCATGGCACCACCAATCGCTTTGATTTCAGAAGTGCAGCCACCGTCCGCAACACAGGCACCATGGAATACGCGGCCACCGGAAATACCGGGACGAACAATTTCCTGACCATGCGCACCAGCGGCAGTGCTTTCATCAATGAAGGACATTTCATCAAAAGCGAAGGCACGGGCACCGCCCGGGTGGAAAATGCCTCCGGCACCTTTAGCAACACCGGCACCCTGGAAGTGCGCTCGGGTAGATTTTTTATCGACAACACGCCCTTGGTCGAGCGGGACGACAACACTCTCACCGGCGGCACCTGGATCGCCACCGGCAACGGCATCGTCGACATGCGGGCTGGTGCTGACGGTTGGCTGCAGACGATCGGCGGCAATGCCCGCGTCGTCATGGCCGGCAACGGTGTGATTCAAACCGGTCCCACCAACCTCTCCGACAGTCTGCACACCGTGCAGGGGACGTTGGCGCTCCAGGAAGAGAAGTCCTTCACGGTCAACGGAAACCTGAACACGCCGGGAACCTTGGAATTCGGCCTTGGCACCTATTCGGATCAGGGCAGCGGGTTTGACAATCGCACCCTGCTGACGATTGATGGCGATGCCGACTTTTCCGACGGCCAGGTTTTCATTGAGGATCTCGGTCTGACCTTGGGCACCTATCGCCTCGTGGAGTGGACGGGTACCCGCATCGGAGAGCTGACGCTGGCCAACGACACTGTGAACGGGTATACGCTGTCGTTGAACACCGTGGACACCACTTCGGGGTATGTGGACCTCACCGTGATCCCTGAACCGGGCACCCTGATTCTGATGATTGTTGCCCTCGGATCTCTGGCGTTGTTCCGCCGCCGGCGGTAGGCGTGTGCGACCTTCTGTTCAAAAAACACAATGGATTGAAACAGAAGCAAGCAAAGAGAGCAAAGGCAACTCCACCGCCATTTCCCTCTGCGTCCTCCTGTTCAAAATTCTTATATAAAACGATTCTCGAACCGGCTCGAGCGAATGGGTTTGTCCATCGGATAAAACCGGGGCGTGGATTGGGATTGGGATTGGGATTACGATTACGATTAGGATTAGGATTGGGATTGGGATTAGGATTGGGATTGGGATTGGGCGGCAGGGTTAGACCCTATGGCTGAAATTTGGCCAATCCTCTATGCTATGTGTAAAGATTCAATCCATGAATCGGAATACCAACACTCCTCGAAGGAATGATTATGAAGAATTACACATCTCAACAGAATGAAACCAACGCAAAACGCTTTGCTTTCATGGCCTCCGTCGCCGGCATTGGCGCGCTCACGCTTTTGACGTCCGGATGCTGTGGAACCAAAGCCCGAACCGGCCATGTGGCCGCAGCTGCTCCCGTCGTCTCGCAGGAACAACAAACGTATGACAGTCTCATGGGCCCCCGTGGGGCTACCGGTCCCGCGGGACCCGCGGGCGCACAAGGTGAAGTCGGTGCCACCGGTCGTCAGGGAGACGGCATTGTCGGCCCAGCCGGCGCTCAGGGGTCCGCCGGACCGACGGGCGTGCAAGGCGAGGTCGGCGCGACCGGTGCCGCAGGTGCGGGAATTGCCGGGCCCGAAGGAAAACAAGGCCCGTTGGGCGCTACAGGTACCCAGGGCGAAACCGGCGCGAAAGGTGCGGACGGTAGAGTCGTCGTAGGCCGTGCCGGTGCAACCGGCGCCCCCCGTCCCCCCGGGCCCCCAGGCGCGGTTGGCGGAACCGGGGGGGGGGGGGTAAGTTTGCTCCGGGCCCCGGGGCCCGCTGGGCCGGGGGGGGGCAACCGGCCCCCGGGGCCACCCGGGCGCGACCGGGGCGGCGGGTTGTGGCGTCGTGGGCCGGGCGGGGCCACCCGGCGCCGCCGGTCCCGCCGGCACACAAGGCGCGGTTGGCGAAACCGGTGCGGAGGGCGAAAGTGTCATCGGCGCCGCGGGTCCCGCTGGCCCCGTTGGTGCCGCCGGTGGCCAGGGCGCCATTGGAGAAACGGGCGCCCGGGGTGAGGGGCTTGTGGGGCCGAGTGGTCCCGACGGACCTGCCGGGGCTGCCGGAGCGCGCGGCGTTGCCGGCGAGACCGGCGTGCAAGGCGAAACCCTGGTAGGCCCGACCGGACCCGCGGGCTACGCCGGTACTGCCGGTGACCGTGGTGTTGCGGGTACAACCGGAGAACGCGGGGTCACGGGAGCCGGCGCCGCCGGTGCCGTGGGTCGCGCCGGTGAAACCGGTGAACGCGGGGTTGCCGGACGCACGGGCGACACGGGCGGCACCACCGTCGGTCCTGCCGGTGCAGTGGGTGATGCCGGTGAAGCCGGAGAGCGGGGCGCTGTGGGCTCCACCGGTGCCGAAGGCGTGGCCGGGGTTGTGGACGGATGGGTCTTGTATCGCGAAGTGCGGTTCGATCACCATCGCCAAGACCTCCAGGACTCCGAAAACGCCAAATTGGCTGAAGTCGCCGAATACCTGAAAGCCAACCCCAGTTTGGCGGTGGGCATTGACGCTTCCGTGAATCCCAACGGAAACGAAACCCATAATCAGGAACTGGTGGATCAGCGCATTCAGGCGGTGAGCCAAAACCTGATGGATGCCGGCGTGCCCGCTGCAAGTATACGCACGGGCGCTTTCCGGAATACCCGGGCCGAACGGAATGGCGAACTCGCCATCATGATTCGTACCAACAGATAATCCTCGACCTACAGGTGTCGTTTCTTTTCTCTCTTCAAGAAACGACACCTCCCGGTCTGACAGCCGTTGTGTTCCCACGCTCGTCGTGATGGATACAACGGCTGTTTTTTTAAGCAGGGTTAGACCCCATGGATGAAAGGGCACGCATCCTCTATACTCTCAGGTGAAGGTTCAATAGATCCATTCACAAACCCAAACTCCTCTAAAGGAAAATTATGAAGAAGCAAAAAAGTAAACAGAATGAAATAAAGGCAAGGAACATTGGTTTCATGGCCTCGGTCGCCGGTATCGGCGTCCTCTCCGTCTTTACGGCGGGGTGCAGCAGCACCCAACCCAGATACGGCAACGTTACCGCCCCCTCGGAAGCTCCCCAGCTTCGCCAGGAGCAAGGGACCCAAGACAGTCTCATGGGCCCCCGCGGCGCCACCGGTCCCGCAGGACCTGCGGGCACGCAAGGCGAAGTCGGCGCAACCGGCAAAACAGGAACCGGCATTGTCGGCCCCGCCGGCGCACAGGGATCCGCCGGGCCGTCTGGCGTTCAAGGTGAAGTCGGCGCGACTGGCGCCGCTGGTGCTGGAATTGCCGGTCCCGAAGGCAAAAAAGGTCCTTCGGGCGCCACCGGGGCTCAAGGCGAAATCGGCGCGAAAGGCGCGGACGGCAGAGTCGTCGCAGGCCGCGCCGGTGAAACCGGTGCTGCCGGAGCCGCCGGTGAGAAAGGCGAAGTCGGCGAAACCGGTGCCGAAGGCGCCAGTGTAGCCGGAGCCGCGGGTCCCGCGGGTCCCGTTGGTGCCGCCGGTGACAAGGGCACCGTTGGCGAAACGGGTGCACGGGGTGAAGGGCTTGTGGGTCCGAGTGGTCCCGACGGTCCCGCCGGAGCTTCCGGAGCGCGCGGTATCGCCGGTGAAACCGGTGTGCAAGGCGAGACCTTGGTCGGTCCGACCGGTCCCGCCGGTTACGCCGGTACTGCCGGTGGTCGTGGTGTTACAGGTGCCGCCGGAGAACGCGGTGACACGGGAGCCGGCGCAGCCGGAGCCGTGGGACGTGCCGGTGAAACCGGTGAACGCGGCGTTTCCGGACGTGCGGGTGACACGGGCAGCACCTCCGTCGGCCCTGCCGGCGCAGTGGGCGATGCCGGTGAAGTCGGAGCTCGAGGCACTGTAGGCGCCACCGGCGCTGAAGGTGCGACTGGTGTTGTGGACGGATGGGTCTTGTATCGCGAAGTGCGATTCGATCACCACCGCCAGGACCTCAGTACCCGGGAAAATGCCACACTGGCTGAAGTCGCCGAATACCTGAAAGCCAATCCTAGTTTGGCCGTGGGCATTGACGCTTCCGTGAATCCCAATGGCAACGAAACCCACAATCAGGAAATGGTGGATCAGCGCATTCAGGCTGTGAGCCAAAACCTGATTGATGCCGGTGTTCCCGCGTCAAGCATCCGCAAGGGCGCTTTCCGGAATACCCGGGTTGAACGTGAAGGCGAACTCGCCATCATGATTCGCACCAACAGGTAATCCCCGACCTATCGGTGTCGTCTCCTCTCTCTCTCTCTGAGAAATGACACCTCAAGGTCTGACAGCCGTTGTGTTCCCACGCTCGTCGTGATGGATGCAACGGCTGTTTTTTTTAAATCATTGAAACTTCATCCGATACGTCCGCGGGGAGACCTTCGCGTTTGCTTTAAACCAGTTGGTGAAGTTGGAGGGATGCTTGAATCCCATCTCGTAGGCGATCTCTTTCAAACTGCCCTTGTCATACCGTAACAGGTTTAGGGCCGCTTCCAGACGGAGCCTGTTATAGTATCGGTGCAGTGAGGTGCCGGTGGCACGGGTGAACCGCCGGTTCAACTGACTCTCACTGATTCCCAGTCTCTCTGCCATGTCCCGGATTTTCAATTCTTCCCGGTGCGCGAGGGAACGCAACATGCGGACCGCTTCCTCCACCAGCGGATCCTCGGAGGGCAGGATCATCGCCTCTGAGTTCATCAACTTTGCGGCCGCGACATAGGATTCGAGCCATCGGAAGAAAATCAGTTTCAATCGGAGATACTCCCTCATATCCATCTCGGTGCCCCAACAATTGAACCGTTCATTTTTCCGCCCCCCCGTGGTCTGTTTCAAAAGCCGGACCGCCCGGGTTTCAAGTGGAGGGAACCGTGTGGATGGAAGAACCGCGGGAAGGTTTTTCTCAAAAATCACGCCCTGCAAAAAAGAACCGGCCACGAAGGCAATGGATAAAATCTCCGCATCCGTGCTGAATCGTTGAAGCCGCCGGCCCGTCGGCAGAAACAACCAGTCGCCAACCTCTCCCTTGACTTTGTCCTGATTTCCGCAGGTGACTTCCGCCCAGCCGGACCGAACCAGCCAGGCCGAATTAAAACGGGCCACCGTTTCACCGAGGCCGATATCGGGGATTTCCCCTTGATAACAAAACACCAGATGGATTTCCGCCCGGTCCCAGTCATCAAATCTGGCAATCTTTTCTTTCATTGCGCTGATTTCGTAACTTTTTGCATAATTAATGCAAGTATTTTTCCTTGTGGAATGAACGGCTTCATGTGAATCATATCTTATGAAAATTTACCCATGCCTGGGAATGTGTCACACAAATCACGAGACAAACCTATGAAAACAAAGCTGCAAACCAAACGCCCTGCCACCCTTTGTGCCGTCCTCGCCTTGATGGTTTCCTTTGTACAAGCGGATACCCTGCTTCTGGACTTCGGGCCCACGCCTCCGACGGGAGCCAACCTCACCAACAGCCCCTTCCATGCCGTGACCGGAAGTTCGCTCAGTGCTTGGAACATTCTCGGTACCGCAGATTCCAGCGATTTGGTCTGGGGTGACGGGACGCAAGCCACCGATGTCTCCATCAATTTGGGGGTCTCCCCTGGTAATGACATCATCAATTTCGACAACCAGCCCAGTACATCCAATGCCTTGGGAATGGCCGATTATGTTGAAGGAAGCGTTTTTGACGGGGACTCCGTTGGGACGGACGGCCTTTTCAGCGGGTCCACTGGCCAGCAAAATGTGATTGGCCTGAAGATCGGCGGTCTGCCACTGGATACCTACTTTGTGAATATCGTGGGCATCAATACGAATATTGATTCCGATGTGTTTAACGTTGCGAATCGAGTGCGCATGAATATCGGGGCGTTCGCCACCACGGATGTGGGGACCTTGGATATCGAGGGTCTGGACTTCACCTCGGTCGCGAACACGGTTTACGATACATGGTCCGAGGGCGGAAACTATGCCAGATTCGCGGTGACCCTCACGGAGGACAACCCATATTTGACGATTTTCACTGTTTCGGACGTCGCAAGTGAAGGCCGCGGCTTCCTGAATACGGTCACGGTCACCACCATTCCCGAACCCTCGACCCTTCTCCTGGTGCTGGGATTCGGACTCCTTGGTTTGTGCACGTTTCGGAAGCGCATGCGGTCCTAACAGCCTGTCGGGCTTTGGACACGCTTTGGCATTTCACGCTCCCGTCAGCTTGATTTTTTGTTTTCCGACGTTCGGAAGCCTTTGGAAAAAGTCTTCCGACGCTCGGAAAAGACTTCAATCGGCAAAAAACGTTCATCCTAACAAATGTAAAAGGACCTGCGGATGCCGGGACACGGCCTGCGGATGCTCTGAACCCGCAAGGCGATTTTTTTGGATGAGGATTAAGGGTAGGGTTACGAGTAGGATTACGAGTAGGATTAGGATTAAGATTAAGATTAAGAGTAGGATTAGGAGTAGGATTCAGAGTAGGGTGGGGAGGCCGTCATCCTCAACGGACTGGAAAGTCCGTTCTCCGTTAGGTTGCCCCAGGCCCCGAAAAGCGGCAGCTCCGTTCGTTCCTCACTGCGCTACCGCAGTCCAAAGACGCTTCGCGTCCGGGCTTGGGGTGTTGTAGAGGCATTTCTTGGAAGGCGCGGGTCGGAAAATACTCCGCACTCCGCACTCCGCATTCGTCACTTCCCATACTTCACTCGATAGGCTTTTGGGCCGATTCCGTGATGTTTATGAAACCAATTGTAAAAGACGTTTTGGGAGGAAAACCCCAGGCGATAGGCAATTTCCTTGAGGGTGAACTCCTCGTTCGCCAGCAAGGCGCGGGCCTCTGAAATTTTGCGCCTTTGCAAATGTGTCCTCGGAGAGTGGCCGACATGCTGCGCGAAAAGCCGCTCCAACTGGCTGACGCTCAGTCCCGATTCCCATGCGACATAGGATATGCCGGGTTTATTGGCCAGCGGGAGGGTCTCCAACAATTCCAAGGCCAATAGCACGCGTTCATCCGGCGTTTCATGTGCCTGGGGATGAACCCCGGCGTCGGCCAAGGCTCTGGTGACGTGGATCATCCAGTGGACCAAGAGGCTTTCCCCCTGTAAATACGTGAGTGCCGAAATCGGGCTGAGGCCCCGGGACAAGGGAAAGGTTTTCGAGGTGAGCTTGAGGTGTTCATTTTGAAAAGTCATTAATTCCCGGGCGGAGCTTTCCAACTCCGGTTCGGCATCCGCCTTAAGCTGCAAGGGAAGTCCCCTGTCAAAAAAGTTGCGACCATCCGGCCATTTGGCCCGCCAGCAGACCGAAAGGATTTGCGTGTGCTTTGCAAACGTCTGCATTCGAACCCCCGCGGGAAGAAACAACCATTCTCCCGCCCGGCACTGCCCGGCTTTGCCCTGAATCAATTTGACCTCAGCTTCCCCCGCCAAGATCAGCCAAGCCGCGAGGTTTGCGTTCCCGCAAAGTCCCTTCCCCTCGGGGTGGACATCGCCTTCGTAGGCCCATTGCAAACTCAGGCTCATGGATGCCCAATCGGTTTGGCGTAAAAGCGCATGGGGATTGTTTTGTTTCATACCCTCGGTTTTTCACCTGCATTGCCCGAAGTAAAGCCTTAATATGGATTCATGCGGGAAAAGGTGAAGTATTTACTGTAAACTGTGGATTGTGAATGCTTGCGGAAACAATATGAAAGGGCGTATGATTCAGGCGGAAATGAAATACCGCATATCCAATCCACCAACCGGAGATACCCCCATGAATCATCGCCTGCCCTGCCACAACTTCACAAGCGTCCGCCTTTGCATCGCCATGCTCTTCGTCCTGTCGTCCGGCCTTCACGCCGCCACCGTACCTTCATCATGGGATTTTGGGACCGATACCGGGAAACACGATATCGAAGACGCCGCATCGCCTTTTGCACAGGTCAACACCTGGACATCGGAGTCCGACTCGGCTCGAATCAGCATGATCTCGACCACTTTCGGGAGTTATGCAAACGTTGTTTCCTTTTCCGATCTCGGGGGCGTGGCGAATCAAAACAACTTTCAAGCCAATCTCACCTTTACGATAACCGATGGTGACAATATCAATGAATTTTCACGGTTTTCATTGATCGCCTTGGCGGATGGCGCATCGGAATCCAATGTAAATGCAACCGGCATCACCGCCGAATTTTTGAAAAATACAAATACAAATGCCTACGAAATCGCATTGAGAACGGGTTTGAACGGGACCCGCGTTTCCGGGGCCAGCGCCGCATTTCCCGGCATTGGGATCAATGATGATCTGACGGGGACCGTGATTTCCATGCAGCTCAACGGAACCTACGACGGGCCAAATCTCATCATGGACCTTCTGGTATCGGACGCCAACAATAACTCGCAGACCCTCTCAAATATCACAGTAGATTCCGGGGACTACAGCGGAACGCATTTTGGCATGGGGGCACGGATGGGTTCCAGTGTCCAGAATGAGTTGTTAACCATCGACTACCATGATTTCGCCGTCATCCCCGAACCCGGGACCCTGGCCTTGGTGGGCATTGCCTTGGCTTCCCTGCTTTTCTTCCGACGCAAATAATCGGTTGGAATCTTCCAATGGAAGAGGATCTGAAAATGCGTTTGTCCTATGGATGAACCATGGGGATGGCTTTTGATTGGGATGAAGAGTAGGATTAAGATTAAGAGTAGGATTCAGAGTAGGGTGGGGAGGCCGTCATCCTCAACGGACTGGAAAGTCCGTTCTCCGTTTCGCACTCCGCACTCCGCATTCCGCACTCCGCATTCCGCACTCCACATTCCGTAGGGTTTCACCCCATAGGTAGAATGCGCGATCTGTGATACGCTTCTTGCCGATGGATCAACATACCCTGATCCCATCCCAAAACTTTCACACACCAGGCCTTTTTATGAAACGATACACAACTTCCCATCCTTTTTCCCTTCGCATCCGTTCGGTTGCCGCTTGTCTGACGCTTTGCTTCGGCTTGCACGGCATGGTGCCGATGGCGGCGGCGGGCATGATTCCGTCCGCTGTGATTTCCACCGCAGACACACGGGCGGCGGATCTCGCCGACGTTCAACAGATGCTGGAAACGAAAGTCGTCCGGCATCGTCTGGCCGAACTCGGGTTCACAACCGAAGAAATCGAAGCGCGTATCGCTTTTGCCAGCGACGAGGAATTGCATCAGCTCGCGTCCCATTCGGAGACCCTCATGGCGGGCGGCGCGTTTGGGGTCATGATTCTGGTCATGGCCGGAGTTCTGTTGACCATGTTTATTCCCAGAATCAACGGTCACTCAAACAATCAATCGAACGGTTGACCCCGGTGAAACACGCATGAAATCCTTTACGAACATCGCAACCGCGCTCCTCCTGCTCGTTTTTCTCTCCGGGGGCTGCGCCTCTCTCCAGGAGATCCGGCGGGGACGCGATCCGCTGACTCCGGTGGAGCGCCTGAATCTCGGCGTCACCTATGAGCAGGAAGGGAAGCTGGACTTGGCCCTGCGCGAATACCAACGCGCCGAACGCGGGTCCATGAAAAGCAACGCTTTGGCCTACCAGGGCAATGTGTATGTGAGCATGGAAGAATTTCAAAAAGCGGAGCGGCACTATCGCGCCGCGCTGAAAGAAAATCCGGACAACCTGGCCGCGCTGAACAACCTCGCGCACCTGCTGGCCATGCAAAAGGGGGCTTTGCAGGAAGCGGAAGCGTTGATCCGACACGCGCTTTCTTTGGATCCCCGGCCCCGCGAACCCTTTGAAGACACGCTTCGCGTGATTCAGGAAAAACACCTAAACGAAAGACAATAATCATGACCGCAAAAAAAGAAGACCCGACGACCAGCATTCCCGCCGCCATCAAAGTCTTGGAAGAAGCCGCCCGGGACAAAAAAGAGGAAGTGCAATCCATCCTCACCGGCAACTACAAAAACCTGCGCAGCCTGTTGAATGAACACAGCCTGAAGGAAAACCTGCACCAGGCCAAAGACAGCGTGGTGGACGCGGCGACGGATTTGAAGGACGAAGGCGTCCGCAAGGCTTCCGAACTTGGCCACGATGTGGACAAGAATGTGCATCAATTTCCCTGGCGTTATATTGGCGGCTCGTTGCTGGTTGGCATCGTGCTGGGCCTCTCGCTGCGCCGAAAATCCGACGGTTAAAACAGATCATGTCTCTACTCACCCAATTTTTGAAAGCACTCTTGGCCGGCATGGCCCTGGAGAAGCTGGACACCTGTCGCCGTACGACATTCAGACTGGCGAGGATTGAACTGGCCAGAATTTACCTGCAATGCGTGATCGTGGCCCGCAACTCCGCGAGTTCCATGATCCGCATCAGCCTGATGGTGGGCATGATGGCCATGGGGCTTTTGTTGTTGCACGCCGCGTTGTTCATGCTTCTGCCGTGGTCCCTCCAGGTGAAGGCCTTCCTGATTCTCGGATTGGGTGCGATTTACACGCTGACCGCGGGCATTGTGATCGGGGTGGAGTCCAGTGACAAAAGCTGGATCAAGAACTCCGGCGCGCAGGCTTTGCTGGAAGAGGCTTTGGCTTCGAAGAAGAAATAAGCGCATAAGGGTTTTACCCCATGGCATCCCTTGGGTGAATCCCTTATACTTTGTATAGAATCGCTATCCAGCGATTCCATTCAGGCGCACAATTCGTGTGCGTCGTCAAACATCAAAGGGGTCGATCCCCAAGGAGCATTCCCATGTTGTGGACTTTAGCCGTTGTTTTATTAATTCTTTGGGTGTTGGGGCTGGTCAGCAGCCACACCATGGGTGGATTCATCCACATTCTCTTGGTCGTCGCGGTGGTCATGGTACTGGTGCGGGTGATCGGCCGGGTCTGACGACCCGGAAACCGGCGGCTTTCGGCATTGCCTGCGCGTCCCGCCAAGCGGGGAGCCCATGCGATAAAGATTGCCGTGTCGGTCATTGTGTGCCATAGTGTGCCTTGTTAAGAGACATTTTACACATTGGAAACACATGACCGCACGACTGACCAGGCAAAGCCTGCTGGTATCCTACGAAGAGGCACTCACGCTATATATCAATCATGGTGGTTCCGTGCGTTTACAGTCAGCGATAGATTTGGGCCTACAGGCCGTCAATATTGGCATGGAGACCCTGGATTTGGCCGCGATGCACGAAGAGGCCATGCAGGATCAGGAAAACCCCGAGGGTTCCGCGGCCGGGAAACAACGTCAAGTGGAACGGTCGCGTCGTTTTTTTTCCGAATGTAATTTGGAAATTGAGAAATCCGGCGAACCCTTCCAAGCCGCCAACAAGCGCATGGAACGTTTGACCCTGTCCAATGGCAAACACGCGAAGGATCTTGTGGACTCCAGCCGTTTGCTGGCCAAGGAAAGTTCCCGCCGCACGCACTTGGAGAAGAAGCTCAAGAAGTGCCATGAAAACAAACGTTTGGGACTTCTTGGCATGAGGGAGCGTGTGGAAATGGTGGGGGGAACCCTGTCTTTGGAATCCGCTCCCGGCAAAGGCACAACCCTCCGCGTGGACATTCCCAACGCCATGCGTAAAAAAGCGAGCGAATCGATATGAACTCCGATCAAAAAATAACCGTCATCCTGGCCGAAGACCATCTCATCGTGCGAGAGGGGTTGCTCAGAATTCTCGAAGCCAACGAAAAAATCGAGGTCATCGGCGAAGCCGCCACGGGGCGGGAAGCCCTGGAAATGACCTTGGAATTGAAACCGGACGTCATCCTCATGGACATTGCCATGCCGGAACTCAACGGGGTGGAGGCGACCCGGCAGATCCGCGCGGCTTCCCCCGAAACCAAAGTCATCGTGCTTTCCGCGCACAGCGATGATGTGTACGTGGAGCGGATGATGGAATTGGGGGCCTCGGGCTACCTGATCAAGCAAACTTCCGCCCAGCATCTTGCCGAGGCGATCCTGGAGGTTTACAAAGGCAACACGTTTTTCAGTCCCCTGGTGAGCAAAACCATTGCCCGCCAAAATTTGAATTCCCTGGACCGACTGGGGCGGAAGAAGACGAAAAAAGTCGAGCTGACCACGCGTGAAATGGAAGTGCTCCAGTTGGTGGCCGAGGGGGCCGCCAACAAGCAAATCGCCGGAATTCTCGAGATCAGCATCAAGACGGTCGAAAAGCACCGCGACCGCCTCATGCAAAAGCTGGACATTCACGAAACCGCGAGCCTGACCCGTTATGCGATTGAATCCGGGGTGATTGAAAGCAGCGTCCAACCGACCCATTCCGTCGATTCCTCGAAAGACCAAGGGACTGGGTAGGGAATCACCCCATTTCGGTTTGCAGGGAGAAAGTGTATTGTACCGTTAAGATTGCTGGAATTCTCCTGCGATTCACGAAACAACACAATTCTTTGGAGAAAAATCATGGGTATTCAAACCGATACGATCAAAGGCAGAATCAAAGAAGCCTTCGGCTCACTGACCGGAAACAAGAAACTGAAAGCCAAAGGCAAAACGGATCAAGCCGTCGGCAAGCTGAAAAGTGATTCCGACAAAGCGGTCGATAAAGTCGCCGAAAAAATGCGCGACTAGTCGTCGACATTCACCTCCCAACTCCAAATAAACTGAAAGAGAAAAAATCATGCCTTTAATTAATATTATCATAACCTTGGTCATTGTCGGGGTCATCCTTTGGGCGATCAACTCGTTCATCCCCATGGCCGCGTCCGTCAAGAAAATCCTGAACATCGTCGTCGTTGTGGTGCTCTGCATCTGGCTGCTGCAAGTGTTTGGCATCATCGGCGGCTCCACTCCCCGGTTGAATTAGTCAGGAAAATATCCATTGCGATATTTTTCCGTTGCCCTGTTGGGCAACGGGTGGCCGACGGGCAAAGCCCCGCGATCACAAGCAAAAAACCCGATGGTTCGCCATCGGGTTTTTTGTCATATGTGACCTCAGTGGGGTTTCACCCCATGGCGGGGGTGTGGGATCCGTAGTACACTGTCATGAAAAATCACACCATGGATACCACGCCCTTTTTTGTACTGCTTTTTTTCCACCTCGGCTTTCTCATCCTGGGCTTCGGCTCGGTGTTGGTCACCGACTTGTTTGGCCTCCTTTGGATGCGGGATCACATTCGGTTCAAGCAAATCGTACACGTGAGCGGCATCACCGGATACTTCGTGTGGGCCGGCTGGTTTGGCATGATCCTCACCGGCGTCCCGCTCGCGCTGCTGAAGGGTCATGTGGACGCGCTGATGATCCTCAAGTTCTTTTTTGTCCTGCTCATCGGTCTCAACGGTATTCTCCTCCATCTTCACCAGAGGCGACTGCAATCTTTCGCATCGGAGGATGAGGTATCGGACCTCTTTATGTTCCGCCTTGGATACTCCCTCTTTGTCTCACAAGTGGGATGGTGGGGCGCCATCCTCATCGGCTTCCTTCATCGCCACATATGGACGACGATCACATGGCCGCCGCAACCTTGGCTCGCGGTGGGTCTGATCCTGGCCGGACTCCTCGCCCTCCGGGCCGTCGGTGAACTGTATTTCAAAACCAAGATCTGACGGCATGCGCCGATCCCCACCCCAACGCCACATGGACGTTTCACCCCCTTCTTCGCTCAATTCCGCGAGATTCCGGATACTTTCTGAAACGGACGCTGAGCTTGTGCTGGGGTTGTCAGGCGCTTTCACCATCGATGCGGAAAGGCCCCGGGAGGATTTGCTGTCGGCTTTCAAGACCACACCGCCCCGGATTCGGCTGGTGGACGAGGCGATCACCTCTTGGGACAGTTTGCTGTTGGTGGTGTTGGGGCGATGGCGTGAACAGGCGAAGCAGGCGCAGATCGAACTGGATCTCTCGGAAATGCCGGAGGGCGCCTTGAGGCTGATGCGACTGGCGGAGACCGTACCGCAGCAAGAGGGAGCGGGTCGGGATGAGGGAAAACCGTCCTTTTCGTGGCTGACACGGCAGGGGGAACGAAGCCTGCACACGCTGGAAGGGTTTGCGTCGGCCTTGGCGTTTTTGGGAAACGTGTCCTTCGCCTTGGGCCGTTTTGCAGTGGGGAAGGCGAGGTACCGGAAATCGGAGTTCTGGGTCACTGTTCAGGCGTGTGGCCCCAACGCATTGTTGGTTGTGGGGGCCATCAGCTTTTTGGTGGGGGCAATTCTGGCTTTTGTGGGGGCGGTGCAGTTGAGTATGTTCGGGGCGGAAATTTTTGTCGCGAATCTGGTGGGCATCGGCATGGTGATGGAAATGGGTTCGCTCATGACCGGCATCATTCTCGCGGGCCGAACAGGGGCCTCCTTCGCGGCGCAATTGGGAACCATGCAGGTGAACGAAGAAATCGATGCCCTGGAAACGCTCGGCATTCCCCCGATGGAGTATCTGGTGCTGCCCCGGGTGCTGGCGCTGGCGTGGATGACCCCGCTGTTGGTCCTCTACGCGAATGTGTTTGGCATTGTCGGCGGAGGCGTGGTGGGGGTTCTGTTTTTGAATCTTTCCCCGACCCAGTATGTCTCGCAAACCTTTGAGTTGATGACGCTCTGGTTTTGTATTCAAGGGCTTATCAAAGGTAGCACTTACGGAATTCTCGTGGCGCTCTGCGGGTGTTACCGGGGATTACACTGCGGTCGCAGCGCCTCCGCAGTGGGAGAGGCCGCCACCGGCGCCGTGGTGAGCGGCATTGTGGCCATTGTGATTTCAGATGCGCTTTGGACCCTTCTGTTTATGGTGACAGGGTGAAGAAGGAATCACCCATCCCCGCCGCGCCACTGGCCGTGCGTGATGTGGAATTGCGGTACGGAACGACCCTGATACAGAAAGATCTCTGCTTCGAGATCCAACAGGGGGAAATCTTTGTGATCATGGGGGGAAGCGGCTGCGGAAAAAGCACCTTGCTGAAACACATGATCGGATTGTATCGCCCCCATTCGGGCTCCATCTGCTACGGCGGGACAAACCTCTGGGAGTTGGATCCGCGCTCCCGGAACCGGTTGCTTCGCAATGTGGGCGTTTTGTATCAGCATGGCGCCCTGTGGAGTTCCTTGACGCTTGCAGACAATGTGATGGTGCCTTTGGAAGAGTACACCACCCTGAACGCCAAAGAGCGGCGGGAACTGGCGACGCTCAAACTGGCCATGGTGGGCTTGGCGGGGTTTGAGGACTATATGCCCGCGGAAATCAGCGGCGGGATGCGGAAACGCGCGGGCCTGGCCCGGGCCATTGCCATGGACCCCGACATCCTCTTTTTGGATGAGCCCTCCTCGGGCTTGGACCCCCTTACGGCCAAGCAGCTGGACGACCTGATCCTGGAGTTGCGGGCCGCCCTGGGAAGCACCATTGTGGTGGTCTCCCACGAACTGGCGAGCATCTTTGCGATTGGCAATAATTCCGTGTTTTTGGACGCGGAACGGAAAACCATGCTGGCCACCGGACATCCTGTTGATTTGAGGGATCATTCACCCATCCCGAAAATTCGCCAATTTTTGGCAAGAGGCGTCCCGCGCAACGACAATACACCCCCCCTGGAGATCACGATATGAAACACAAAGCAAATCCAACCCTCGTGGGACTTTTCGTCGTCGGGGCGGTTGCCTTGGCCTTTGCAGGGCTCCTGATGCTGGGAGGCGGGCGGTATTTCGAACCGTCCGAGGCGTTTGTTCTCTATTTTGAGGGCAATCTAAATGGCTTGGATGTGGGGGCCCCGGTCACATCGCGTGGCGTGCGGATTGGGGAGGTGCAAAAGATTTCGCTAGTGTACGATCATCGCATGGAAGAGCTATCCACACCCGTGGAGATTCGCATTTACCGCAATAGTTTCGTGGAGCTGGATGGCGGCGGGGCCGTCCCCCGGGACATACAGATTGCCGGACTGGTGGAAAAGGGTCTTCGCGCGCGCCTGGAATTCATGACCTTCGTCACCGGAAAAATGCGGGTGAGTCTCGATTTTCATCCGGAAGTCGAAGCGGTGTACAAAGGCGTCCAAGGCGAACTGGAAGAAATTCCCACGATCCCGACCACCCTGGCGAGCTTCACGCAACAGATCGACGATCTGCCGTTCGAAGAAATCATCGCGGATGTACACAGCAGCATGAATCAGATTGCCCGGTTTTTGGAAAGTGGAACCCTGGAAAAAACCTTGGACGAACTCAATCAGAGCCTGAACGGCCTTTCACAACTGATGGCGGGGCTGGAAGTGGATCAGACCCTGGAGGAAATTCGCGAATCGTCCCGAAGCTTCCGCATGTTTATCGATTATCTCAACCGTCATCCGGAAGCACTGCTCCGGGGAAAAGGATCCCGACCATGAAGCACATCAATGTATTGAGCCGCATCTTTTTCACGGGGTGTTTGTTTGGAGCGGGTTGTGCGACAACGCCGTCTTCACGATTGTATCGATTGGACGCGCGATCGGAAACCGTAGAGGCACAGGGGGAAGTGGTGTCCCGGATCATTCGACTGAATTCCGTCACCCTGCCGGGCGTCCTGCACCAGCCGACGGTGATCACGGAGACGTCACCGGTACAAATCCACAGTTCCGAATATGACCGATGGGCGGAATCCTTGGAGAGGCAGGTTGCCGAAGTGCTTTCCCGGAACCTGACGGCCCTCTTGCCAAACGCCCACGTGGTGCGCGGACGCATGCATCCCGATCTCAAGGCGGATCTTGAGGTGCATGTGGAGGTGCTCCAGTTGAGCGGTACGCTGGGGGACCAGGCTCGGCTTGATCTGCGATGGAGTCAAAGCCGGCGGGGGGAGGCTTCCGCGGCTTTGCATCGTTGGCAGGGTCAACGCACACTGGAAAGCATGGACGTGCATGCCTATGTTCTGGCGCAGAGCGAACTGCTGGCGGAAGCCTGCCAAATCATGGCAAAACACCTGTTGAGCCCGTGAACACAAGATCACATTACTTATTGGGTTTTGTTCACACGCTCGACCAGTATAGGATCACACAGCCAGGGGGGCATGGGGTAATCCCTACGAACTCCCATGACAAGAAGCCAAGCCAGGAACAGGCGGAAAGGACGTGGGTAAAGTGATCCGCCGTCTCTCCGATCCAGTAGATACGCAAGCCCGCATGTAATCATCCCAATGTTGCCGCTCCTCCGGGTCCGCAATGCCGAACTTCCAAATTTTGTCGGGATCAGACGGTGAAACGTTCCAACAGCAGCAGGACGGTGATGAGCGACATGGCCACGCTGATGATGACTGTGCGTCGTGGCAGATGCAGCAGATCGGGCAGGGTGACTTTGTCGAGGTCCCCCCGGGTTTCGACCGTGCGTTTGCTCCATCCGGACATTTCGGCGAAGAGCCATGAACCCGCGACCAATCCGACCATACCGAAGAGGGCGTCCCAGCTGCCTTGTCCCAATGCGGCGGCGACGGTGCCGGGACAATAGCCCAGCAACGCAAAACCGGCGCCGAAGACCAGGCCGCCGATGACGTTGGCCCCGATGCGTGTGGGCTTGAGGTGCAGCTTCACCTTTCCAAAGTGATGCAGCGTAAAGACGCCGACCATGCCCACCACAATCGCGGTGAGCATGACTTTCGCGACGGTGAAGTCTTGAAGCAGCAGTTGGCCGATGAGTACGTTGTATTTGCCCACGCCGCCTTTCTGCAGGAGAAAGCCGAACATCAGTCCGAAGAGCACTGCGGTTATGAGGATGCGGTTTTTATTCGGAATACTCATGATTTCTCACAGGCCAAAGAGGGGAATCGCCACTGCGACACCGCCGATAAACAGACAGATCAACGTGATCCAGGAGCCGGGGTTGAGTTGCAGGGTGCCGCTGATGCCGTGGCCGCTGGTGCATCCTCCCGCCAGTCGCGCGCCCAGTGCCATCAGCATCCCGCCGCCAAGTCCGACTGCCGCGCGCAGGGCAATGCTGTCGCCGAAGCGGGCCTCCCACATGGGATGCAACCATTCATTGGTAAATTCACCACCCGTCAGCGAGGAAATCGCAGCCCCCGCAATGATGGCCGGCACGAAGACGAAACCCCAGCCCACGCTCGGCGGATTGTCTTTGAAATAGGTAAGCGATTTCGTGCGGACGGGAGCGATGCGTTTGCCGACAAAGCCCGCGATGTGTGCGTAGAAGGAGGAGGCCCCGATCGCTTTGTCCGAAAAATAAAAGGTCAACCACGAAAGCACGCCGATTCCCGTTCCAACCAAATAAGGTGACCAGGCGGGTCCGGAATACTGGAGCGCGTTCAGTCCCGGTTCCGCCGCGACCGCTACGGATAGGGGCAACATGGCCAGGCCGCTCAGGATCCGAATGCAGGTGGTTCGCTTCTTCATTTCGTCTGTGCTCCTTCAACCGGGTATCCTGCTTCGGTCCAGGCTTGCCAGCTTCCGGGGACATTGTAGACACAACCGAATCCCGTCTTCTGGAGAATACTGGCCGCGATGCTCGCGCGATAGCCGCTGTTGCAATACACCGCCACCGATTTGACCTTGTTCAGTTTTTCGAGGTGCCCGCGGAGTTCTCCCAAAAAACAATGTCTGGCATTCGGGATGTGACCACTCGCCCATTCTTCCGGTGAGCGCACGTCGAGCAGTTGCAATCTTTTTCCCGCGGATTTTATTTCCTGCACGGTCATTTGCCCGACCGACTCCAAGGGCAGCCCGGCATTGTTCCAGGCCGTCATTCCCCCGAGCAGATAGCCGGCAAAGCGAATGTACCCCGTGCGGACAAGATAGCGGACGATATCCTTCAACCGATCGTCGGATTCCAAGACCAGCAGCAGTTTTTTTTCAGGATCCAACAGCCAGCCGGCCCAGATCGAGAGCATCGGATTGCCGCCGATATTGAGCGCACTTTCGATATGCCCGCCGCCAAAGCCCTGCATCATACGGGTATCGATCAGCACCGTATCCTTTTGCTTGATGGCCTTCATGAATTTTTTCGGGGGAAGCCCGCGCACATCGGGGAGATTGCCGAGGATTTCCGGTCCTTTCGCGTTCACCTTCTTCATCCGGGGATAGTAGGTCGGGGTGGTCGGAGTGGTGGCGAGCACGAATTCGGTGAAGTCCTTTTCCTGGTCGTACTGCAAAAACGCGTTGAAGCGTCGTTCATAGCCAATCGTACTGCTGAGCCGATCTCCAATATCAGCTCCGCAGGGGGAACCTGCCCCATGTCCCGGATAGAGAACGACCCCGTCGTCAAGCTTCAGATAAAACTCCCGCAGGGTGTGAAAGAGCTGTTTCGACAACTTTTTCGCCTGATCTCTGCCGAGAAGATCGGGTCGCCCGGCCGAATTGACAAACAGTGAATCCCCGGAGAGCACCCCCCAGGGGGTTACGGGATGATTTTTTTCCGCGACCAGATAAGAGAGGTGTTCCGGAGTGTGTCCGGGGGTGTGCCGGGCGGTGATCAGGGCAGAACCCAATGTGAAGGTGTCCCCATCATGGATGGGTTCGTGGTCAAAGGCATAGCGCGCCCCGCCTTCATGACTGACGAAGATTTTCGCAGTCCCGAGCCGCGCGTGCAGTTCGCAGGCCCCGCTGACGAGGTCGGCGTGAATGTGCGTCTCGAAAATATGGGTAATGGCCACCTGTTTCGCGCGGGCGAGTTCCAGGTAAACCTCCACGTCGGCACGCGGATCAAACACCGCGGCCACACCTTCGGAATCATCGCCAATCAGATAGGATAATTGTGCGATGCCTTCGGTGTGTATACATTCAAATATGAGGGACATTATTCGTTCCGGTTAAATTTTTGGAAATGAATATTCAGTCTACCCCCGATGTTGGTTCCCCGCCATGGGGTGTAACCCTAATCAACCACCCCAAATTATCGAATCATTCGAGGCCCGGACCGCAGCCGACTGGCGGGTGGGGAATGACCCCATATTGATTTCCCCGGGAAAAATGTATGGTGTCTCTCTTGTCGGGATTTTCCGACGGGCAACCATACATACAAGGAAACATGATGACCACCAAACACAAAGCCACCGGCGAAAGTATCAACGCAGCTATGAAAGTCTTGGAAGAAGCCGCCAAGGATAAACGGGATGAAATGCAGGATATTTTCTCGGACAAATATGGACACTTGAAGACGCTGTTCATGGAAAATGAAAAAAGTCTGATGAAAACCTTGCATAAAGCCAAGGACAATGCCGTGGATGTTGTGACGGACTTTGAGAAGGAAAGTGTACGCAGGGCCCGTGAGATGGGGCAGGACGTGGACAAAAGCGTACATAAATTTCCCTGGTACTACATCGGCAGTTCCTTGTTCGCGGGCCTGACGCTGGGCGTGGCGCTGCATCGGAAATTCGCCGATTAAAAGAATGTTTATGTCCAAGGAAGTTCTTCCGGTGTGAACCGTCAACGTGCAACTTCCGCTTCCCCGAAAACCTCTGGAAAAATTATGATCGCAAAGTCTCTCTGTTTCAAACATCCCGCTGGGCTTCATCTTCGAGTGGCCAGTAAAATTATACAACTCAGCGATCAAAGTGGCGTGAAAATCCGCGTGGTGCGCAATGACACGGAACAGGAGGCCTTCGGGGACTCCATTATCAGCTTCATGATGCTGGATGTCGGAAAGGATTCGGAACTGCTGGTTTTCGTGGAAGGCCCCGAAGAGCAAACCGTGTTTCAACAAATCGAGAGACTGTTCATTGACGGTGCCGGGGCCGAATCCCCCTGCTAAATGCGTGAGGGTTTCACCCCATATGGAATAAAATTGGTTTATTGTAGAGTCACTTCACTCTATTCATCAAATGAAAGCCCTGAAATTCATCATCCGATTTGCGCCGCAGTTGCTGGCGGTCGCGTTGATCCTCCACACTTACTCTATGTTCTTGTCTCTCAAGGAAATGGAGGAAAGCCGTGATGTGGACGATTCTACGCGCATATCGATCAATATCCATCGGATTGAACCCTTGAAAGGCGATCATCGTTTCATGATTTACCAACCGATGGAAAACCATACCGGACTGTTCGTGTCTCCGGAGTTGGAGTTGAATAATCCTGGGTTTCGGCATTTGCTCGTGATGGAGAAGCCTTGGATTCGTTCCGGGGTGCGCTTATCGAACAGGATCTTGATCCTCTTTGGCTTTCATCTCCGCCCGCCCGTCATGCAGCCTCCGGATGCGGAAGAAGACCCTGAGCGGGAGGAGTCCGACGGACATGATGCAGAGCTGCTGTTTGTCGGCAGAGAAGTTCGAAAATTCGGGAATATGTATGAAACATCGACTGCCTGTTCCCCCGCACGACTGGTTGGTTTTGATTGGAAAGGGGGACATCCCGATGTCAGTCCGGCGTAAATATCCGCGGTGCGGCAGAAGGTTCATCACCTTTTGCTTGAAGGCCACCCGTGGTTGTCCCGTGCGTATTTACCACAGAAAAATTATGCAGTCATGATATCCACATTTTAGATATTAGGACATTTTGATATCGTTTGATTTCAAGTTTAAATGTGTCTACAAGAATGATTTCTTGTCAAAATTTGCGACAAACCCAGCGACAAGTAGGAGTGTGACCCCGTTGGGGTCGGCAAATGCTTGCCCACGGGCTGACGAGTGGCATCCTGTTGGGGTCGATTGGGAATGGTGTTTCATTCCGGAATTTGCATCCCAACGGGATGCCACTCGTCAGACCGGGGTGAAACCCCGGGGATTTGTATTCCCACACGAACACGCATCCCAAAGGGATGCCACTCCTCCCGGTTTATCAATCATCGGGTTTTTGGAGTCTAACTTTTTACGGTGATACGGATCTCAACTGCAACCGCGCAATAAAAAGAAAACGAGCAGGACGGGAATCGGAATGCCCATCAACCAGAGCAGCGCCCAGCCGATTTTTCCGGCTTTGCCCGGATGTTGGTCCTCCGGGGGTTTGTGTTCGGAAGCTCGGTGCGCTTTGATTGGCTTCATCCGATTTGAGATGGAGTGAATGGATTGGGTATTCATGTTATGTTTCTTTTGGTTTTTGTTCATCATGGGAGTACCTTTCGGTTGTCGTTTGAGTTGTAGGTTTCGTCGCAGGTTTGAGTCCTGCGGTGATTCTTTCGAATACCATGCCATCATGGAGAAATACCTTGGACTTCACAATAGGGTTAAACCCGACCTGGAAAAATACTCGCTTTTTTATTTGGTTGAAATCCGCTTTAGGATTTCACCCCATTTCGAATGAAGCGGACTTCATGTATTGTACTTTTAGACTCGGCAACACTCTGTTGTTCGTGGAAAGAGTAATACAACCCAACCGAAAAAGAATTGTAACCATTATGAAAAGTAAATTCAATACCCTGATGTCAAACACCACGCTCGCCTTGTGCGGCATGTTGCTGTCCGCTCCGTACGCCATGGCGAACGAGAGAAACACCTTGAACAGAGCCGATGAGAAATTCATCAAAAACGCCGCGTCCCACGACATGGAAGAAGTGAAACTCGCACAACTCGGCGTTCAAAAAGCCCTGCATCCCGATGTCAAGGCGTATGCCGAGATGATCGTGACGGATCACACCCGTTCCGGTGCGAATCTGGCCCGCCTGGCCACCGCAAAACGCGTCGATTTGTCCGATGAGATCGAGACGGATCCGAGCCGCACATACCGGAATCTGGAAAAAACCGACCGTGAAGACTTCGACCGAAAATTCCTCGATCAGATGGTGGGCGACCACAAAAAACAGGTCGGCAATTACGAAGACGCCGCCGAGGACGCGAAGGACGCTCAAGTCAAGGCCTTCGCCATGGAACGGTTGCCGATGCTCAGGGCCCATCATGAAAAGGCCAACGAGCTGCGCACGCGGGAAATCGAACGGACGACCGATAAAGACAACACCGGGCGCAATGTGCGTGACCGCGACGACAAACAACTGACGCCTTTTGACCAGGGCTCCGGCAAGCGCGACACGGAAATCACCGCGAACATTCGCAAGGCGATTTTGGATGTCGACGACATGTCCACGAACGGCAAGAACGTGAAGATCATCACCAAAGACGGCAAAGTCACCCTGCGCGGTCCTGTCGATAATGCCAGTGAAAAACTACACATCGATGAGATCGCCGGCCGGGTTGTGAATCCCAGTCAAGTGGACAGTCAACTTGAAGTGAAGTGAACTGCGTTCACAAACAAATCTGCAAGAAACAAGTAACCAAAAAGAAAGAAAACCTCATGTCAAATAAATCCGTATTCTGTATTGCAACCTCACGCGTTCAGGCCGATCAAATCGTTGATCGACTGAAGCTCGCGAACTTCTCAAACAGCGACATCTCCGTGTTGTTCGCTGATAAAAACACGAATCAAGAATTCGCCCACGAAAAAAACACGAAGGCCCCCGAGGGCGCCGTTACCGGTGCAGGCACCGGGGGGATCATTGGCGGATCGTTGGGTTGGATCGCGGGCATTGGCGCACTGGCCATCCCCGGGATTGGCCCGTTTATTGCCGCAGGCCCCATCATGGCCGCACTCGGTGGCGCGGCCATTGGGGCAACCGTGGGCGGCATCGCCGGCGGTTTGATCGGCCTCGGCATCCCCGAGATCGAAGCCAAGCGCTATGAAAGCAAGTTGAAAGAAGGCAACATCCTGATTTCGGTCCACACCGAAAGCTCGGATGAAATCAAGCGCGCCAAGAAGATCTTCTCCGAATCCGATGCCGAGGATATCTGCACCGCCGGGGAATCCTCAAGTGGAGATCAGCACGATGTGAAGGAGCGCGGCGAAATCCGCGAGCCCGGCACCGTATATGATGCGGATGACGACCGGCCCCGCAATCTGGCCACGCATCCGAACGACCGGGTGCGCCGCGACGTCATTTGAAGATGACAGCGGCGGGAAATTTATCCTTCCCGGTCGCTGCAAAACATAGAGGACGGATAATCCGTCCACACTTGAAAAGCCCGATGGTTCGCCATCGGGCTTTTTAGGGTTTCACCCCATTGAGCGTTTTCGTGAATTCAGGTAAAAAGGAAGTTCAATCTCAAAAACCGACCCCTTGTCACTTAAATTTCCCACCCAAAGAAATCTCATGTTATTTTCCTCCAAATCGATTGCCGGATTCAAACTCAACAGCCTCGACGGCGAGCTGGGCGGTGTCAAAGACCTCCTCTTCGATGACCAGTACTGGACCGTGAGATACCTCGTGGCCAAAACGGGCTCTTGGCTCACCAGCCGCAAAGTCTTGATCTCTCCCCATGCGCGGCTCAGACTGAACTCCGCGGAGGAACAAGTGAATGTGAATTTAACCCAACGGCAGATCCAGGATAGCCCGGCGTTGAACAGCGACCAACCCGTCTCGCGACAATTTGAAACTGAATTTCACGATTTCTATGGATGGCCGGTTTATTGGGATGGACCTTACATGTGGGGCGCGCATCCGATGATTGCCCGCGGATCGTTGAAACGTGAGTCTCCTTGCGCACCGGAAGAGGAACCCGCTGACCAGCATTTGCGTTCCGCCGAAACGGTGCGGGGCTATGAAATCGAGGCCGGCGACGGCGCCATCGGCTGCGTGGCGGATTTCATCGTGGATGATTCCAACTGGAGCATCCGCTATCTGGTCATTGACACGCACAAATGGCTGCCGGGTCGGAAGGTTTTGATTTCGCCGCAGTGGATTGAGCGGGTGAGCTGGGAAAGCGCCACGGTCGTCGTCAATCTCACCCGGGACGCCATCCGCAACGCTCCCGAATATAGCGAAGAGATTCTTCTCACCCGGGAATACGAATCCGGATTGCACACGCATTATCAACGGGACGGATACTGGGCCCTGGAGCCAGAAGGCAGTAAGGAAAGGTATCAAGAGGCGGTGGACGACTGGGACAACGAAGGCGGGGGCGTATCCACCGTCTGTAATGACTGCGGGTTTGAGGACGAAACAGATTCAAGTTCCGTCGAGGCCGGCACTGTGAAGTAGCGTTGAACGGAGCGAGGACAGTCCTGTCCGCAATTCTTTCCCCTTTCCGAGCGTCGGAAACTTTTTTTTCATGGCTTCCGACGCTCGGAAAAGGGATCATCACCATGAAAACGCCCTTGATTTCCGTATTGATCACGAATGGATCTTGAATTTCTCAAAGTGGTGGACTACTGTAGTCACATGATTGCAAGTGTTCGTGAATCGAAAGCCCGTTTAAGTGAGTTGATCGCCAAAGCCACTGCCGGTGAGGAGGTGGTGATCACGGTTCGAGGCAAGCCGACCATTCAACTGGTCCCGGTATCCGGCACTCCGGTCAAATCTGACTTCAATACGTGGGCCCAGCGCCGAAAAAAAAGTCTGGAAGCCATGCCGGAAGGTTCTGATTCCTCCTCTGAAATTCTGGATGATTTACGCGAGGATCGTTTCTGATGTCCGTGTATTGGGACACAAGTTGCTTGTTGAAATTATACTGCCGGGAACCGGATTCGGATCGTTACCTGCATCAGATCGGGAAAAGTGCAGAGCCTCTGATTACGTCTTCATTGACCCAGAGTGAAATCTATTTTGCCCTTTTGCAAAAACAAACTCGGTCAGAAACCGGGCAAAAATCGGCACAAGAGATTTTCAGCGAATACATGGACGATCTGAACCGCGGCTTGATATTCCAGGTGCCGATTGGGATGGCTTTGTTGCAAAAGACCCGTGAAGTGGCGGACAGGTGTTTCGGAGTTGAACCGCCTGTTTTTTTGCGCACGCTGGATGGGATTCACCTTGCCACGGCCATGGAAGCGGGCTGCACCCGGTTGGTCACCACGGATCAAAGAATGAAATCCGCCGCTTGTGTGCTGGGAATATCCTTGTTGGCCCCATGATGTCTGTATGGATGAACGGAGCGCGCACCTTTTTCCCCGAAGGGGATTTTCACCGTAGCCGTGGGCAAGGGGCGTACCACGCCCCGCCGCCCACGGATGGATCAGGAAAACGGGATTCAACCCTGAAAGGGTTGTTCAACGGGGCCAGGGGAGGCAACGGTGGCGGGGTGAGGCATCCTTTCAGGATGCGCGGGTTGTAGGGGGCGAGAACCGTGGGTGTCTCGCTGCGCTCAAAACCCACGGCTACGGTGAAGATCCCCTTCCCCTTCGGGGAAAATCGGGCAAGTGATTGGGTATCCTCTCCAATTTCTGAAGGGGATCTTCACCATAGAAAACGCCCATCAAGGTATGGGCCGATTGAATCGCGGCTTTTTCCCCGAAGGGGATATTCACCGTAGCCGTGGGCAAGGGGCGTACCACGACCCGCCGCCCACGGATGGATCAGGAAAGCGGGATTCAACCCTGAAAGGGTTGTTCAACGGGGCCGGGAGCGGCTGCGGTCGTTGGCTGAAATTTCACATACATCTGTTTCACTTTTAGATTGAAATTTTCAGGAATATTCATTTTTATGGTATCCATGCCCCAATCCTTTCATCAACTTTACGCGCACATTATTTTTTCGACAAAACATCGCGAGCCTTTCATGGATGCGTCCGTGCGTCCAAACATGCAAGCCTATTTGGCAACCCTATGCCGGGATGCAGGGTGTCCATGGGTGGTGGTTGGCGGAGTGGAGGATCACGTGCATGTGGCTGCGGATTTGGGAAAAAAGCTCAGATCCATCGACTTGATTGCCCACATCAAGAAAGAGAGTTCATCATGGATCAAAAAACAGGGCAATGCCTACCATCGTTTTTACTGGCAGGATGGCTACGCCCTTTTTTCTTTTGGCGCCATCCAACGGGATGATGTGGAACAGTACATCCGAAATCAGGAAGAGCATCACCGCAAGAAGACGTTTCAGGAGGAACTTCTCTCCTTTTTGAAGCGTTATGAAATTCCCTATGACGAGCGATATATTTGGGATTAACGGGCCGGGGGGGCAACGGTGGGGGTGAGGCATCCTTTCAGGATGCGCGGTATGTTGGGTTTGGGTTCCGTGGGTGTCTCGCTGCGCTCGAAACCCACGGCTACGGTGAAGATCCCCTTCGGGGAAAATTCATTTACCCTGCCGGTGCGGAGACCGGCGCTCCCGTCCCAATGGCCCCGCAAAGCCTACCTCTAAGGGTTTGACCCCATATACATCCGGGAGGTATCCCTCTACAATCCCGGCATGTACTCCTTCCTCCACGTCTCCTCCCCGCCTCATCCCCGCGACGGGGTTTCGGGGACTCCTAATCCTCGTGTCCCCTCGGAATTGTTCAGCATCGAGCAGTTGATGCTTCATGCGGAATCGTTGGCCTCTCTTCATCCGGTGGGTGCCAAACAAAAAGCCAATCCGTTGCTGGAGCGTCTGGGGTTCAACGAGGCGCGGTTGCGCGGATTCCTGAAACACACGCAGGCGGATCCCACGGGACGTCATCTGACGCCGGCCGCGGAATGGCTGTTGGACAATTTCTATCTGATTGAAGAGCAAATACAGTTGGCCCGAAAGCATTTGCCCAGAACATACAGCCGGGAACTGCCCTGTTTGCTGGAGGGGCGCTCCAAGGGCTTGCCACGGGTCTATGACGTGGTCACGGAACTGGTGTCCCATCAGGATGCCCAAGTCGATGCGGAAACCCTGAGTGCCTTTGTCGCGGCGTATCAAAGCGTCACCACCCTGAAGCTGGGCGAACTGTGGGCCATTCCCATTATGCTGCGCCTCAGTTTGATTGAAACCTTGCAAGAAATCGCCCGGCGTTTAATCTCCGCACGTGAAGACCGAGCCCTCGCGAACGAATGGATCGACCGACTCCAAGCCATGGCGGAGCGGGACCCGTCACAGTTGGTGGTGGTGGTGGCGGAAATGGCCAAGGCGGACATTCAACTCACCTGTGCCTTTGTGGCGGAATTCACCGAACAGCTGGCCCGTCAAAATCCCCTGCTGCATCTGGCCCGGGGGTGGATGGAGCAGCATCTCACCCAACAGGGCCGTTCCGTGGAATCGCTTTGCATTCAGGAAAACCAACAGCAGTCGGCCAATCAAATGACCGTGAGCCATTGCATCGGCAGTCTGCGGTTTCTGAGCACGATGGATTGGGAAGAGTTTGTGGAAACGCTCAGCGCGGTGGAGGAAATTCTGCGCGGAGATCCGTCCGGGATTTACCGCCGCATGGATTTCTCCACCCGCGACCGCTATCGCCATGCCGTCGAAACCCTGGCTCGTCAGAGCAAAAAAACCGAAAGAGACGTCGCCGGCGAAGTGCTCCGCATCTCCTCCGATCACGCCCGAACGCACGGGGCCGAAGACCGCAGGGCGCACGTGGGCTACGTGCTCATTGACCGGGGGCTGCCGGACCTGCGCAAAACCCTGCGGGCACGCGCCCCTGGGTTCGGAGGACTCGAAGCCGCGGTCCTCAGGAATCCCCTGCGGGTTTATTTGGGCACGGTGAGCTTGTTCACGGTTCTCCTGACCGCGGGATATATATGGTTTGCGGGCGCATGGGGACTTCCGATGGGACTCCTGGTTTTCTCCGCCGTTCTGGTTTTGATCTGTGGCGGTCAACTTGCGGTGTCGCTGGTGAATGCGCTGACCCCCTTGCTGGTCAAACCGCATCCGCTGGCCCGCCTGGATTTTGCCAAGGGCATTACCTCCGAATGCCGCAGCATGGTGGTGATCCCGTCCATGCTGACCACAGTCGAGGGGGTGCAGGCGCTTTTGGACACCTTGGAATTGCACCATCTTTCCAATCCCGATCCCTTTCTTCATTTCGCCTTGCTTACCGATTTTCGGGACGCGCCCGACGAATCGCAATCCGGCGATGACGAACTGGTGCGGGCCGCCGCCGAAGGCGTGGACCTCCTGAACGTAAAATACGCCGAAGCCTACAATGCCCAGTTCTTTCTTTTTCACCGTCCGCGCCTCTGGAATCCCGCCGAAGGCGTCTGGATGGGTTACGAACGCAAACGCGGCAAATTGGAAGCCTTCAATTCCTTTTTACGCGGGGGAAGCAAAACCGCCTACAGCGAAGTCCGCGGGGAGACCGCCATACTTTCCGCGGTTCGGTACGTGATCACCCTCGATACCGACACCCGCATGCCCCGCGATGTGGCCCGCACCCTCATCGCCACGATTGCCCACCCGCTGAATCAGGCGGTTTTCGATCCGAAATCCGATCAGGTGGTGGACGGCTACACGATTCTGCAACCCCGCGTGAGCGCGAGCCTGCCCGGTTCCCGCAGGTCGTGGTACGTGCGTCTTTTTGGAGGGGATGCCGGCATCGATCCCTACACCCGCGAGGTCAGCGATTTGTATCAGGACCTCTTTGCGCAGGGTTCGTATATCGGCAAGGGGATTTACGAAGTGGACGCCTTTGTTCGCAGCCTGCATGGACGTTTTCCCGACAACAGCATCCTGAGCCATGACCTGCTCGAAGGCTGTTATGCCCGCTCCGGATTGGTGAGCGACGTGGAAGTCTACGAGGACGATCCCTCGCGATACGCCGAGGACATGGCCCGCCGGCACCGGTGGATTCGCGGCGACTGGCAGATGATTCCCCGAAAATTGCGCGCCCGCTTGTCGAGTCTCTCCCGCTGGAAGCTCTTGGACAACCTTCGCCGCAGCCTCGTGCCCACCGCCAATCTGGCCCTCATTCTCTTTTTCTTTTTCTTCGTGCCAAACGGCGGGCTTTTGGGCGGTATAGTCGCTCTGCTCTTGGTCGGACTTTCCGGATGTTTGTCCGCCCTGAGTTCCCTGTTCCGGAAATCCCACAGTATCCCCTGGAAGCAGCATCTGCGCACGGAAGGGAAGGGGGGGCTGCGGTTCGCCGGGCGGACCGGTTTCAACCTGGCCATGATGCCCCACGAAACCCTGGCGAACATCGACGCCATTTTCCGGACCTGTTACCGGGTATTCGTTTCCCACAAACACCTGCTGGAGTGGCAAACCTCCGGCGATGCCGCGCTCCGCAGTGGCGACAGCCTTCCCCGTCACTTCAGAACCATGGCCTTCCCGCCCATCCTCGCGCTTTCGACAGCAGTGATCCTCGCCTTTTGGGTGCCCGCCAATCTGCCGGCCGCCCTGCCCATCCTGTTGCTTTGGGCACTCGCCCCCGGGCTCGCCTGGAGATGCAGCCGGCCCATCATCGCCAAAAATCCCAACCTTTCTCCAAATCAGATCGACTTTCTCGGGGAATGCGCGCGAAAAACCTGGTCCTTTTTTGAAACCTTTGTCACCGCCGAAGAGAATTGGCTGCCTCCCGACAACTTCCAGGAGGCCCATGGACCGCGCATCGCCCACCGCACCTCTCCCACCAACATGGGGTTGTCGCTGCTGGCCAATCTCGCCGCCCGCGATTTCGGATATCTGACCCTCGACGGATTGGCGGAGCGCACCCGCAACACCTTTGCCACCTTCGACCGCATGCCGCGCAAACACGGTCACTTCTACAATTGGTACGACACCCGCAGCCTGGAACCGCTGCTCCCCATTTACCTCTCCAGTGTCGACAGCGGAAATCTCGCCGGGCATTTGCTCACCCTCGGTTCCGGTCTGCGCGGCCTCGCCGATGAGCCCCTGTTTTCCGACTGCATTTTCTCGGGACTGCGCGACACCCTGCACGTGCTCATGGCCCTTTCGTCGGACGCGACATCGTTGAAGGAACTCGACCGGATCCTGACCGAGACCCTGGCTCGAATGCCGGATTCCTTTCTAGAAGGCCTGGCACGCTTGGAGGAGGTGATGGCACTCACCCAACAACTTTCCCAAAGCGTGATCCCCGCATCTTCCGAGCAGGAAATTTGGGTGCAACGCCTCCATCACACCGCCGAAGCCCAGCTCCGGCAGTTAGAGGACCTGGTGCCCGACCCTGCGGACAGCGTCCATCCCACCCTGCGTCAACAGAGCGCGCGGGGCGTGCCCGCCGCCATGTCTCTGCTGACCGCCCTGGACGAACTCGCGGACCGCGCGGATGCCTTCGCGCAAATGGATTTCACCTTTCTCTACGACAAATCCCGCGACCTATTCCGCACCGGCTACAACCTCAGCGAACGCCGTTTCGACACCGGCTACTACGATCTGCTGGCCTCGGAGGCGCGGCTGGGCAGCTACGTGTCCATCGCCCTCGGTCAAATTCCGCAGAAGCACTGGTTTACCCTGGGGCGTTTGCTGGTGTCCTCCAACCGAGATCCAATTCTGGTGTCCTGGAGCGGCTCCATGTTCGAATACCTCATGCCCAATCTGGTCATGCCGTCCCACGAAAAAACCCTGCTCGACCACAGTTGCCGCGCCGCCGTGGTCCAGCAAGTGGACTACGGAAACCTGCGCAAGGTGCCCTGGGGCATTTCCGAATCGGGCTACAACCGCACCGACATTCATTTCAACTATCAATACCGCGCCTTCGGCTCCCCCGGCATCGGACTCAAACGCGGCCTCGCCGAAGACTTGGTCATCGCCCCCTACGCCACCGTCATGGCCTTGATGACTTCCCCGCGCCTGGCCTGCGAAAACCTCCAGCGTCTCCGCGCCGAAGAGCGTGAGGGCGAATACGGATTTTACGAGGCGATCGACTACACCCCCTCCCGGCAACTTCCCAACGAAAAAAGCGCCACCCTCTTCTCCTACATGGCCCATCACCAGGGCATGAGCCTGCTGGCATTGCTTAGTTTTTTGCGCGATCAGCCCATGCAAAAACGCTTTATGGACTGTCCCCCGCTCAAAGCCACCGGATTTCTGCTGCAGGAACGGGTGCCCAAAACCGCGGCCAGTGTTTTCGCCTCGGACCTTCAGGTGGAGGATACCGACCTGCTCAGCGCCGACAAGCAATCCACCATGCGGGTGATGCCCGATCCCACCCCCGTCACCCCCGAAGTGCACCTGCTCTCCAACGGAAGCTACCACGTGCTCATCAGCAGCGCCGGGGCCGGGTCCAGCCGCTGGCGCGACCTCGCGGTCACCCGCTGGCGCGAAGACGCCACCCGCGATTGTTGGGGACTCTTTGTTTATCTCCGCGATGTCGACACCGGGGAGATGTGGTCCGCCGCCCATCAGCCCGCCCGCGTCGAAGGCCAGAGCCACGAGGCGATTTTCTCCCAGGCCCGCGCCGAGTTCAAACAGCTCCATCACCGGATTGCCGTGCACACCGAAATCTGCGTTTCCCCCGAGGATGACGTCGAAGTCCGCCGCATCACCCTCACCAATAATTCCAGGGAAACCCGGAGAATTGAACTCACCAGTTACGGCGAAGTCGTGCTCGCGCCCGCCGCCGCCGACGCCTCGCATCCCGCCTTCAGCAATCTGTTCGTGCAAACCGAGTTCACCCCCGCCACCGCCTCGCTGCTCTGCACCCGCCGTCCCCGTTCCGTGGACGAAACCCCGCCCTGGCTGCTGCATCTGTTTGTCGGAGCCAACGGCGATGCCGGCGAGGTCAGTTGCGAAACCGACCGCGCCCGTTTCGTCGGACGCGGCGGATCGCTCAGCCATCCCCGGGCCCTGCGCGACGCCGGACCGCTCTCCAACACCGTTGGGTCCGTGCTCGACCCCGTGATTTCCCTGCGGCGGGTCATCACCTTGGCGCCCCGCCAAAGCCGCACCGTACATCTGGTCCTCGGCGTCTGCGAAAGCCGCGAATTGGCGCTCTCCCGGGTGGAGCAGTACCAAAGTCCGCGCATGAGCAACCGCGCCTTTGATCTCGCCTGGACCCACAGTCAGGTGACCCTGCATCACCTCAACATCACCGAAACCGAGGCCCAGGTCTACGGACACCTCACCGGCGCCCTGATTTATGCCGACCCCGCCCGCCGCGCGCCCTCCGCCGTGCTGAGTCAAAACCGCCGCGGACAAACCGGACTCTGGAGCTACGGCATCTCCGGCGATTCGCCCATCATTCTGCTTCGCATCAGCGACATCAACAAAATCGACCTGGTCCAGCAGGCCATCCGTGCCCACGCCTACTGGAGAACCAAAGGCCTCACCGTGGAACTGGTCATTCTCAACGGCGACCACTCCGTCTACCATCAGTCCCTGCATCAGCAAATCACCGAGCGCATCAGCTCCGGGGTGGAAGCGAAAATGCTCGATCAGCGCGGAGGCATTTTCCTGCGGCGGCTCGATCAGATTCCGCAGGAGGATCTGGTGCTGCTTCAGGCCGTGGCCCGCGTGGTGCTCGAAGACGACAAAGGCAGCTTCCAACATCAGGTCGAACGCCACCGTCTCGTCCCCCCCTCCATCCCCCTGCTGATTCCGGAAACCGGCAACGCAAACTTCTCCACGCCGCCCCTGGCCAAACGCGACTTGCTCTTTCCCAACGGCTACGGAGGCTTTACCCGCGACGGACGCGAATACGTCATCACCCTCCAGCCCGGCCAGCACACGCCCGCGCCCTGGATCAACGTCATCGCCAACCGGAGCTTCGGTACCGTGGTCTCCGAAAGCGGCGGCGGCTACACCTGGATCGAAAACGCCCACGAGTTCCGCATCACCCCCTGGAACAACGACAGCGTGCGCGACACCCCCGGCGAAGCCTTCTACCTGCGCGACGAACAAAGCGGACAGGTCTGGTCGCCCACCCCCGGTCCCGCCCGCGGAAACACCCCCTACGTTATTCGCCACGGCTTTGGCTACACCGTGTTCGAACACCAGGAACACGGCATCGCCTCCGAACTGTGGATTTACGTGGCCATGGATGCCCCGGTCAAATTTGCAACCCTGAAGCTGCGCAATCTCTCCGGTCAATCCCGTCGCCTTTCCGCCACCGGCTACTGGGAATGGGTGCTCGGCGATCTCCGCGCCAAAACCCTCCTGCACGTGCAAACCGAAATCGATCCCCAAAGCGGGGCCCTCTTCGCGCGCAACACCTACAACAGCGATTTCATGGGGCGCATCGCCTTTCTCGATGTGGACGAGACCCGCTGTTCGCTGACCGCCGACCGCAAGGAGTTCATCGGACGCAACGGCAGCCTTGCCCAACCCGCCGCCCTCAAGCGCGGCCGCCTCTCCGGCAACGTCGGCGCCGGACTCGACCCCTGCGGCGCCATTCAAGTTTCTTTCGAGCTCGCCGACGGCCAAAGCCGCGAAACCACCTTCCGCCTCGGCGTGGGACGCGACAAAGCCGATGCCACCACCCTCATCCGCCGCTACCGTCAGCCCCATGCCGGACGCAAGGCGCTCGAAGGCGTGTGGGAGTACTGGAACCGCACGCTCGGCGCTGTCAATCTCGACACCCCCGACCCTGCCGTCAATCTCATGGCCAACGGCTGGCTGCTCTATCAAACCCTGAGCTGCCGCATGTGGGGGCGCAGCGGATTTTATCAATCCGGCGGCGCCTACGGCTTTCGCGACCAGTTGCAGGACAGCCTCGCCCTCGTGCACAGCGAACCCGCCCTCATTCGCGGCCATCTCCTGCTTGCCGCCGCCCATCAATTCGTCGAAGGCGACGTGCAGCACTGGTGGCATCCGCCCAGCGGACGTGGGGTGCGCACGCACTTTTCCGACGACTATCTCTGGCTCCCCTTCGTCACCTGCCATTACGTCAAGTGCGTCGGCGACAGCGGGGTCCTCGATGAAACCGTGCCCTTCCTCGAAGGTCGTCCCGTCAATGATGATGAAGAAGCCTATTACGACCAGCCGCAGCGGTCCGAAGAGAGCGCCAGCCTCTACGAGCACTGCGTACGCGCCATCAAAAACGGACTGAATTTCGGCGAACACGGACTGCCCCTCATCGGTTGCGGCGACTGGAACGACGGCATGAACCAAGTCGGTCCCGAAGGCAAAGGCGAAAGCGTGTGGCTTGCATTCTTCCTCTTCGACGTGCTCCACCAATTCGCCGAGCTTGCCGACACCCGACAGGACGACCGCTTCGCCACGCTTTGCCGCGAGCAGGCCACCCAACTCCGCGAAAACATCGAGGCCAACGCCTGGGACGGCGGCTGGTACAAACGCGCCTGGTTCGACAACGGTGTGCCCCTCGGCTCCGCCCAAAGTCCCGAATGTCAGATCGATTCCCTGCCGCAAAGCTGGTCCGTGCTCAGCGGGGCAGGGGACCCCGCCCGCTCCAATGCCGCCATGGAAGCCGTGGACCAACGCCTCGTGCGCCGCGATGACGGGCTCATTCAGCTCTTCGATCCCCCCTTCGACACTTCCGACCTCGAGCCCGGTTACATCAAGGGGTATATCCCCGGCGTGCGTGAAAACGGCGGACAATACACCCACGCCGCCATTTGGACCGCCATGGCCTTCGCCAAACTCGGCGACGGCGAACGTGCCTGGGAACTCTTCAACCTCCTCAATCCCATTCACCACGGCGGCAGTCCCGAAGCCATCGACACCTACAAAGTCGAACCCTACGTCGCCGTCGCCGACATCTACGGCGAGCCCCCCCACATCGGACGCGGCGGATGGACCTGGTACACCGGTTCCGCCGGCTGGATGTACCGTCTGCTCGTGGAAACCCTCCTCGGCATCCACAAACAAGGCGAGCACCTCCACTTCCGCCCCTTGATCCCCAAAACCTGGCCCGGCTACAAACTCCACTATCGTTACCTGCAAACCGTCTATCACATCACCCTAATCCGTGACAATGCCGCCCAGGACCCCGAACCCCTCCATCTCAAAAACGACCGTCAGGAGCATCATTGTGAAATTCGTGTTAAAGCATCCACCACTGAAAAAGGGATTGAGTCATGAAGCTGATCATAGCGGGAAACGACCGAAGCGAAGATCTGGCAAAGGAACTGGAACAATCCGCCGCCCGCCATCCGGATGGGGGGCTGCTTTCCCTCCTCGAAGGAGAAGCGGCGATTCTTTGCCTGAAAGACGCGCCGGATGAATTCGACTATCGGGTTCGGCATCTGCTTTTGATCCGTTCCCGCCACAGCGTGGACCCCACGCTCTGGACGATTCCCCTCGGGCGGGGCGTATCCGGACGGCTGTTTTATTGGATCCGCCGGATCTTGTGGAAACTCCTGTTCCCTTTTCTGAGCAGGATGGCCTTTGAACAGAACACCGTCAACCAGATGCTGATGAATCAATTGGTTCTCGAACACCAGACACAGGAAAAGGCTCGCCGGGAACTGGACCGGCGTCTCCGCGAATTGGAAAACCGAATGGGTCCCGTGGCAGAGGAAATTCGGTTGAAGGTGGCGAAATGAACCTGAGGCGGATGGATCAACTTTTGGCGGGATTTGCGGATGGGGATGCCATTTCCCAGGAAGCCCGGTTGATCCGGCGTCTCTGCCGGGGTATGGGTATTGCGTCCGAAATCTACGCGCCCCCGGAGTGCATCGCGCCGGCGGTGGCCGATGAATGCCGCTCGGCGGAAGACTTTCCGGCGGAATCCCGGGATATGGTGATGTATCATTATTCCATGGATTCATCCGTCACCGACCTTTATTTCCGCGCTTCGGCCCGGAAAGTGGTCCGCTACCACAACATCACCCCGGCGGAATTTTTCGATGGATTCGACGATGAAACCGCAGTTGGACTGCGCGCGGCGCGGCGCAATCTTCCGGCGGTTCTGGAGCGGGCGGACAAGGCCTGCGCGGTTTCCGCATATAACGCGGAGGAATTGAAAATGGCGGGTTTCGGAAAAACCCCGATTTCCGTGATTCCCCTGTTGTTTTCGTTTGAGGAATGCGAAGTGGCGCCGGATCCCAGGATGCTGCGGCGATTCCGGGGGCCATTGAAAACCATTCTCTTTTTGGGGCGGATCGTTCCCAACAAGTGCGTGGAGGATCTTTTGCTCGCCTTTGCCTGGTATCACCGCACCTTGGAACCGGCCAGCCGCCTGATTCTGGCCGGATCCGAGCACAGTTGTCCCCGTTATTTCTCAATGCTGAGCCTGCTGGCCGGCCGACTCGGACTGAACAACGTGTGCTTTGAAGGTTTTGTTTCGGATGGTGGGCGTTCGGCCTGTTATCAAACCGCGGACATCTTCGTGACGACCAGCCGGCACGAGGGCTTCTGCCTGCCACTGATCGAATCCATGGTCCATGACGTTCCCGTGCTCGCCCGCGCCCAGGGCGGCATGCAGGAAGCACTGGATGGAAGCGGGGTGCTTTTCGAAGAGACCTCGCCGCGGGTGCTGGCGGAACTGATTCACCGCGTGGTTTCCGGGGAGAAGCTCAGGAAAGAGATTTTTCACTCCCAGCGGGAACGCATCCGTCGCCTTCGTCAGCGGGATCTCCGTCAGGATTGCCTCCGGCTGATGGCTTGAGCATCAAGATAAAAGTGGCCGAGGCGTCCCGCCTCTGAAGTCAAACCATCGGCGGGACGCCGCAGCCACTTTCGCTCTTTTCAACCCCGAAACCGCCTCTGGCTCTGATAGCGCGATAAGCGATTTCCTATCACTGATTCAGCTTGATTTTCACTCCACCTCCTGCCATATTGTTTACCTATGGTTTCGAGTCCTATTTCCATGGAAAAAGTACACGGTCGCTTGCAGGTCGCCCGGACATGGTTTTGGCTTTGTGTCATTGCACTCCACGGCTGCGTGAGCCCCCCCCGGGTCGTTGATCAGGAAACTCCCCCCAAGTGGTCCAACGTGCCCACGAAACAACGGCCCATTGTGGTTGCCAGCGAAGATGCCAATGTCCTGTTTATTTTTGGAGGCGATGACGGAGAGGGGCGGATCATCCTTCCCACACCGGAAGATCTCGTCGGAGCTGGCATGCGTCTGGATGGCCAACAAGCAATTATGCCGAACGGGTGGGTGCGTATTATGAAAATACCGTTGTACCCCGCGCGCTGGCCAGTCTCAACCGCGCCCTGGGTCTGAACGCGCGGCAGCGAACGGCCGCGAGAAAAGCCCTGAACCAGTATATCCATGACTGGCTCGGGATGTATGTTGAGGATGGGTTTCTCCTTCTCCCGGAACACCAGGCTCTTTGCCTCGCCGAATTGGACGAGGGGATGCGCCGGTTCCTTTCCCCCGCGCAGTTCGACGCATGGCCGACGTGGCGGGATACGAATCAGGAATTGAGATTCCTGATCCAGGAAAGGGTGGATCCACGTGCTGTCCCCGATTTTTCCTTTCAGCGCCTCCGGTAGTCTACTCTACTCAATCCCGTCCACCACGGCGACAGTTCCGAATCCATCGACACCTACTCATGGGCTGCAAGGAATTGTCGGGAACGCTCGACAGACCGCACGGGTATGCCTCGGTTCCCGACAATCCCTTTCGTTCCATGATTTTGCACGGATCTTGCACGCCTTCTTTGCAAATATCTCACGGATTCAGGTTTCCGTATGAGAAAAGGATTGGGTGCCAATATTGCAACAGGTATTTTACTTATTTGACAAAATCGAGTGCTATGATAAAATGTATTATCTTTCTGAAGTATGTCTATTTGGTGTACTTTGGAGATACGAATCTCCCACTCTCTCACCATAATGAAAATTCTCTCCCTTTTCATTTCCACTACCGTTCTCTCATTAATTGTATTCGTGGGAACTCCCTCTACTGGATTCGCGGAGGTCATCCACGTCGATCCGGCCGCAACAGGCAGTGGAGACGGTACCAGTTGGACCAACGCCATGACCGATCTGCGGTTGGCACTCGCCGGAGCCCAAGCAGGGGATGAGGTGTGGGTGGCCCGTGGAACTTACCTCCCCTCGCCGGGCACTAACCGTACAGATACTTTTTTGATCAACCACGGAATCACTTTGCTGGGTGGCTTTGAGCCGGGGATGGACGACCCGATGCAACGGCGCATCCACGAGGAAGAGAACCGCACGGTGCTGTCCGGCAATATCGGCAACCAGGGATCGAACGCCGGCAACCTTTTTCACGTCGTCACGGTGGGGACCTTCAGTGGCACCCTCATCATCGACGGCTTCGTCATTCGCGACGGGAACCGCACTGCGACGGTCAGCGAGGAACCGGAAGCGGGGGCGCGAGGAGGGGCGGGTCTCGCGGCCGCGAATGGGAACGGTTTGCTGGTGGTCCGAAATTGCAGCTTCCGCAACAATATCGCGCGCGGTCTGAACGGAACTTCCAACGGTGAGGATGGCGTAACGATTCTCGGGGGCGCGGTGCATGCCCCGCTCTCGGTACGGTTCGAGGACTGTCTTTTTTTCGGCAATGAGGCAAGAGGGGGAAACGGCGCGAATTCGGGGTCGATCCATTTTTCCGGCGCGGATGGCGGCGATGCGCGCGGGGGGGCGGTATGGACCTTGGACGGCGA
>JAFIGC010000121.1 GCA_020831635.1 Verrucomicrobiota bacterium | reverse complement strand
CGCCCCGAAGGGGTGCAAGCGGCGCCTTACCCGGGGAAAACGGTATTTCGAGGGCAACCCTCGCTTGCACCCCTTCGGGGCGCTTCTGTTGATGGGGCCGAATCCCGGGGCTGCGGAGCGCGTGCGCGCTCCTGACCCCGGGCTGACCGCTATAGCCCCTCCGGGGCAAAGACCATACCGGATTTTTCCGGGGTTTCGGCGTCGTCCGTGCCGATTTTTCAGCTACACAAAAGAGGTTCCGAGCGTCGGAAGGTTTTTCACCGGGGTTTCCGACGGTCGGAAGATACGCTCCACGTCATCGTGCGGCAAGAATAAGGGGCAAACCGAATCCTAATCGTAATCCTAATCGTAATCCTAATCTTAATCGGATTCAGAAGATCCGCCCCAATCCTCCGTGTTTTTGAACAGGAGTACGCAGAGGGCGCAGCGTGTTACAGAAAAGCGTGCATGTTCAATGAAAAGGACCTGCGGATGCCAAGACACGGCCTGCGGATGCTCTGAAAGCTACAGATCAACACTTGTCTGAAAATTACATGCCATGCCGGAAGATCCGCAGGCCGTGTCCCGGCATCCGCAGGCTTACAAATCCAACCATCTTTATCCGTTGTCCAGCGCAGCCATCCGTGGGTTTTTCAAAATTTGGTTGCGGATGTAATCAGCCTTGGGAGTGGGATTACGATTAGGATTAGGATTAGTATTACGATTAGGATTAGGGGGGGATCAGGCGTGGGGTTGGATGCAGATGGATTGGCAGATGGCGCAGTTTTCGGAGTTGCCGGAGCAGTCGGCCTTGTTTTTGGAGAGCAGTTCTTTGAAGGCTTTGACTTCGGGGGCGTTGCTGCGCCAGACTTTGACGAAGGCGGACAGGCGGGTGCTGGAATCGATGCTGAGCAAATGCTCGATTTTGCAGGCGTCGATTTCCGCCTGTTCGGGATCCACGCCGAGGACTTCTCCGAAGAGAATTTCCAGAAGCTTGTCGTTGAGTTCCACGAGTTCGGCGAGGCGTTGGCCTTCCTCGCTGAGCTTGAGGAAGCGGTTGTCGTCCTCGACCACAAATCCTCTCTTTTTGAGGGGCTTGAGGGAAATGGAGCAACTGCCGCGGGTGATGTTGAGAGCTTTGGCGATGTCCGTGACCCGGGCATAGCCGTTGTCTTCCAACAGCGTTTTGATCGCCATGAGGTAGTGGGCGGCGCTGTGGGTGATCTGGTTGTCTTCGAATTCTTTCCACACTTCTTGGCTCATGGGCGGATCATCCTCGGGTCATTTCTATAAAGGTTTGGGCCAGTTGGTAGGCCATGGCGGGACGGATTTGGTTGAGAACGTACAAGTGTATGCCGGGAACGCCGTTTTGCAAGAGGTCGACGATTTGCTCCATGCTCCAGAGAATGCCGGTTTGCATGGCTTTTTCGGCGTCGTCCCCGGCGGCGATGAGGCGGTTTTCGAGTTCGGGAGGGAGGACGGAACCGCACATGCCGAGGATGCGTCTGATTTGTCCGAGGGAAAGGGCCGGCATGATGCCGGGGAGCACGGGAACGTGGATGCCGGCTTTTTCGCAGCGGTCCATGAAGGCATAGAAATGGCTGTTTTCCATGAACATCTGGGTGGTGATGAATTCGGCGCCGGCGTCGACTTTTTCTTTGAGGTAGTCCATCTCGGCTTGGGGGCTGATGGCTTCGGGGTGGACTTCGGGATATCCGGCCACGCCGAGGCAGAAGTCGGGATGGCGGGATTTGAGCAGTTTGACGAGATCGCGGGCGCAGGAAAGTCCGTCGGGGGGGGGGACGAATTGGGTTTCGCCTTTGGGCGGGTCGCCGCGCAAGGTCATGATGTTTCGAAATCCGTCCCCGTGAATTCGGTCGGCGAGGGCTTCGAGTTCGTCCCGACTGGAGCCCACGCAGGTAAGGTGGGGCATGACGGGTTGGTAGTGGAATCGGCGGAGGAGTTCGGCGACTTCGAAGGTGAGTTTCTGGGTGGAGCCGCCGGCGCCGTAGGTGACGGTGACGAAGTCGGGCTGGGTGTGGCGGAGTCCTTCGACGGCGTTTTGCAGGGAGAGGAGGCCGGCTTCTGATTTCGGGGGAAAGAATTCGTAGGAAAGCAGGGGACGCTCCGCCTTGCGCAGCAATTCGGATATGGAGGGTTCGGTGAGGGAGGACTTCGGATTCATGGAGGTTCGTTTATGTCCCAAATTTGGAAAAAGGCAAAAGAAAAACCGCGGAGGAGACCTCCGCGGCATCGTACTTTCGTGAGAAAGTCCGTTTGTTCAGCAGCCGGTCGCGTCTTTCGCGGCTTTGGCAATGCGGAACTTCAGAACCTTTTTGGCGGGGATCTGAATGGTTTCGCCGGTGGCGGGGTTGCGGCCCGTGCGGGCGGCGCGGTTCTGAACCACCAGTTTGCCCAAACCGGGGATGGTGAATCCAACTTTGGCCTGTTTGTAGGACAGTTGCACCAGTTCGTCGATGACTTTGGTCACGTCCTTTTTGGTCAGTCCGCTGTTTTCGGCGATGGTGGCGATGGTCTGGGTCTTGGTGAGGGGCTTGGCTGCCATATGATTCATTCTCCTATGAGGGGTTGCGTATTCACGTTCGATCGGGGGCCCGAAACATTCGGTGCCTTTCCGATTGCGCATGTTTTCCGACTCTGGCCCGCTTTGCAATCTAAAAAATCATAAAAATCACATGAAAATGGGGTTTTTCGGTGATTTTGGCCTGAAATCAGGGACTTTCCACCAAATTTCCGGTGCGGACGAAGAGGATTTCGGATTTCAGCCCCTCCAAATTTCGGGTGCGGAAGGCCTCCCGCCAGTCGTCCGAACCGGTTTCGGGGGCGGTAAAACGGATCCAGGTTCGGCGGCTGAACAAGACGGGATAGCGTCCGGCGATTTCGTAGGGGACGCCGGCGGAGGTGAGGGCGTGGTGCAGGGTGTCGATCCGGTCGGGGTCGCGGTACTGGTCGCGGGTGGTGAAGATGTAGCCGTTGTAGCCATGGGCGACGAGGCGGTCCTCGCGGGCGAAGTCCACGCTCCGCTCCAGGCGCATGGAGAGCATGGCGGGTTGGGAATAGCTGCTGTAGATGCCCACGGGGTGTTCGTGCAACGCCTCCCAGGGAATTTCATCGGGGAGGGCGTTGACGCCGAGGCGGGGATAGACGACGCCGAGGACGAGGGCGAAAACCCAGACGGCGGCGATGAGGGGGCGGTCGGGGCGGGATTCGGTAAAGGCGGTCCACAGCAGCCAAATGGTCATGCATATGGTGAACAGGGAGCTGTAAAAGGTGAGGTGGAACCACATGCCGAAGAGGGAGAAGACGAGGGAAACGATGGAGAGGAGGACGGCGGAGACGCAAATCAGGATTTTGCGGGCGCGGTCCCCGAGGCGCTCCAGGGTGACGTAGATGAGCAGGGAGGCGCAGGGGATGATGGGGATCATGTAACGTTCGAAGGAGCGCATGAAAAAGAAGGGCAATACGCTGAGCAGCAGCCAGCCGATGAGCCAGAGCACGCGTTTGTCATGCAGGGTATGGTCTTTCCGCCAGGCGAGGATGAGTCCGGCGACGAGCACGAAACTCCACGGGAATGTGAGCAGGAGGACCGAGGAGAGGGCGTTGATCGGGGATTTGAGGCTGACTTGGTTGAGGCGTTGTTCCACGATTTGGGTGTTCATTTCTTCGAGGAATTCCCCGTGCAGCACTCGCATGGACAGGGGCCAGGGGAGGGCCAGCAGCAGGAAAACGCCGCCGAAGAGCAGGGCGGGCTTCCAGAGGGTTTTGAAGTCTGGACGGGGGCGCATGAGCGCGAAGCCGGTGATGAGCGCGGGGAGGAGAAAAAGAAGGGATTGCGGACCTTTGGCGAGGGTTGCGCCCGCGAGGGCCGCGCCCGCCGCGCCCCAGAGCCAGGTTTTCTTGTCCTGCCAAGCGGCCACGCAGAGGTACACCGACCAGGTGGTGAACAAACCCAGGGGCATGTCCAGCATGGCCCGCCGACCTTCCACGGCCACTCCGGCGGTGGCGAGCACGATGATGCCGGCCAAAAAACCGTTGCCTTTGAAGAGGCGGCGATACAGCAGGGTGGTGAGCATGGCCATGCCCGCGCCGCTGAGCACGCCCACCAACCGCGCCGCCCAAAGCTCAATGCCGAAGAGTCGGTAAAACCCGATGATGGTCCAATAGATCAGGGGCGGCTTTTGCATGCGGACCTCGTCGTTGAGCCACAGGGTCCAATAGGAGTTCCGCTCCATCATTTCCAGGGGGGTGCGCAAGGTGACCCAAAACTCGTCTTTGCCGGTGACGCCGGTTTCCCATCCGGTGCCGAGGAACAGGACGAGGAAACCGAACACAAAGATGAGTTTGGCGACGGTCATTCCCGGTTTCAGACCCGACTTCATGGCAGGGGAACTTGTCGAAGGGCGTCAATGCGCTGCAGGACGGGCGGATGGCTGTATTCCAGAAAAACGAGCCAGGGATGGGGGGTGAGGTTGCTGAGGTTGTCCACGGAAAGGCGTTTGAGGGCGTCGACGAGGGGGGCGGACGCGCCCGTGGTTTTCGCGGCAAAGGCGTCCGCCTCGTATTCGAATTTGCGGCTGAGCACTTGGGTGAGGATGCCGATGATGGAGGAAACCGGGGTGTAGAGGAAGCCGAAGAAGATCAGGCCGGCGTAAATGGGCAGGGGTTCTTCGCCGGGCAGTCCGAAGGCGGTGTACAGTTCGGGTTGGCGGATGAAGAGGGAGAGCAGTCCGAACATCAAGCCGGTGCTGAGAATGCCGGCCGCGAGCTGCTTGTGGATGTGCTTGCATTTGGCGTGGCCGACTTCGTGGGCGAGAATGGCGACCAATTCTTCGACGGAGTGCTTTTCGATGAGGGTGTCGAAGAGGGCGATGCGGCGGTTGCGTCCGAATCCGGTGAAATAGGCGTTGGCGCGGGTGCTGCGCCGTGATCCGTCGATTTTGAAGAGGCCCTGCACGTGAAAACCCTGCTCCAGGGCGTAGGCTTCGATGGCGGTGCGCAATTCGCCTTCTTCGAGGGGTTCGAATTTGTTGAACAGGGGGAGAATGTACACCGGGGCAATGTAGAGAATGAGGAGTTGCACGGCGGTGACCACGCCCCAGGAGATCCACCAGGCGTGTCCGCCGGCCACATCGAAAAACCAGATGATGCCCGCGAACAGGGGGGCGCCGATGATGGCGGTGAGCACGAGGCCTTTGATCATGTCGGTGACAAAGGTTTTGGGGGTGGTTTTGTTGAAGCCGTATTTTTCTTCCAGCACGAAGGTGTCGTAAATTTTGAAGGGGAGGCCGAACAGGGTGCTCAGGAGAATGAGGACGCCCGCGAAAACCAGGCCTTGGAGAAGGAGGCCGTCACTGGCGGATGCGGCGATGCGGTGAATCCAGGCAAAACCGCTCGCGAGGATGAACACCGCGAGCACGGCGGTTTTGAGGAGGCCGGAAAAAATGTCGAATCCAGTGCTGTCCTTGAGGTATTCCTGGCTGCGGGCATATTTTTCCGCGTCGTAGACATCCGCGAATTCCGCCGGGATGTCGGGTTGAATGGCTTTCAGGTTCAGCCAATGGATCCAGGCGTCAAACAGGGCGAATCCAATCAGGATGGCAAGTACGAAAATCAGGTATATGTTCATGGTGGGATCATACCGCCCCAAAATGCGGTTGGCAAGAATTCCCGTCAGAATGAAAAGGGTGGGCACGGCTTATTTATCCTGAAACCATGAGATTGTGTGGATTCAAAGCAAAAATCTCAGGGATTCGGGTTTATCTGAAGTGGACTTAAAGACTCGGAGAAACGTCCAATTCGCGGAGCATGAGCGCCCTCACCTCCCTGAACGCGGCTTCCAATTCCTCGATTCTGGGTTCGAGTCCTTGGGGATGACCCGATTGCAAACGGGCTTCGATTCTGGCGGCCAACTGTGAAAATCTTACCGCGCCCACGTATGCGGCGGCGCTTTTGATGCTGTGGGCGATGCGTTCGGCCTGGATGAATTTCGCTTGGTTCATGCTCACGCGCAATTCATTGAGTTGGAGGCCCATGTCTTCCAGAAACCCTTCCTGAATTTGGTTGATCAGTCTTTGGTCACCCAGCAGCATTTCGGTCAGGCTGCTTGAATCGTAGGTGGGCGGGCCCGCCGGGGTTTTGGGCAGCCATTTGGTCAGCACGTGAATGAGCGTTCTGGGCGAAACGGGTTTGCTGAGATAATCGTTCATGCCCGCGTCGATGCAGAGTTGTCGATCTTCTTTCATGGCGTGGGCGGTCATGGCGACAATGGGAATCCGGCTGCCGCGCCGGCGCAATTTCCGGGTGGCCTCCAAGCCGTCCATGCCCGGCATTTGCACATCCATGAGTATGAGGTCGTAAGTTTGTTGGCGGGTGAGTTCGAGTGCCTCGAATCCGTCTTTCGCGGTTTCGGCGCGCAAACCGATTTTCTCCAGAATCCGCAGGGCCACCATGCGGTTGGTGAGATTGTCTTCGACCAACAGGATGCGGGCCGGGTATTCCCGGAAGTTGGCGGGAAGATCCTTCGGGGAAAAGGTTTCAAGCCGGTTTCGTTTGGCGTCGGACGCGGGGGGGGCGGTGTTTGGGTCCGGGATGCCCGCCGGGATTTCGAACCAGAATTCCGATCCGGAGCCCTCTTCGCTTTCCACGCCAACGCTGCCGCCCATGCGTTCGACCAATTCCCGGCAAATGGCGAGGCCGAGGCCGGTGCCGCCATAGATCCGGGTGGAGGAGGCGTCCACCTGGTAAAATTTTTCGAACAACAGGTGTTGATTGTCGTCCGGGATGCCAATGCCGGTATCGCGAACGGAGAAGCGCAGTCGGAAGTTCGCGGGGGTGCCCGCGCCGCGAACGGCGATCAGGACTTTGCCATGGGGGGTGAACTTGATGGCGTTGCCGGCAAGGTTCAACAGGATTTGCCGAATCCGCCCCGCATCGCCCAACACCCGTTTCGGAAGGTCCGGGGCCAGGTCCAAAGACAACTCCAGCCCTTTTTGGGTTGCGGTGGGGGTGAGCCCGGCAATCAAATTTTCCAGAATCGCCAGCAAATCGAGCGGTTCTCGCACCAATTGCAGTTTGCCGGATTCAATTTTGGAGAGGTCCAAAAGATCGTTCACCAGGGTCAGCAGGGCTTCGCCGCTGTTGCGCATGATTTCCGCGTAGCGTCTTTGCTCTCCGCCGAGTTCGGTGGAAAGGAGGAGATCGTTCATGCCGATGATGCCGTTCATGGGGGTGCGGATTTCATGGCTCATGTTGGCGAGGAATTCGGATTTGGCCTGGCTGGCCAGCTTGGCATCCTCCATGGCCTGATGCAAGGCGCCATCCTTTTCCTGTTTGCACAGGGCGTCCGCGAAGATCGTGGAGATCACCTGGAGTTGATCCAGCAGGGTGGGGGGCCATGTCCGGGGGGCTTTGACGGCATCGAAGCCAAAATGACCCAGGAGGCGGCTGTCCGCGCGAATGGGAACGATCATCCATGATTGGATGTTTTGGCGGCGCAATTCCTTTTTTTCGTTTTCGGCTTCGGGGGGCATTTCGTCCAAATGATGGATGGCCACGGTGTTCTCACTCAGCATTTGCGCCCCCCACCACGGGAAGTTTTCAAAGGAAACGTTCTGGATGTCGTCCATTTCCGAGGAAATGTCGGGCGCGCACCATTCATGGGTGTTTGTGAAAGTGGTCCGGTCTTCATTCAGTTGAAACAGGTAGCTGCGATCCACTTGGAAAAACCGTCCCATGCGGGCAAGGGTGTCGTTGATTTTCCGGTCGATGTTGGTCAAGTCCGCGTTCAGGAAATCGGCGGCGGTTTCGGTGGCCATTTTCTGGAATTCGGTTTGGTGTTTGTGGGCCTCTTCGGCTTCGACGCGGCCAATGACATTGCAGATCAGTCGGGAAATGGCGGTGAGCATGTCGCGGTCGGCCTTGCTCCAGGAACGGGTGCGGTGGCATACGTCAAACCCGGCGAATCCATAATAGGTCCCGGAAATGAAAAAGGGGACCGCGAGCACGGAAGAGATGCCCTGGCGTATGATCTGCTCCCTGGCGATGTCGTCGGGAATGTCGGCAACGTCTTGGAAGGCCAGGGTTTCCCCGGATTTCATTTTTTCCGTCCACCAGGGCACTTTCGAGGCGGGGAAGTTGATGAGGGTGTCTTTTTGGGATTCTATGTTCGGCGCGCACCACTCCACGGTATTGGTGAGGGTATCGTTTGTGTGGTCGTGTTCCATGATCCAGGCGCGACTGACCTGAAGATGGACGCCCATGCGCTCCATGCAGTGGTGCAAATAGTCGGCCAGCTTGATTTTGGTGTTGCCCAGCAGGGCCAACTCGGACAGGAGTTCTTCGAAGGCCACCCGTTCCTGGAGCTTGCGATTGATTCGCCACATTTTGAATTGCCAATATTGGCACCCAATGATGAGAAGGAGCAAAGGCCACAAAAAATTCAAGAACCGCTGGTAATCCGGGTTTCTGACCGCAGCGAGGGTGAGATCCCCGGCAGTTGCTTGGAATCCGGCCAGGATCGGCAGTATTCGGAAAAGGAGCGTTTGGGGTTTCATGGTGTATGCCTTTGCGTCAATCCAACACCGCCGACCCCGAGAGTTCCAGCACCAAATGTTCATCGGTGGCATAGAGCCGACTGTGGTCGATGCGGATGCCGTCGGGAATATCCTGGATCATTTCCTTGAGTGGGCGTTTCAGTTCGAGCAGGGGGCTGCGGATTCGGTTGAGGATGAGTTGCTCGATGCGAGGGTTCACATTGCTGAGGCTCAAGCCCGTGAGGGTTGCCTTCAGCCCCATTTCCGCTTGGTCGAGATTCGTGTTCGTTGGCAACTCGAATTCGACCGACATGGTGGCGGAGAAGGAGGTGCTGATGATGTCGCGCAAGGTGTAGACCCGGCCTTCCCCGGTCACGGAAACCTGGTTTTCCGCGAAGGTCACGGCGCGGATCCGCCGGATGTCCACGCCCACGGAAATTTCGTCGGCGGTTTCCTGCCGAATTCGCTCGCGCTGTTCGGCCAAGGCGGTGTTGAGCATGGCCATCACGTCTTCGCGGGTCATGGAAATCTCCAGTCGGGGCAGCCCGATGCGGAAGTGATCCTGATCCCCTGAAAAGGAAACGGGTTGCGCGTCGGCAAACAGGGAGATGTCCGGGAGGGCGCCGGGTCCGGTCATGTTGATTTGGGCGCCTTCCCCGGGAATCAGTTCGCCCTCGAACGTAAAGGCGTTGGCGCTGCCGCGATCCGCACGCACGGAGACGCCCGTGCCTTGGATGCCGGCCTTGAAATCTCCCCTGCCGCCGCGAAGGGTGCCCGCGGATCCGGTGGCTTGTCCCTTTGTGACGAGGATTTCTCCATCGGCAAAGATCAACCGCCCCGCCCGCAGCGTGAGACGCACCCCGTTTTCCAAGGCCACATGCTGATCTTCTCCACGCGAGAGCCGGACCGACCAAGCCTCGAGGAGCCCGGTGAGGTTTTCGCCGACGCCCGAGGGCGGCGAACCCAAATTGAGTTCGAAGGCAAAGGGGTTGATGCGAAGGCGGGCATCCGAAATGCGCAGGGATTCGCGGGGGCGGTTGCGCGACCAGTTCAGTCCGCGCACATCCAAGGGGGCGGGCATTTGCAAGCGCACTTGGTCGTTCCCGTTCGTCATGCTCAGGCGGATGGCGGGATTGGTGAGGTCGAGCAGGGGGAGGGTGATCTCATCGCGGTGGGTTTTGTATTTCACATCGCGAAACAAGCCGGTCAGGGTTGCGCGGACGTCCTCGTGGTCCAGGCGGAGATCCTTGCCGAGGACGAGGGTGCCGGCGGGATTGGCCGAAAGGTTGTTGACGCCGGCGGTAAATTCGTTGCGCGTATCCCGGAGAAAGCCCGAAAGCATGGTGAGGTTCCCGTTGCCGGTCAACAGGGATTCCGAATCCCGGCGGGACAATTTGCCGTTGACGTTGATGCGGGCGTCCCTGGGATTGTCGATCGCCACCCGCCCAAACTGCAGGGGGGCTTGAAAGGCGAGGTTCAGATCGATGTCCCCTTGTGTCCAATTTCCGTTCTCGTACACCAGACGATCCATCACCAGCCGTTGGCTTTCGCCCGCGGTGGTGAAGACGAGTTTTTCGTCGAAAGCAAAAGTGTGGTTGGGTTTGAGTTCGGCATGAAAGGTGATTTCCGCGCGGGTGGGGGCTTCCCATTCCCGCCGCGGCCCCTCGCGGTTGCGGCGATAGCGGTGGAGGCGGGGCAAGGCACTCAGGATACGATAACGGCCATGGGCGCGAATGCGGTATTGCGGATCTCCCTCCACGGAACGCAACTCCCGCGAATGGGCCACGGGCACATTGCGGTAAATAAAGGTCAGGGGCTTGTCGGAGAGAATCTCCACGTCCTCGGGAACCACGATGACTTCATTCGTGTCCTCGTCAAAACGGGGCACCGTACGGGCCCGCAGGTTCAGGGTGGATCCGGCGGGCACCTCCAGTTGCGCGTTGCGGCTCACCCGCTGCAGGGTCGCTTCCTCGAAATACAACACCGCCCGCAATTCCGCCGAGGCGATGCCGGAGATGCCAATGCCCCCGATGGTGTCCCGTTCATATTCCTCCGACACCTCTTTAAATGTGTATTGCCCCGGAAAATTTTGCAACACGATCCCGACCCCCGCCAGCAAAAGGAGGAGAAGGATGCGTTTTCGGCCTTTGGTTTTTTTCGGTAGGGGTGTCGGTGGGTTTGTCATCATGGAATTTAAGCACTGGGTCCTCAATTTTTATCATTGCATATTCAAATGGCAACTATTACCATCGGTCTCAGTGCAAATAATATTTACATACTTGCACATGGATAACACGTAATCAAGGAAGTACAATGCCTGAAGAATATATGATGGAAAATGGCGAAGGATCAGCCCTCCCCCTGATCATTGGCTTGTTGGTGATGATTGTAATCATCGCCGGAGGTTGGAAAATATTCACCAAAGCCGGGAAACCGGGCTGGGCGAGTATCATTCCAATCTACAGTTTCGTGGTGCTTTTGGATATCGTCCGAAAGCCACTTTGGTGGCTGATTCTCTGTTTTGTGCCGATCGTAAATGTTGTTATTTTGATTATTGTCAGCATAGAACTGGCCAAGGTGTTTGGAAAAGGCACGGGTTTTGGCATAGGATTGCTACTCCTTTCGCCAATCTTTGTTCCGATTCTTGGATTTGGTTCCGCACAGTATCAGGGGGCTCCTGCGCCTGCGGCTGTCTGAGAACCAAGCAAACTCACTCTGAAAAACCCCCGCTTGTGCGGGGGTTTTTCTTTGGGGGTAGCTTCTGGATTGGATCTGACCGATCCGTCAGATCCGACGGATCAGTCGGATTTTCAAGAGGGTTATGCACTGTGCAGGAATTCCAAGCCGATCCCCCCTTCGCCCCGCCAATGCGGCGATTGGCGCTCCCGTCCACCCCGAATTCCTGCAAAGTGCATGACCCCGGGATATTCCCGCCGCAAACGCGAAACCCAATCGCATTTTTCGGCGAATTGTGCTAGATCCGGCTCCATGATCATGTCCGAATCCATCTGGCGTACCCGGCGCAAACAGGAGTTGGCCCCCATTCAACCGGTGGTGGCCTCGGCGAAGATGCGGCGCTCCCGGGGCGAAAAACATCCCATTGAGGATTTTCTCTGGGAATATTACGGTTTGCGCCCCGGAAAGCTGCTGCAATGGTCGCCGGGGGCGGGGGTGATTCTGGCCGGCGCCACGGAGGCGGAGTTTTCGGACACGGCCGGATACCGCGACGCCCCCGGGGGCGGACGGTGGCTGGATCCGGACGCCATCCCGGAAAAACGGCGGACCGCGTTCGCTTGGATACGGAATTTGCTGGAACAAACCCGGGACCGTCCCCCCTTTTACGGCTGTCTGGGTTTGCACGAATGGGCCATGGTCTACGAAGAACAAGATGTTCGCCATCCGCAACTCCCCTTGCGATTGGGTCATGCGGAAACCCGCCGGGTGGTGGAAAGCCTGCCCATGCGATGCAGTCATTACGACGCCTTCCGCTTTTTCAGCCAAAGCGCCCGAAAATTCAATCCGCTGCCGCTTTCCCCGGAAAACCGTCCCCTCCAAGAACAGCCCGCCTGCTTGCACGCGAACATGGATTTGCTGAAGTGGTGCCTCAAGGCCCAACCGTATGTGCCCTCCGCCCTGGTGATCGACGCCTTTCAATTGGCCCGCGCCGCCCGGGGGGTGGACATGCGGGCCAGTCCCTATGATGTCTCCCCTTTGGGCGAAACGCCGATTGCCATCGAAACCCCGGAAGGGCGGAGAACTTACGTGCGCCTGCAAGGGGAAATCGCCGAAGCGGCGGCTCCGATTCGGACGCGTTTGATCGAATGCCTGGACCATCTCCTTGCGGAACAGCTCCATTCCGAGCCCCTTTTGCGGTCATGAACGCCCCGACCACCATCTTGCATGTGGACATGGATGCCTTTTTCGCCTCCGTCGAGCAGCGGGACCGCCCCGAACTGCGCGGAAAGCCCGTGATCGTGGGCGGAGACCCCACCAAGCGAGGCGTGGTGGCCGCCGCCAGTTACGAGGCCCGGAAATTCGGGGTTCATTCCGCCATGCCCACCCGGGAAGCGCACCGGAGATGCCCCGACGCCATCTTCGTGCGCGGACGCATGAACGTGTACAAATCGGTTTCCCGTCAGGTGTTCGCCATTTTCGAGGACGTCACCCCCATGGTGCAACCCGTTTCCGTGGACGAAGCCTTTTTGGACGTGACCGGTGCCTTGCATTTGTGGGGGAACGATCCGGTGCGCATTGCCGAGCACATTCGTACCCGTATTCGCAAGGAGGTGCAATTGACCGCCTCCGTGGGGATCGCCCCCAACAAATTCCTCGCCAAACTGGCCTCCGACATGAACAAACCGGATGGTTATACCGTCGTGCCGCGGGATGCCGAAGCCATCCGTGCCTTTCTCGCCCCGCTGCCCGTGGGTCGGATCTGGGGCGTTGGCAAAAAAACCGGGGACAAGCTGGCCGGACACGGCATCCACACCATTCGCGACCTCCAAGCCGCGAACCCCAAAGAGCTGACCGCGTGGTTCGGGGAACACGCCGCCCGCCATTTGCTGGCCCTTTCCCAAGGCTTGGATGATCGACCCGTGCATGACCGCGAACCCGAGAAAAGCATGTCCAGCGAGCACACCTTCGGCGAAGATCAAACCGATCCCACCGTATGGCGGCGGATTTTGCTGGAGCAAAGCGAAGAAGTCGGACGACGCTTGCGAAAGGCCGGGCTGTGGAGCGGATGCATTCATTTGAAAGTTCGAAACGACAAATTCCAGACCCGCACCCGGCAGCAAACCCTCGCCGTGCCCACCCGTCAGGATTTGGAGATTTACCACGCCGCCCTGGCGCTCCTGGAAAAAACCGCCCCCGACCGCCCCATCCGCCTCCTCGGCGTCGGTGCCTCGCACCTGACCGACACGCCCGTCATTCCCGGCCCCGCCCAATTGGATTTATTCGCCGACACCCCGCCCGCCCAAGCCTCCGATCCCGCCGTCCTCGACCGAGTCATCGACCAATTGCGCGAACGCTACGGCGACAAAGCCGTGCAAAGAGCCGCCCTGGCCCGGAAACCGGAGGAAAAGGAGTAACAATATTAGAGGGAAAGAAGGAGAGAAGGAGAGAGGTCAGAGGTCGGAGGTTGGAGGTGTGGTTACAACCACCCAACGACTCAACCACCCAACTACTCAACTCCCTCTCTTCCTCTCTCCCTCTCTCCTTCTCCCAATCCCCTCCTTCTGGAAAAAATCTGAAATCGCATTATCGTGAATCATTATGCCGTATGATGTGAAAGCTTTGTTTCTGGATTTGAGTGGCGTGGTCTACGAAGGCGGCGACCTGATTGCGGGTGCCGTGGAGGTGATCCGCCAGGCGCGTGAACGCGGGCTTGTCTTGCGGTTTGTCACCAACACCGCCACCAAAAGTCACGGACAAATTCTGGAAAAACTCCGGGGCATGGGCATTCCCTTGGAAGACGACGAACTCTTCACCGCCCCTATGGCCGCACTGGCGTATGTGCGCAAAAAGGGGTGGAACGCCCATTGCCTGGTGCATGAAAACCTGCGCGCGGATTTCGAGGCCGTGACCGGGGATTCACCGGATTGCGTGGTCTTGGGGGATGCCCGCGAGGCCTTGAATTATCCCAACCTCAATCTTGTGTTTCAATTGTGCAAAGCGGGCGCCCCCCTGATTGCCATTGGCTACAACAAATATTTCCGGGACGACGAGGGACTCAAACTTGACGCCGGAGCCTTTGTTCGGGCAGTGGAGTGGGCTGCGGATGTGGAGGCGGTGGTGATGGGCAAGCCGGGTCGCGCTTTCTTTGACGAAGTGGTCGCCTCCACCGGTTTTGCGGCATCGGACTGTCTGATGGTCGGTGACGATGCGGCCGCGGATGTGGCCGCCGCCGTGGAGGCGGGACTGCGGGGTTGTCTGGTGCGCACCGGCAAGTACGGACCCGGCGACGAAGACAAAATCCCTGCGGAAGCGTCCGTTGTGGATTCCGTCGCGGATTTGATTTGATTGCTTCAGCACTCCAAAAAATATAGACAAGCCCTGAAGTCGGATTGCGGCTAGTTCTTCCGCGAATCGCGCCGAAGTCCCGACTTTAGTCGGAAGTCCAGAGGACCGTTTACGGTCCGGGATTCCAGAGACCGAGGTGTTTTTTTCTAGTTGTTTTGACCTCTACCGACGAATATCACACCCTGAAGGGTGCTCGATGACTTCCGACTAAAGTCGGGACTTCGGCCCTTGGTCTTGCGCGCCTTCTTTGCAAAGTTCCCACGATTTCTGGTTGATTTCATTTCCGGCATGGATACGGGTTTTCCTGCAACCACACAACGAAGAATCCTGATGGGAGAACACAGATGGAAAACCTGAAAGCGTTTAACGAATGGCTGAATGGCGTGGTTTGGGGCCCGCCATTCATGATTTTTCTCATTGGCACCGGTCTGTACCTGACCATACGGCTCAAGGGCTTTCAGTTCACTCATTTTCGATTGGCGTGGCGGAATACCTTTGCCCGTGTCTTTCATCATCAGGCGGACGTGGAAGTGGGGGCGATCAGCTCTTTTCAGGCGGTGACTTCGGCCATGGCCGCCACCATTGGCGTGGGCAACATCGCGGGGGTCAGCGCCGCCATTGCCCTGGGTGGGCCGGGAGCGGTGTTCTGGATGTGGATTTCGGCGCTGGTGGGCATGGCCACGAAATTCGGCGAGGCCGCCATGGGCGTGAAATATCGGGAGATCGACGAAGAGGGTCGCGTGCGCGGCGGGGTCATGTATTATATCGAAAAGGGGTTGGGTCACAAATGGAAGTGGTTGGCGGTGGTTTATGCCCTGCTGGCGGGATTGGCGGCCCTGGGCATTGGCAACATGGTGCAGGCCAACACCATGGCGGATGCGTTGGAAAGCTTCGGGGTTCCGGTGCAAGTCACGGGCGTGGGGGTCATGATTCTCGTGGCCCTGGTGATTCTCGGGGGCATCAAGCGCATTGGGCAGACCGCCGAGAAAATCGTGCCCCTGATGGCGGTGTTGTATCTGCTGGGCGCGTTGGTGGTGATTGTTTTGAACGCCTCGCAAATCGGCGGCGCGTTCCGGGACATTTTTTATTATGCCTTCAATCCTGCGGCGGCCACCGGCGGCTTTGCCGGTTCCGCCGTGGCCCTCACGGTGCGCTTTGGCATTGCCCGGGGCATTTTTTCCAATGAAGCCGGTTTGGGCGCCGCTTCCATTGTGCACGCCCAGGCCAAAAACTCTCCGGCCCGACAGGGCATGTGGGGGGTGATGGAGGTGTTCGTGGACACCATCGTGGTCTGCACCATGACCGCGTTGGTGATTTTGGTGACCGGGGCCCACACCCTCTTGGTGGATGGCGAAGGGCTGACCGGCGGGGCCCTGGCCTCGGCCGCCTTCACCCAAGGACTGCCCGGACAGGGCGGGGCCATCGTATTGGTGGGTCTTGTGCTCTTCAGCTATACCACCATGCTTACTTGGTGTTTTTACGGCGAGCAAAGCTGGGCCTATATTTTTGGCCGCAAGGTGGTGCTGCCGTACCGTATTCTGTTCATCGGCTTTCTGTATGTCGGCGCCGTGGGCGGACTGGAAGCCGTTTGGGGCATTGCCGACACCCTGAACGGCCTCATGGCCGTGCCCAACCTCGTGGCCCTCATCGCCCTGGCCGGCGTGATCGCGAAAGAAAGAAACAAAACCGGAGACCCCGAATGAAAATGATCAGCCCCGTCGATTCCAAATCCCTGTTGGCGCCCGTCGTCCTCGCGGACGGCTTGCGGGCCTATGCCTGCAAAAGCAGTGGGGGGCATTGGATTTCCCACGAAG
>JAFIGC010000120.1 GCA_020831635.1 Verrucomicrobiota bacterium | reverse complement strand
CGCTTTTTCTCACATTTTTTTCTTCTAAAAGACTCTTAAGTTAGTGCCATTCGGGCCTGTCGATTTATTCATTGCAGATATTTTAAAGCCGCTAAAAAACGCTTAATGTACGCTTAAAATAATTTAATTAAGTTAATTTAAGCGTTCTTTTAGCGTCCTTAAGCGGTTAAGAACCTCTTCGTTTCAATAAATCAACAGGCCCTAAATCCGGGACTCGGAACACTTCGTCAGGTGCTCTGCAACCTGATCAGTCTCTCCCTATTTTCCAAGGATCAAATGTGATACAAGTGCGCGCATCTTCCGTGTTGGCGTCAGATGGGATGGGTGAGCTTTCTTTGTGCTGAAGATTCCGGCGCAGCCTCCGGCCCGGAGAGGCCTACGCCCCGGAGGAGATGCGCCGCCCCCATATCTTTTACGTGGCGACGATGTTGACGAGGCGTCCGGGGACGGCGATTTCCTTGCGGATGGTTTTGCCTTCGAGGGCGGCGGCCACGTCGGGATGGGCTTTGGCGAGGGTCAGGAGTTCCGCTTGGGTGGCGGTGGGGGACGCCATGATGCGGGCCTTGGGTTTGCCGGTGACTTGCACCAGAATTTCCACCTCGTCCCGGAGCAGGGCGCTTTCGTCATATTCGGGCCAGGGTTCGTAGGCCAGGGTTTCGGCGTGTCCGAGTTTGGCCCACAATTCTTCGCCCATGTGAGGGGCGAAGGGACTGAGCAGCAACACGAAGGGGTTGGCGGCGGCGCGGGGCAGGGACTCCCACTTGGTGGCCGCGTTCACAAATTCCATCATCGAGGCGATGGCGGTGTTGTAGCGCATGCCCTCGATGTCCTCGGTCACCTTTTTGATGGTGGCGTGGACGAGGCGGTTTTGGTCCGGGTCGCATTCGGTATCCGTCAAAGGATTTTCAAACAGCCGCCAGACTTTGTTCAGGAAGCGGTACACGCCTTCCACGCCCTTCATGGACCAGGGCTTCACCTGTTCCAGCGGACCCATGAACATTTCGTACAGGCGCAGGGAATCGGCACCGTATTGTTTGACCACGTCGTCGGGATTGATGACGTTGCCGCGGGATTTCGACATTTTGTGGGCCCGGGAACGGAGGCGGATGGATTCGTCCTGTTTCCAGACAAAACCGTCCCCTTTTTTGACCGCTTCGCTTTCGGGGATGCGTTCGGCGGTGAATTCCTCGTCGTTCCGAGCTTCGGATTCACTGACCGGACGGCCTTCCGCGTCTCGGAAGAGGTTGATTTCCACTTCGCCGAGGATCATGCCCTGGTTGACGAGGCGGTGAAAGGGTTCCTTGGTGTGCACCACGCCGCAATCGTACAGCACTTTGTGCCAAAAGCGTGCGTAGAGCAGATGCAGGACCGCGTGTTCGGCGCCGCCCACGTACAGGTCCACGGGCATCCAGTACTTTTCCTTCTCCGGATCGATGGCGGCCCGGTCGTTTTTGGGGTCGATATAGCGCAAATAGTACCAACAACTGCCGGCCCACTGGGGCATGGTGTTGGTTTCGCGGCGGGCGGGCTTTCCGGTGGTCGGGTCGGTGGTGTTGACCCACTCGGCATTCCGGGAAAAGGGCGGATCGCCTTCCGGGCTCGGTTTGTATTCGTCCACCACGGGCGGGGTGAGGGGCAGTTCGTTTTCCGGCACCGGCACGGGGTTTCCGTCCACGTGCAGGATAGGGAAGGGTTCGCCCCAGTACCGTTGACGGCTGAAGAGCCAGTCGCGGAGTTTGTAGTTCACTTTTCCCTGGCCCAGGCCTTTGGACTCCAGCCAAGCGGTGATTTTCGCCTTGGATTCGGCGACCTCCAGACCGTTCAGCGAAATTTCGTCGTTGGCGGAATTGACCAACACGCCGTTCCCGGTGAAGGCTTCCGCTTCGATGTTGCCTCCGGAAATCACTTCCACGATGGGGAGGTCGAAGGTTTTGGCGAATTCGTAATCGCGGTCGTCGTGGGCGGGCACGGCCATGATGGCCCCGGTGCCGTAGGAAATCAGCACGTAGTCCGAAGTCCAGACGGGGATTTTTTGTCCGTTGACGGGATTGATGGCGTAACTGCCTGTGAAGACCCCGGATTTGCCCTTGGCGAGTTCGGTGCGTTCCATGTCCGACTTGTGGGAGGCGGTTTCGCGGTAGGCTTCGACTTCGGCGCGGGTGGCGTCTGTGGCGAGCCGGTCCAGCAGGGGATGTTCGGGAGAGACGACCATGTAGGTGGCCCCGAAGAGGGTGTCCGGGCGGGTGGTGTACACGCGCAGGGTTTCGTCCAAGCCCTCGACGGCAAAGTCCACTTCCGCGCCCTCGGATTTGCCAATCCAGTTGCGTTGCATTTCCTTGATGCTTTCCGGCCAGTCGACCAGTTCCAAATCGTCGAGCAATTGTTCCGCGTAGGCGGTGATTTTGAGCATCCACTGGCGCATGGGTTTGCGGACCACGGGATGGTCGCCGCGTTCCGAACGGCCATTGATCACCTCTTCATTGGCGAGCACGGTGCCGAGGGCGGGGCACCAGTTGACGGGAGCCTCGGCTTCGTAGGCGAGGCCTTTTTCGAAGAGCTTCAGGAAGATCCACTGGGTCCATTTGTAGTATTCGGGATCGGTGGTGGCGATTTCGCGGGACCAGTCGTAGGAAAACCCGAGGGACTGGAGCTGCTCGCGGAAGCGGTCGATGTTCTTTTGGGTGGTGACGGCCGGGTGGGTGCCGGTTTGCAGGGCGTACTGTTCCGCGGGCAGACCAAAGGCGTCCCAGCCCATGGGATGCAGCACGTTGAAGCCGCGCATCCGCTTGTAACGGGCGGTGATGTCGGTGGCGGTATAGCCTTCGGGATGTCCCACGTGCAGTCCGGAACCGGAAGGATAGGGGAACATGTCCAAGACATAGAATTTGGGCTTGGAGGTGTCGATCTCGTCCGGGGTGCGGAAGGTCTCGTTTGCCAGCCAGTAACGCTGCCATTTGGGTTCAATGTCGGTGAAAGGGTATTGGGCCATGGGAAAGTGTGGGTGGGAAATTTCGAAAACGGGTTGAAAAGACGATGGCATCAAATGCCCTGAAAATAGGGGAAATGCAATGAAAAAGGTCGAACATCGAACTCCCGAGCGACGGCGGGCAAGCCGCCCAACATTGAAGATTGAATGTTGGAAGCATTGCGGTTAGATTGTGTTTATGTCAAAATAAACAGGAGAAAGCTTGCAGATGAAACTTGAAATGGAAATACCGGACCAGACTTGTTCCGCCTTGCGCTTGAGTGGCGAGGGCTTGGTGTCTTACCTACGTGTTCGCGCGGCGGTGAAAGGGTATGAGCAGGGGGAACTCAGCCAAGAGCGGGCAGCCCAGCTCGCGGGTCAGACCCGTCAGCAGTTTTTAAGCACGCTTTCCAGCATGTGTGTTTCCCCGTTTCAAGGGGTGGAGGAAGACCTGAAACGGTTTGGGCCGGATTGATGCTGGTGTTTAACGCGTCGCCGCTGATCGTTTCCGCTAAAGCGGGGAGGAATTGCACCCATGCCTGCGGGGTGCCTGTAACGGGTACGTTGGGGCTGATTTTAAATATTGAATAGTGCAAGCCTTACGGTTAGACTCTCACAGATCATAACGTTAGCAAATCGGAGAAAAAAAATGAAATTCATGACCACGATTGATCGCGATGAGGATGGTTTCTGGGTGGTGGAGTGTCCTTCCATCCCCGGTTGCATCAGTCAGGGAAAAACCAAAGATGAAGCCTTGGAAAATGTGAAAGAGGCGATTGTGTTGTGTCTGGAGGTTCGGGCCGAACGAGGAATGCCGCTCACGGTTGAAACGAGCCAGGTGGAGGTATTGGTCTGATGCCTCCCCTTCCGGTTTTAAGCGGTAAAGAGGTGTTGGCTGTTTTTCAAAAGGCGGGTTGGGAGTTCGTTCGGCAAAAAGGAAGCCATATGATTCTGGTGAAGCCCGGTGAAATCATCACGTTGTCAGTGCCTGATCATAAGGAAATTGCCAAGGGGACGCTGCGTGGCTTGGTGAGGGCAAGCGGGATGACCGTCGATGAGTTCCTAAATCTCAGATGAGTTCCAATCCTCCGATGTTATTTGAACATGAGGAGCAGAAAGGGGGGGGCAACCCCGTTGGGTTTGATCGGGAATGGAATACTCACCGGCTCATGGATTCGATGGCGGTGACGATTTGGTCCGTGAATTCCAAGCGGAGGGTCTCCACTTCCCGATAAGTATCCACGTCAATGAGCACCGAATCCCCGCCGCGTCCGCGCCTGGGCACATGTACCCATTGCGAATCCGTGCGGCGTTCGGTGCGAACGTAACTCCAGACCTTGGTTTCGCCTGCTTCGGTGCGGCGGGTGTAGACGCGGTGGGGGGCACCCAAGGCAAGGCGAACCGCCTCGCGATTCATGCCCAAATCCACCTTGCCTTCGCGGACGAGGGTTTGTTGTTCTTCGGGCAGGGCCGCAAAGGCCTCCGGGTTGGCGCGTATGCGACGCTCGGGGGTGGCGCAGGCGGCGAGCAGGCCGAGAAAAATGAGAATCAGTATCGTTTTCATTCTCTATCTTCTTCTCCACGGGTGTGAAAGTCAAGTTTCCAGGCGCTTTCGGAGCGGGTGTGTTTCATGCGGAGTTCGAGGGCGCCAACTTCGGAGAGGTAGACTTCGAGGTGAACGGGGACGATTTCGCCGGGGGCGAGGCCGCTTTCGCCCGCAGTTTCGACCGGGAGGGTGATTTCGATGCCAGCGGTTTCCTCGAGTTCCGCCTCGGCGTCGTCCACGACGTCGCCGGGGCTGTCGCCGCCGCGGGTGGGAGAGGAAAAGAAACGGAATTCGGCGGGTTCGCCGACCACGAGTCCGAATTCGCGTTCGGACAAGGTGAGGCGGCTGCCTTCTTCCAGGCCCACGGGGGCGACGCAGACGGCTTGCACGGGCGGTTCGAAACCGGGAATGGCCATCATGCCGCTTTCCAGTCCGAGGTAATAGGCGCGGGCGGTGGCGGATTTGATGCGAAGTCCGTCCCCGCGGATCAATTGGCGGGCGAATTCGGCGGAGCCCATGGAAACGGCGAGATCGGGCTCGCCGCCGGTCAGGGTTTTGAGGGGTCTGTCCCCGTTCCAATGGGCCAGCAGTTGCTCGACGCGTTCACGCAGGGGGGCGGCCTTGAAAAAGCCGCCGTTGAAGAGGATGGCGCTGGGGATCAGCAAACCGGAAGGGTGTTCCAGACGTTCGGCGCCGATGGTGGCGGCGTGGTCGGCATTGGAGGCGACGGCCTCGCGGCTGCGGGCGAGGAAGCGGGCCAGGTGTTTGCTGATGACCGGGTCGGCGGCGTAGGGGAGGCCGAATTGGCGCAGGCCGGTTTGCTTGCGTTTGACGGGAAAATCGTCGGGTTCGCTGACGGGCAGGAAGCCTTCCACGGCCACCGCGAGCAGGGTTTCGCGGCTGAGTTCGGTGTTGAGGGTGGAGGCAAAGAGGCTGGACCCGCGTCCGGCCACGGCGATGGGGACCCCCGCGAGGTCGGTTTCGTTGAAGAGCTGTTCTTTGGCGGCGCGGGCGGCGTGCACCAGGGAGAGAAATTGCCAGTGGTCGAGCTTGGCGCCGTCGTTTTCGAGTTGGGCGCGCAGGGCGTGGGCGAGGGCAAGGTCGAGGTTGTCGCCCCCGAGAAGAATGTGGTCGCCGACGCTGATGCGTTCGAGGGTGAGGTTTCCTTCGCCGTCATCATTGACGGCGATGAGGCTGAAGTCGGCGGTGCCGCCGCCGACGTCGCAGACGAGCACGAGGTCGCCGGGGCCTACTTGGTCGCGCCAGTTGTCGGGGTTGTTGGCGATCCAGGCGTAGAAGGCGGCCTGGGGTTCTTCGAGCAAGACCACGTCCGGGAGACCGGCGGCGTGGGCGGCTTCGAGCGTGAGGGCGCGGGCGGCTTCATCAAAGGAGGCGGGGATGGTGAGTACGGTCTGTACCGCGTTGGGATCGGTATCCCGTCCGGCGTCGGTGAGTCGAAAGGCCTGGATCAGGTGCTCAAGCAATTTCTGGGAAACGGCTACGGGCGAAAGTTTCTGCACCGGGGCCTGGCTGCTCCAGGGGAGAATTGCCCCCTTGCGGTCGGCTTGGGCATGGCACAGCCAGGATTTGGCGGAGATGATTTGCCGGTCGGGGGCCAATGCGCCCCGTTCTCGGGCGAAAGCACCGATGACCAGGTTGGCATCACCGGATTGGAAGGGCATTTGAAAATCGTCGGCCCCGAATTCATCCGGCAGGGGGAGAAAGACGGCGGAGGGGAGGGTGGCGAGGCTGTCGGTGGCCCCGGGGCGGACGCATTGGAGGATGGGCAGGTGCTCCACGGTCTCGTTTTCCGGGTTTGCGGCGGCGAGGGCGCAGTTGCTGGTGCCCAGGTCGATGCCCAAGCCCATCCTCAAATCGGAGCTTTTGGTTTGGGCATCGCTCATGTGGAGACCTCGAGTTCGGCGGGGGCGACCAGATAGCTGTCACTGGATTCGGGGATTTCACGGGTGATTTCCGGGAGGGCCACTTTTTCGGTGCGCCATCCGGCGTGCAGGACGGTGCCTTTTTGGGGGGCTTCGCCGGAAACGCTTCCGACCAGACACCAGGAGGCGGGGTCGTGGCCGGCTTCGAGGGTGTGGGGCGACCCTTCGGCGGCATCGGTCACCCGTTTGAGTTGGAAATGTTTGTCGAGCACTTCGCGGCAACCCTGATGGACCACGCGCGCGACTTGTCCCACCCGCGCGTCGGGTTGGGAGGTGATGTCTTCCATGAGAAAGTCCACGAGCCGGCCTTTTTCTTGGAAAAGGCCGAGCAGGGCCGCTAGTTCATGGCGGGTGCGTTCTTCGCGGGTGGCCACGGGACGCGGGGGCGCGGCCGGGACTTTCGCGGGGTCGGCTTTTACGGGGTCTGTCCCCGTTTTTTCCGGTGGTTCTTGCCTGGAAAATTTGTACGTGCGCTTGGTCAGTAAAAGCCCTTCCAAGGCCAGAACGATGCCACCCAGCAGGTTGAGCAGGGAGATGTAATTGTGTGCCATTTGGTCCGGGCGGATGGCGTTCACGGCATTGGCCAAGGTGAGAACCAAGGCTAAAACGAGGATACGGCGGGAGGCGCTGTGGATGAGTTTCATGATGATTTGGGGGGAGATGTTTATTTGTGGTTCGATTGCCTGTTCATCATAGCGTTTCGGGACCAAACGGCAAGCGAAAGTCGTAAATACAGGGCTTGCAAATCCTGAGAATTCCTAGAGATTAACCTCTTTCACTCATCTGCTTGCTGATTGAAAGCAAAAATGAAACTTCTCCTTCCAAAAATTTTCACTTTGAAGACGGCATGGCGATTCAGCTTTGCCGTTTTCTTTGGCAGCTGGGTGGTGTCACCGCTGTTCGCGGAAACGCTGGTGATTTCCCAAGACCATTCGTGGCCCCCGTTTTCCTATCGGAACGCCCATGGCGAACCCGAAGGTTTGTTGATCGATTTTTGGCGGGAAATCGGTGAAAAAATCGGGCGGCCCGTGACTTTTCGTCTGGTGGATTGGCCGGACACCATCCTTTCGGTGGCCGAGGGCGAGGCCGATGTGCATGGCGGCTTGTTTTTGTCGGAGGAACGGTCCAGGATTTTGTCGTTTACATCCGAACTATTTCCCTTGAGCGCATATGTTTTTGTTTCGTCGGGCATTGCCGCGCTGACGTTGGATGATTTGCCGCAGCAGGAAATCGGTGTGGTGCGGGGGAGTTTTGAACTGGAGTTCATGCGGGAGCATCACGGGGACTTTCCCCTGCTTGAATATCGGAATAATGAGGTGATGGTGGCCGCGGCCCTTGCCGGGGAAATCAAGGCGTTTGCCGCCGATTATCCGGTGGCCTTGTATCTCATGGACCAAATGGACGCCCCCGGAAGATTTCGGCCCCTGAGTCGTTTGTACGCTCGAAATCTGAATGCGGCGGTGGCTTTGGGAAACGAGGCCTTGTTGGCGGAATTGAATGAAGCGTTGTCGGCGTTCGGGGAGGCGGATCGCCGGCGGTTGATGCAACGTTGGGTCCGCGCCGAGCGCGTGGAGGTGTTTCCCATGCGCTATCTCCTGTATGCCCTGGTGTTGGCTTTTGTGTTGATCTTGCTGACTTGTGTGGTTTTGCAGACCGGGCAACGCCGGGCATTGTCCCGATTGGTGGACGAACGCACCCGGGCCTTGCAAAGCAGTGAACGGAATTACCGCAGAAAAGCGGAGTTCGAAGAGTTGCTCGCCGATCTTTCCACGGCTTTCGTCAAGGGGCGGATGGATGAACTGGACACGACGATTCGCGAAACCCTGGAAGCGTTGGGTCGTTTTTTCCAACTCGACCGTTTGTATTTGTTGCGTGACCCGGAGGCCCGTGTCCCCAAATGGAATGGCGTTGAGTGGTGTGCGCACCCTCAAGAAAGTTGCCCGGCATTGGACGCGGAGGCCTTTCAAATGCTGCGGGCCGGGGTCGTGGCCCCCGTGATCGCCCATCGTTCCGAGCGGGACGCGGAAATTCCCGATGATCTCGGGGAATGGATGTTGCACCGGGATGTTCAGGGCATTGTTTGTTTTCCGTTGAGGGGTGCCGAGGGGGATCTCGTTTTCTTTGGCGGGGAAATTTTACGGGGGAATCGCAAGGTGAGGCAGGAGGATTTCGCCATGCTGCGGATCCTGGCCAATTTGTTTGCCGACGCCTTGGAAAAAGACCGCATCGAAATGAAGAGGTTGGAGGCCAAGGAAGCCGCCGAACAGGCCAACAAAGCCAAAAGCGAATTCCTGGCCAACATGAGCCATGAGATTCGTACCCCCATGAACGGTGTCATCGGGATGACCGAATTGCTACTCTTGAGCGAGTTGACGCCGGAGCAGCGGAAATTCGTTGAGGTGGCCCGGGACAGCGGAAATGCGCTTCTGTATCTTTTAAATGATTTGCTGGATCTCTCCCGCATCGAATCCGGCGGCTTGAAACTGAAGGCTTCCCCTTTCAATCTGCATCGGTTGTTGGACGATTTGGCCGCAAACATGGCCATCCAGGCGTTTGAAAAAAATCTGGATTTCAGAAATTGTTTGGCGTCGGATCTTCCCGCGCGGGTGGTTGGCGATGAAGGCAGGTTTCGCCAGATCATCACCAACTTGGTCGCCAATGCCATCAAATTCACCCAAGAGGGGCATGTGGTTCTGTCCGTGGCCGTGGACATGGAACGTGCGCAAAAGGAATCGTCCGAAGGTTCGTCCGCGTCGAAAAAATCCATCTGGCTTCGCGTTTCGGTTCGGGACACCGGCATGGGCATCGCGCCCGTGGACCGTGCAAAACTTTTCGAGAAATTTTATCAAGTGGATGCCACGGCCTCGCGTGCTTTTGAGGGGACGGGGTTGGGACTGGCCATTTCCCATCAATTGTTGAAACTCATGGGCGGAGATGCGATTTCCGTGGAAAGCGAACCGGGGGCGGGTGCCGTTTTTTCTTTTTCGCTTCCGCTCGCCTTGGATGAGGAAGGCCCATCCGAAAAAATTTCGCTGCCAAGGGATGTGAAAGGGATGCGCGTGGTGGTGCTCGATGCCATGGAGTTCGATTTCCCCGTGTTTCGGAATTGGTTGACCCGTTGGGGGGCGGAAGTACACGTGGTCGGAGACTGCGGAGCCTATTGCGAATACATGCGTCAGGCGGGTTCGTCCGGGCGTCCGGTGCAACTGGCGCTTATGGATGTGCGGCTTTGCATTCCGCGGGCCGCCGAGGCCTTGGACGCCCCCCCTCCCGAAGTTCGCGTGGGGATGCGTCGTCTGGGAGAGACTTTGTCACCGGAATACAGTGCCTTTTTTGACCATTGGATGTGGAAACCCGTTTCCAAACGGGATTTTGTCGAATTGCTTCGGAAGGTGTTCTCAAGGGAAGACGAAACCTTCCCGAAAACCGCCCCCTCGGATCAGGATGTGACCGCATGGGTCGGCCATTTTTCCGAGCGCAACGCGCGCATTCTCTTGGCGGAGGACAATTTGACCAACCGGATGGTGCTGGAAGGGCTGGCCACCAAACTGGGATTGCGGATCGACGTGGTCGCCAGCGGGAGCGAGGTTCTGGCGGCGCTTGGGGGGCATGATTACGATCTTGTCCTCATGGATCTGCAAATGCCGGGCATGGACGGCACCCGGGCGACCCGTTTGATTCGATCCGGCGAACACGGCGTGCGAAATTCCGACATCCCCGTGATCGCCTTGACCGCGCACGCGTTTCAATCCGTGCGGGAAGAATGCCTTTCCGCCGGCATGAACGATTACCTTGCCAAACCCGTGAATCCCGTTCAAATGGCCCGGATGCTCGAAAAATGGTTGAAAGATTGAAAAGGCTCTCCTGTCCCCCTCCGCCCCTACAAAATGGCTTTTCGAACGGGCTTTTGCTAACGCCCGCTTCTCAAGAGCATGGCTCCAAGGGTCATGAGGGCGATGGCGGGGACGAGCATAAAGAGCCTTTCGGTCAAGGGGCCGTCCATGGGTTGCAGGCGCGCGAAGTCGTTGCCGAAGCGGAAAAACACCCGCCAAAAAAGGGCCGCTCCGGCCAGCAGGGCCAGACAGGCGATCAGGGGACGTGGTTGGAAAGTGGCCATGGATGTGATGATTGTGGGCGTTTGGGGGTCTAACCTGAATCCGTTAGATATTTGCAAAGAAGGCGTGCAAGATCATGGAGCGAAAGGAATTGTCGGGAATCGAGGCATACCCATGCGGTCTGTCGAGTATTCCCGACAATTTCTTGGAGCCCATGAGATTGTGCGGATTCAAAGCAAATATCTCACGGTTTCAGGGCTAAATACAACCAAAAAAAAGAGCGGCTTGCGCCGCTCTTTTTTGGGGAGACCGTCTTTAGTCGTCGGACTTGAGTTTTTCCCGGCGTTTTTCCATCACGTCTTTGGCGATGTTGTTGGGGGCGCCTTCATAGCGTTCGAATTCCATGGTGTAGGTGGCCTTGCCCGCGGTGAGGGACCGGAGGGCGGTGGAATAGCCGAACATTTCCGCGAGGGGAACCACGGAGTTGACCACGTTGACATTGTCACGGGATTCCATGGTGCCGATGATGCCGCGGCGGGAGCTGAGGTCGCCGATGACGGAACCCTGGTATTCTTCCGGGGTTTCCACTTCGACTTTCATCAAGGGTTCGAGGATTTGCGGAGACGCGCGGCGGATGGCGTCGCGCATGGCGTTGCGGGCGGCGATGCGGAAGGCCATGTCGCTGGAGTCCACGTCGTGGTATTTGCCGTCGCGCAGGTTCACGCGCACACCCACCACGGGGAACGCGGCCAGGGGGCCTTCGTTCATCACGTCCTTACAGCCTTTGTCCACGGCGGGAATGTATTCGCTGGGGATGTTACCCCCTTTGATGAGGTTCATGAATTCGTAGGTTTCGGTGGAATTCGCTTCCATCGGTTCGATATCGCCCATGACCACCGCGAACTGACCGGAACCGCCGGTCTGTTTCTTGTGCGTGTAGTTGAATTCGGTGACCTTGGTGATGGCTTCGCGGTAGTTGACCTGTGGCGGACCGACGACCACGTTGGCTTTGTATTCGCGCTTGATGCGTTCGATATAAATTTCGAGGTGAAGTTCGCCCATGCCTGAGATGATGGTTTCGCCGGATTCCTCGTCGGTATGGACGCGGAAGGTGGGGTCTTCTTTCATGAAGCGCTGCAGGGCCTTGGACATTTTCTCGTAGTCATTGCTGTCGGGGCAGTTCACGGAGAAGGAAATCACCGGCTCGGGGATGAACATGGATTCGCAGGTCACTTCGATGTTTTCATCGCAGAAGGTGTCACCGGAGGCGCAGTCGATGCCGACCATGGCCACGATGTCGCCCGCGTAGGCTTCATCAATGTTTTCGCGGTCGTTGGAATGCATCCGGATCAGACGGCCCAGACGCACTTTTTTCCCGGTACGGGTGTTGATGATGGTCATGCCCTTTTTGAGGGTGCCCTGGTAAATGCGGGTGTAGGTCAACTGGCCAAAGGTTTCGTCGGTGATTTTGAAAGCCATGCAGACCAGCGGGTCGCTGGCGTTGCTGCTGAGTTCCACGGTTTCGTCTTCGTTCTCCACCTTTTTGGCCCGGTTGGTGATTTCATTGGGGCTGGGGAGGTAACGGATGATGGCGTCGAGGAGCGGTTGCACCCCTTTGTTTTTGAAGGCGGTGCCCATGTACACGGGAACGAGTTCATTGGCCCACACGCCCTGTTTGACGGCCTTGTGGAATTGTACGGGATCCGGTTCCTCGCCTTCGAGGAGTTTTTCCATGATCGCGTCGTCGAACATGGACACGGCTTCGAGCATTTCCATGCGTTTTTCTTCGACTTCATCCACGAGTTCGGGCGGAATCACGTCGGTTTCCTCGACAACTTCCCCTTGGTCGCCCTTGAAGTAAATGGCTTTGCGGGTGAAAAGATCCACGGCACCGAGGTGGTTGCCTTCCAAGCCGATGGGCACTTCGAAGGCCACGGCGTTGAGGTGCAGTTTCTCGCGCAGGTCTTTGATGACCTTGGTGGGGTTGGAGCCGGTGCGGTCGAGTTTGTTGATGAAGGCCAGCCGCGGCACTTTGTAGCGCTTCATCTGGCGGTCCACGGTGATGGACTGCGACTGAACGCCAGCCACGCCGCAGAGCACGAGAATGGCACCGTCGAGCACGCGCAGGGAACGTTCCACTTCCACGGTGAAGTCCACGTGCCCGGGGGTGTCGATCAAATTGATTTTGTGGTCTTTCCACGCCACGGTTGTGGCCGCGGAGGTAATGGTGATGCCCTTTTCTTTTTCAAGTTCCATGTGGTCCATGGTGGCGCCGTCACCGCCGCCGCGGACTTCTTCGATCTTGTGAATGCGGCCGCTGTAAAAGAGGATGCGTTCGGAAAGGGTGGTCTTGCCGCTGTCAATATGCGCGGAAATCCCAATATTTCGTGTTTTGAGGAGTTCGTTCTTCATAATAAAGGTGTGATGCTTGTGGTTCTGGGAGGTTCAAAAATCGGTTCGATGACAAGGGTTTCCCTGAGATCTCAAGAGGGATGTCACGAGGGCTACCTTGGGGAACGCGTCTCTATGAGGAAAAAAGAAGGCTTTGACAAGCCGGAAGTCTCGTCAATCCGGGTTTTCAGCTTTGAGCAATCCAGGATTGCAGCAATTTTTGCATCCGGGGCATGGCCACGGTGGCGGTTTCGGTGACTTCGTCGTGGGTCAGGGGCTGGTCGAGAATGCCGGCCGCGAAGTTGGTCATGCAGGAAAGTCCGCCCACCCGGATGCCTGCGGCGGAGGCGAGCATGGCTTCGGGCACGGTGGACATGCCCACGGCGTCGGCCCCGAGCAATCGGCAGGCCCGCACTTCCGCGGGGGTTTCATAGACCGGTCCCCGCGTGGCCAAATAGACGCCTTCGCGGAGGGCGACGCCGCTTTTTCCAGACGCGGCACGCAAGCGCGCCACGGCCTTGGGGTGGTAGACGTTGCTCTGGTCGGGAAAACGGGGTCCCCAGATTTCGTGGTGGGGGCCCACCAGGGGATTGTCCCCCATCTGGTTGATGTGATCGGTGATGAGCATGAGGTCCCCGGGCGAAAAATCGGGATGAATGGCACCGGCGCTGTTGGTCAACAGGAGATCGCCAACCCCCATTTTCAGACACAAAAAAATGGGAAGCGCCACCGGAGTCCAGCCTTCGCCTTCGTAAAAATGCCGCCGTCCCTGAAAAACCAGCACGTCTTTCCCGCCGTGGCGGGCGTGGCACAGCGCCCCCGCGTGTCCGACCACGCCGGGCGCGCCGAGGTGGGGAATGTCGGAAAACGAAATGCGATCCACCACTTCGATCACGTCCAGCACGCTGCTCCAGCCGGAACCACAGATTACGGCGGCGTCGGGTTTTAAATCCGGCCACTTGGCGCGGACATGGGCGGCGGCGGTTTCAAGTTTCTTCAGGTCGATAGCTGGGGTCATGTGGGCATCATCCGGTTGTAAATCAATACGGGGGGGGCTGGTTTTTCGTCGGCAATTTGAATCGCGTCCCGCAGGAGTTCGCGGGCTTGTTGGATGCGTTTGTCGTCATTCCCGTGGAGGTTGTACAGCGGTTGCCCTTTTTCAATGGACTGGCCGGGGGTGACCAAATCGGAAAGGCCCACCGCGTGGTCGATGCCATCTTCGGCGCGGGTGCGTCCACCGCCGAGCACCAGGACCGCACGGCCCACGGCATCGGCATTGACGTCGGTGACGTAGCCGCTTTCGGGTGACGGGGCGGGCAAAATTTCCCTGGCAGGCGCCAAATCACGGGGATGGTCGCACACTGCGGGATCTCCACCCTGCGCGGCCACCATTTGGCGGAAAACCTCCAGGGCTTTGCCGGATTTGAGGGTATCTTCCAAGGTTTCGCGGGCGCTTTCCCAATCCGAGGCCTTTCCGCATAGCAAGAGCATGGCAGCGGTCAGCTCCCGGGTCACCTCCCACAACGGCCCCCGCACCTTGCCTTGCAGGCATTCGATGCTTTCGCGGACCTCCAGGGCGTTGCCGATGCAATGACCCAGGGGAATGTCCATGTTCGTGAGCAGCGCCCCCACGGATTTGCCCATGGTTTCCCCCACGCGCACCATGTTTTTGGCCAACTTTTCGGCGTCTTCCCGGGTTTTCATGAAGGCGCCACGCCCCGTCTTCACGTCCAGCACCAAGGCGTCCAGGCCCTCGGCCATTTTTTTGCACATGATGGACGCGGTGATGAGAGGAATGGAGGGGACGGTACCCGTGACATCGCGGAGGGCGTAGAGTTTTTTGTCCGCCGGCGCCAGGGTGGAGGTTTGGCCGATGATGGAACAGCCCACCTCATCCACGACCTTGAGGAATTCCTTTTCAGACAGGTCGGTGCGATATCCGGGAATGGACTCCAGTTTGTCGAGGGTGCCGCCGGTGATCCCCAGACCGCGCCCGGAAATCATGGGGACGGCCAAGCCGCAGGCCGCCGCGAGGGGCGCGAGAATCAGGCTGACCTTGTCCCCGATGCCGCCGGTGCTGTGTTTGTCGCAAACCGGACGGGAGAGGGCGGAGGTGTCCAGCAGTTCCCCGCTGTGCATCATGGCCTCGGTAAGGGCCGCGGTTTCCTCGAAGCTCATGCCGTTGAGGTAAATGGCCATGGCCAGGGCCGCCATCTGATAATCGGGGATGTCACCGGAATGGTATCCCTGGATGAAATCGGTGATTTCATCGGCGGACAAGTCCTGTCCGTCCCGTTTTTTTTCAATAATCCATTGGGGCACGCGCATGGAAAAAGGTTTAGGTGCAAAGGTTGCCGGTGTCAAGCCATAGAACTTTCCGCCATGCCCAAAGCCCGAAAAAATTATTGACCCTACTCCGCAATGAAGGGTAGGCTGTACTTAAGTCATTCGACTTGTCATAGAAACACGCAACAACACAACAGGAGATGACCATGAAGAAGTTGAAAATGAAAAATACATTGGCGTTGCCATTGGCGGTCATTGTAATTGCATTTACGATTGGATGCAACTTGTCCGGAAGCAGCAGCAAAAATGAGACGACCTACGCAGGCAACTGGGCGGGGACCGCATGTGGCCGCAATCTGACCATGACCATCAATCAGGACGGCAACAACCTCAGCGGCACCTATACCCTCGACAACCCTGAGTTCACTGAAAATTTTCAAGGGACGGTTGCCGAAGGGACACCGCCCGCAAAGGCGGTCTTAACCGCCGGAGACGGACGTAAATTTGAGATCACGTTCACCGCGTACAACCGTTTTGAAGGAACCTTCTTCAATCCCGGCCCGGTCTGCGCCGTCAGCGCCGCGAAATAATTTCGCAGCGGATTTTTAGACTGAATCCGAGGCTCGGAAGCCTGCGAATGGGGGCTTCCGGGCCTCCGTACTTTTTGGGGATCAATTGCTGATAACACTGATATCCACTGATCTCGGGTTGCGGTATGGGTTCCGGAGGGGGGAACCACGGATGGTCACGGATAGACACGGATATTTTTTTGGGGGGGGCTTGGGCTCCAGACCTCAATTTCAGAAGCCAAATTCAAAAAACGGATCGCAGATTCAAATGAATAATTCCCGCCCCGAAGGGGGGGCGCGGTGAGCCCGGGGCAAGCGACGAAAGAGGGAACATCCAATGATTTTCAAATTGATTTAAACGTTTTGCACCCCTGTAAACATTGCATGCAACCTATAATGTTTATGTTTAACAATATATTTTTATTCATTTTATACCTTGACGAAAACATCGAACCTGTGTTTTCTTATTTTATAATGCGCACGCTTGTGGCGAATCAATGAAACGAAAAATGACAATGCAGGAGAGAGTCAACATGAATGCAATTCATAAACCACTGATGGGGGGGGGTATTACATAAATTACACTCGGCGAGTGCCTTCTCCGGTGCTTTTCTCCTCTGCTTTACACTCTCCGCAACCGCCCAGTTGCCGCCTCCGGGCGTTTTTCATTCCGTTGATTTTGAA
>JAFIGC010000119.1 GCA_020831635.1 Verrucomicrobiota bacterium | reverse complement strand
CGGCAGCTCCGTTCGTTCCTCACTGCGCTACCGCACTCCAAAGACGCTTCGCGTCGGGCATGGGGTTTTGAGGAGGCTTGCATGGGTTGGGTCGGATGGTCCCCCTGGCCCCAAAGCCAAGGACGCTTCGCGTTCGGTACTACGGATCGGCGAAAAAATCGAGGATCAGGGGCCGGACCTGGTCGGGGAAGCGGAGGACTGCGTCGCAATGTCCGGCGCCGGAGATGATCCACAGGTGGCGAGGGTTGGGGGCGATTGCGTGGAGGCGTTGGCTGTGGTGCGGGGGGATGACGGGGTCCCGTTCGCCGTGGAGAAAGGCGACGGGGATATCTTCGAGTTGTTGCAGACCCTGATAGGCGTCGAGTCCGGAACTGATCCAGAGGGGTCGCATGAGCCGGACCCATTGCAGAAACCAGGGGAGGGCGCGCATTTTCTCGGTGGCGATGGAAACGTGGCTGTAATAGGTGGAGTCCAACAACAGGGCGCGAACCTCCACGTCGGCGCGGGGGAGACTTTGCAGGGCCACGGTGCCGCCCAGGCTTTGGGCCCAGACGAAGAGCGTTTCATTGTCGACTTCGGGTCTTTCGGCCACATATTGCAGGGCGGCAACGCCATCCCGCACCAGCCCGGCCCGGCTCGGCGTCCCCTCGGAGGTGCCGTATCCCCGGTAATCGAAGACAAACAAATTGTAGCCCGCCGCGGGGAGCCATTCCGCGAAATGGATATGCGTGCTCATGTTTTGGGCGTTGCCGTGAAAGTGGATCACCGTTCCCTTGGGTTCCTCCGCCGGGCTGGGCAGCCACCAACCCGAGAGCATCACGTCGTCGGAGGAGGCGAAGCGCACCGCTTCCATCTCCAGTCCCCGCCGGTCCGGGGTTTCGCGGATGATGCGGTCGGGATGATAAAACAAACCGTTCGCGCAACCGGTGAAAAACAGGAGAATGAGGGGAGGAAGAATTGATTTCATTTGTGGATGTTATACAACCTCGGTTTGGGAGACAAGAACGGAGTCGGGATCTTGTACGCCCGTCCCGCCCCCTTCGCCCCTGCCGATGCGGCGATCGGCGTTCCCGTCCCCCCTTCGCCCCGTCGGTATTCGTTCAATGTTCGAAGTTGGACGTTCGATGTTCGGCGTTCTCTTTCCTTCTGAATTCCCTCCTTCGCCCCAAAGCGGTAGCTTCGTTGCACTCGCTACACGCACTCCAAAGACGCTTCGCGTCCCCCCATCGCCCCAGCCGATGCGGAGATCGGCGCTCCCGTCCCCCCTTCTCCCCGTCGGTATTCGTTTTCTTGAAATCCGTGGCTTGCGAAAACGAATTGTGTGGAGTAAGGGGAACTGCATGGAAACCGACGAACAAGCCCCTGACGATTCCGCTGAGAAAGTGGATGTGGAAACCTCTTTGCCGCCCCCGCCCGTGGAACCGCCGGCGAGGGAGTCTTCTTGGCGTGATGCGGCTTGGTTGCCCATGACACTGCGCATAGTCTTTGGTTTGGTCGTGCTGATCGTGACTTGGTGCTTTTATGTCAGCCGCATGCCTGTGGTATTCGATGTGAACGAGCGCGCGGCCCAGCGCGCCTTGGAGCGCGGACATATTGAGAGCGAAGACCAACCCTTGCCCAGTGGCTATACTACCGTGAGCACCGTCATCGAGTTGACCAACTGGATGCTCAAAAAACCCGGCGGCTTTTTGCACAATGACCGTTTGGCACCCAATGCCTATCTCATCGACAACATGCCCAATTTCGAGTTGGGGGCGGTAAACGAGTTGCGGGACACGGTCGAAGCTTTCCGAATGATATTCAGCCGCCCTCGCGCCCAATCCGTTGAACTTCCCTATTTGATCAATGCGCACCGGTATTACAGTTTTCAGCCGGACAGATGGATGGTGCCTCCCTCCGAAGCTCAGTACCGCAAGGGCAGGGAACTTGTGGAATTGTATCTGGAGGCGATCGTGGAGGGCAGGGAAGGGTCGGGACTTTTTGTATCGCGCCAAGACGCCTTGGAGCGATTTTTGAAGACACGAGCGGACCGCTTGGGGAGCTTTTCCGTCCAGTTGCGCGCCGCCTCCCCGGAGGGATACGCCTTCAATCCAAAAGTGGAAACCCAGAACCTCGCCACCACCCCCGACCCCATTTCTTCGGAATATCAGGGTGATATTTTACGCGATGTGACCCCCTGGCACAAACGGGATGACGTGTTTTACGAGGTTCGCGGCAGTGTGTATGTGATGTACCATGTTTTGTTGGCCCTTCGCACTGATTTTGAAGGTGAACTGAACGACAAGCGTGCCATGGGCCAGATGAATCGCATCATTAGCGAGTTACACGCCGCTTCCCAGCCCTTGATATGCCCCGTGGTACTCAACGGAAGCGAGTATGGTTTTTTTCATAACCATTCTGTCACCGCAGCCATGCACATCGCCAAGGCCCACGTGGCCGTGAACGATTTGCGGGTTTTGTTGCGCGGCGGTTCGGACGGTTAACGAACCCCGTTTACGCTGGGATAATCCAACAAGCCGCCGCCGCGTTTGGGGAAATTCTCTTCGGCTCCGAGGATTCGGCGCAGTTTGCAGTCGGGGGCGTCTTGGGCTTTGGAGAGGGGGCGGGCGGCGACATCCTGGATGCTCCATTTGCGCAAGAGGGTTTTGACCCCTTCCTGGAATTCCACCATGGCCTGATGAAAGCCGCAGGTGCGGCTGAGCATTTCGGGGTTGGGGAACTCGCGGCAATGGTTGCCGATGATCGCCCCTTCGCAGGCTTCGACGACATCGAGCAGGGTGATGTCCTTGGGATCGCGGGCCAGGGAAAACCCGCCGCTGGCGCCTCGGTGCGAGTCGAGGATGTCCGCTTTGGCGAGGGTGCGCAGGATTTTCGAGGTGTAGGATTCCGAGGACCCCAATTGCAGGGAAATGGGTTGCGGGGTGATGAGCGAGCCTTTGGGCAAACGCGAAAGCAACACCAGGCATTGAATGGCAATTTCTGTGGTTTTTGTGAGTAACATGATGGTCTCCAGATCAAAAATCGGTTGGACAGCAGGCCCCGGCGGCAAAATCCGGGCTGAGGTAGGGTATGCCCAGGGAAAGTCCCCGTAAAATCAAAAAAATCCCGGCAATGAGGGTGAGGGCGGGCAGCAAATATTGCAGCACCGGCTGAAATCGCGGGGAGCGCAAAGTCAGTCCCCCCATGGAAATGGCAAACATCATCGGCACCGTACCCAACCCAAACAGGGCCATGAATCCGGCCCCCTGCAAGGGACCTTGCTGAACGGAGGCCATGGCCAGGGCCGCATAGACCAAACCGCAGGGCAGAAGGCCATTGAGCAATCCGATTTGGAAGAATCCGCCCATGCCTTCGCGTTTCAATAATTTGCCCAGTCCGCGCTGTACGGGGCGGTAGAAGGTGTTGAATACCCAGCGGGGCATGTGCTCACTGCTGAAGAGCAGGGTGGAGATGAGGAGGACTCCGAGAACGATGGAGACCCAGCGTTGAACCCCGCCGAGGTGCAGGATGTGTCCAAGGCTGCCGGCAAAGAGGCCCATAATGGCGTAGGTGACGGTACGGCCCAAATTGTACACCAGACGGGCCATGGCCCGGCGAAGGCGGGAGGCCTCTCGTCCGGCGGGAAGGGCCAGGGCCAGGGGACCACACATGCCGAGGCAGTGGAGGCTGCCGCCGAGTCCAAGCACAAAAGCGGTGAGGTATGCGGTTACCATGGGAGAAACACGTCCTTTTCGAAATAGTGACGGTGACCTTCGTGGTGCCATTCGATTTGGGCTTGCCAGCGTCCATGGGGAATGGATTCGTAGGCAATCACGGAGGGGACGATGTCCCGCAGGGCGTAGCGGCGGTCCTCGCGGGCGTCGGCGGGCCGATACATCGTGAGCACGGCGTCGCGGGCTTCCATGGGCATGTAGACGATCAGGCGGTGCTCGGCCTCGTCGATTTCCATGCGGGGCGGATCGGGCAGGGCCCGGGTCCGGGCCAGGGCGGCCATGCGCTCGTCGTGGGCCACGCCCCGGTCATAATAGTCGTCGGCCACGAGATCGAAGCGGACCTTCCGGGCCATGAAGGCGAAAATGAAGCACAGGCAGACGAAAAACAGATAATAGGAAATGATGCCCACGGGCCAAACGGGCCAGCGGCGGAAGGGGTTCCGCGAGGCGGGGGATTTTGGGGTGGGGTGTACGTGATCGGTCATGGGCTTATCTTCTTCGGGCCGCGCTTTCGGGGGCCATGAACGTGGTTTTGACGTGGTCCATGATGCGGCCCTTGACTTCCAGGCCAATGTCCATGGACGTTTCTCGTCCGGTAATGTCCTCGGGATCGAGCAAGACCACCAGCAGGACTTGAGTGGTTTCTTCGGCGGGGAGGATCAGGCGCTGGTCGCGGTAGACGAGTTCGCCTTTGGGGGAAAGCAGGGTGAGGGTACCTTCGAGTTCGGCGCCGGTTTTGTTGAGAAAGCTGGCTTCGAAGGTGTTGCCGATGCGTCCGTCGGGCTGAACCTGGTACATGCTGCCTCTCATGCGCAGCAGGTCCATGTTCACGTGCTGTCGGGTGGCCATGAGGGCCACAAGCACGATGAGGAGCGCGCCGAGCAGGGCGCAATAGGCTTTGATGCGGGGGGTGATTTTAAAGCGTTCGCCTTTTTCAATGTTGTCCTGGGAGGCGTGGCGGATGAGTCCGGCGGGGCGTTTGACTTTTTCCATGACGGAATTGCAGGCGTCGATGCAGTTGCAGCAGTTGACGCATTCCATTTGGGTGCCGTTGCGAATGTCGATGCCCGTGGGGCAAACCACGACGCAGAGGCCGCAGTCCACGCAGTCGCCTTTGCCGAGTCCGAGGCGTTCTTCCCAAGTTTCGCCGCGAAGTTTGCGGGCGCGCTTTTCGCCGCGTTTGTGGTCGTAGGCGACCACGAGGCTGTTTTCGTCGAGGAGCACGGATTGAAAGCGTCCGTAGGGGCAGACGAAGGTGCAGGCTTGTTCGCGAAAACGGGCGAAAATCGCATAAAACAACAATGTGAAGAGCAAAAGCGCGAAGAAACCGCCCGCGTGTTGGGTGGGGGGAGAGGTGACCAGTTCGATGAGGGCGTCGCCGCCGATGATGTAGCCGAGCAGCAGATTGGAGATGACAAAGGACATCAGGAAAAAGATTCCGTGTTTGAGTCCCTTTTTGATCATTTTCTCTTGGTCCCAGGGTTTGGCGTTGAGAGCCTTTTGCTGGGCGGCGTCCCCTTCGATGGCGTATTCGATTTTCCGGAACACCATTTCCATGAGCACGGTTTGCGGGCACATCCATCCACACCAGATCCGCCCGAAGACGGCGGTGAAGAGCACGAGGGCCACAAAGCCGGCGATCATCGCCAGGGCAAAAATGGGAAAGTCCTGGGGCCAAAACATGACCCCGAAAATGGAGAACTTCCGTTCCAGGATGTTCATCATCAGCAGGGGGCGACCGTTGATTTTGATGAAGGGGCCTGCAAAAAGAATGACGAGCAGCACCCAACTGACGTAGGTGCGCAGGGCGAAGAAGTTGGGGGCGTTTTTGGCGGCCCGCTTGCCGGTGGGCGGCTTGCGGGGATACATCCACACGCGGCGCCCGCTGGCGTCGACGGTGGGGATGGTATCGCGGAAGGTTTGGTCGGTCATGGGGGGGAGGGGGAGTTAAAGAAGTAGAGAGGGAGGGAAGTAGAGAGGGTGAGAAGGGGAGAGGTAAAGAAGGAGAGAAGGGGAGAGAAGGAGAGAGAGGTGGAGAGGTTAGAGGATAAGGTTGGAGTTTTATGATTGGGGAGTGAGGGAGACGGGCGGCCCGTGTGGGACTTCTGACCTCTCTCCTTCTCTACTTCTTCTCCCCTCTGCTACCTCCACTCCGGACTGTCGGATCCTTGGACGAATTCCCCTTCGGGGGCGCGGGGGGAATCGGGATTGGAGCCGCGGAGGCTGTAGATGTAGCTGGCCACGGCGTAGCGTTGGTCGGGCGAGAGTTGGTTTTTCCAGGCGGCCATGCCTTTTTCGAGGACGCCTTCGGCGATGACATGCATGGTGTCGTCAAAGGTCGCCCCATGAATCCAGTAGGCGTCGGTGAGGTTGGGGCCGATGAACCCGCGTCCGGTGGCGTGGTGACAACTGGCGCAATTGGCGTTGAAGATTTCCTTGCCCCGGTCGAGGACGGCGGTCTCGAAATTGGGGGTGCTGTAGTCGATTTCTTCGGTTTCGCGGGCGCGTCGGTCGGCGAGGCGGGCTTCGGCGCGGGCGACCTCGGCCGCGTAGCGGGCGTGTTGTCCCTTGCCGAGTCCGAGCACGTGGAAAAAGCCCATGTAGAGAATGGCGATGACGATGGTGATGTAAAAGAGCAACAACCACCAGCGGGGAAGCTGGTTGTCGAGTTCCTGAATACCGTCGGCTTCGTGGACTACGGTGTCGTCGTGTTCAGCCATGGGCGTGGTCTCCTTCCGAAATCGTGCGAATGGGGGCGGGGGTGTCTCCGTCGTCCAGCGGCAGGGCGGCCATTTTCACGGCGTCGCTTTTGCGCATCCGGAGGACCCAGAGAAACATGGTGATGAAAAACAGTACGAAAATCAGCAGCGAAATCACCGGATAGAGTCCGATGCCTTCGATGGCGCGCAGGGTTTCTTTGTGCATTAGAATTCCTCCTCGAAGGGGACTTCCTTGAGGGCGTCGGTCCCGAGGCGTTGCAGGTAGGCGATGAGGGCGATGATTTCACGGTCGGCGTGAATGTCATCCAGTCGGTCGGGGATTTGTTCGCGCAGACTGTCGGCGATTTCCTCGGCCTGCTGGTCCAGCCGGGTGAGGGCGATGTCTTCGAAGAAATCGGGATAGGGCACCCCAAGCCGCCGCATCACCCTGATTTTGTTTTGGGTGTGTTTGGTGTTGAGGCGGTTTTGCAACAGCCAGGAATATCGCGGCATGATGGAACCTGGGGAGGTGGACTGGGGATTTTCCATGTGCTTGAAATGCCAGGCGTTGTTCCGTCCCATGGCCCCTTCGCGGGCCAAGTCGGGTCCGGTGCGTTTGGATCCCCAGAGGAAGGGGTGGTCGTACACGAATTCGCCGGCTTTGCTGTACTCCCCGTAGCGCATGGTTTCGGAGCGGAAGGGGCGGATCATTTGCGAGTGACAACTGACGCAGCCTTCGCGGATGTAGATGTCTCGTCCCTCCAGTTCCAGCGGCGTGTAGGGCAGGACGGTGGCGATGGTGGGCACGTTGCTTTTCACCAGATAGAGGGGAATGATTTCCACCAGACCGCCCACGAGGATGGCCAGGGTGGTGAGCACGGTGAAGGTCAGCGGCAGGCGTTCCAACCAGCGGTGCTTGTAGGTATCGTGTCCGTCGTCGATGGGCTGTACTTTGAGCGACGGGGCCGAGGCTTCGGTTTCGGGTTCGAAACTACCCTGCTTGCAAGTCATCCATAGGTTGAAGGTCATGAGTCCCGTCCCGCCCAGGAAGAGGATGCCGCCGATGGCGCGCATGGCGTAGAAGGGAATGATCTTGGTGACGGTGCTGAGGAAGTTGTGGTGGGTCAGGAGGCCGTATTCATTGAATTCTTTCCACATCAGGCTCTGGGTGATGCCGGCCCAGTAGAGGGGCAGGACGTAGAAGAGAATGCCGGTGAGTCCGATCCAAAAGTGAATGTTGGCCCATTTTTTATTGTAGATTTCGGTGCGGTAGAGCACGGGAATGAGCCAATACAAAATCCCGAAGGTCATGAAGCCGTTCCACCCGAGGGCGCCGGTGTGCACGTGGGCAATGGTCCAGTCGGTATAGTGGGAGAGGGCGTTGACGGATTTGATGGAGAGGAGGGGGCCTTCCAGGGTGGCCATGCCGTAGGCGGTGATGCCGACGACGAGGAATTTGAGGACCGGGTCTTCGCGGACTTTGTCCCAGGCGCCGCGCAGGGTCAGCAATCCGTTGAGCATCCCCCCCCAACTTGGGGCGATGAGCATGAGGGAAAAAACCATGCCGAGGCTTTGGGCCCAGTCGGGCAGGGCGGTGTAGAGCAAGTGGTGGGGACCGGCCCAGATGTAGATGAAAATCAGCGACCAGAAGTGAACGATGGACAGTCGGTAGCTGAAAATGGGGCGGTTGGCGGCTTTGGGCAGGTAATAATACATCAGCCCGAGATAGGGGGTGGTGAGGAAGAAGGCGACGGCGTTGTGGCCATACCACCATTGCACCAGGGCGTCCTGCACCCCGGCGTAGATGGAATAGCTCTTCATGGCGCTCACGGGAATGGCCAGGGAGTTGAAGATGTGCAGGACCGCCACGGTGATCACGGTGGCGATGTAGAACCACAGGGCCACGTACATGTGGCGTTCCCGCCGTTTCCAGAGGGTGCCGAAGAAGTTGATGGCGAAGACCACCCACACCACGGTGATGAGAATGTCGATGGGCCATTCCAGTTCCGCGTATTCTTTGGAGGAGGTGAAACCCATGGGCAGGGACAGGGCCGCGCAGACGATGATCCCTTGCCATCCCCAGAAATGGGCCCAACTGAGGCGGTCGCTGAACATGCGGGCCTTGCAGAGTCGTTGGGTGGAGTGGTACACGCCCATGAAAATGGCGTTGCCCACGAAGGCGAAAATCACCGCGTTGGTGTGCAGGGGACGCAAGCGACCGAAGGTCAGGTACGGCCCCATGTTCAGGGAGGGCATGAAGATTTGCAGGGCGATGAGCACGCCCGCCAACATGCCCACCAAACCCCAAACGGCGGTGGAAATGGCGAATGCGCGCACAATGCGGTTGTCATAGCGAAAGGTTTCCACGTTGCTCATGCGGTGGGGTCCTCTGGGTTTTTGGGTTTGGGAGAATCCGGAGCTTCCTTTTGGGCGTCTTTGGAAGCGGGGGTTTCGTCGTCATTCAACATGCGAATGGCGGGGGTGACCTGGTCGTCGAATTGGCCGCCGTGCACGGACCAAAGAAACGCGACCAAAAAGAAAAGGGCAATGCACAGGCTAATGCCGAGCAGCATGATGATGATGCTCATGGGCGGACCTCCGCGGGTTCGGGCAGGCCAATGCCGGCTTTTGTGGCCATCATGCGGGTGCCGAAAACGCTGATCATGATGACGCTGACGGAGCTGATGGGCATGAGAATGGCGGCGATCAAGGGCGAAAGGTGTCCGCTGGCGGCCACGGAAATGCCGATGACATTGTACAGCAGGGAGACCGCGAAGCAGACCATCACCACCCGGGTGGTGAGGCGGCTGAAGGCGAGGAATGCGGGAAGATTGCGCAGTTGGTCAGCGTCGAGGATGGCGTCACAGGCGGGGCTGAAGGCCTGGATGTCCTCGGTGACGGCCACGCCGACATCGCTGTGGCGCAGGGCCCCGGCGTCATTGAGCCCGTCGCCCACCATCATTACCCCGCGTCCGTCCGCGCGCAGGGCGTCGATGGCGGCGAGCTTGTCGGAGGGGGAAAGATTGGCGCGGGCGTCTTGGGCGCCGGGAAACCATTCGCGCAGTTTGGCCAGTCCTTCGGCGCGGTCCCCGGTGAGGACGCTGAGGTCATATTGTCCGCCGAGCGCGGGCAGAGCCGCGGCCATGCCTTCGCGGGGGGCGTCCTCAAAGCGGAAACGCCCCAGAATCCGGCCATCCACCGCCAGCCAGGTTTCGGTTTGCGGATCGGAGGGCGCGTCGGAAGGTTGCGGTGGTGCCTCAAGATGGACTTCACGTAGCCAGGATTTGGATCCCATGCGCAAATGACGGTCTTGAAACCAGGCTTCGAGGCCTTTGCCTTCGTGTTCTTTTATGCCATGGACCGTGGAGGAATCTTCCGCGGATATTGCCCCCGTTGCCCCTGCCGATGCGGTGATCGGCGCTCCCTTATTCCTCTGAATTTCTTCTAAGGGGGTAAAATTTTTGGGCAGCGTGGCCGCCAGGGCGCGGCTGAGGGGATGGGTGGAGGCGCGGGCCATATCGCCGAAGGCGCTCGCGAGTTCGTGGTCCAGAGCCCGGCCTTCCCATTGAACCTCCCCGAGGCCGCCCCTGGTCAGGGTTCCGGTTTTATCAAAGGCCAAATGCCGCACCCGGGCCATGCCTTCCACCACGTAGCCGTTTTTCAGGTAAAACCGCTGTTTGCGCAACACCCGCAGGGCGGTGCCAAAGGCGAAGGGGGCGGAAAGCGCCAGGGCGCAGGGGCAGGCGACGATGAGGATGGACGCGAAGACCCGCACCGCGTGACCCGTGTGCATGCCCGCGTGGGCCAGGCCGGCGAGCAGGGCGATCACCAGCAGCGTCAGGGTAAACACCCGGCTGACCTTGCCGGTCATGCGGTCGAATTTCCGCTCGTGTTCCTTGCGGAAGGTCCTGTGGTTCCAAAGGGAGGTGAGATAGCTTTGGCTCACGTCTTTGATGACCTCGATTTCCACGGGGGCGCCATGATGCCGTCCGCCCGCGTAGAGGGTTTCCCCGAGCAGCTTTTCATCGGGACGGGATTCTCCGGTGACAAAGCTGTAATCGATCAGGGCCGGACCTTTCATGAGAATGGCGTCGGCGGGAATGAGTTCGCCATTGCGGATGAAAAGCCGGTCTCCGGTGCACAATCGGTCCAGAGAAACCGTGTGCCGGGTGCCGTCGGGGTTGATGCGCATCGCGGCGATGGGGAAATAGGAGGTGTAATCGCGGTCGAAAGAGAGGGCGTCGAAGGTGCGGCGTTGGAAACTTTTGCCGATGAGCAGAAAAAACACCAGTCCGGCCATGGAATCCAGGTACCCTTCGCCCGTGCCGCGGAGAATGTCGGCCACGCTTTGCAGGAAGAGGGCGGTGATGCCGAGGGCGATGGGCACGTCGATGCTGAGTTCGCCCTGTTTCAGCCCCAGCCAGGCGGAGCGGAAATAATCGCGGGCGCTGAACACCAGCACGGGAATGGAAAGGGCCAGGCTGACCCCCGCGAACACGGGCGGCAATCCGGTGGCGTCCGCCGCCGTGAGCCCGAGATAGCGGGGAAACGAAAGCAGCATGATGTTGCCGAAGGCGAAACCGGCCACGCCCAATTGCATCATGAACACCCGTTTGCCCGCGTCCGGCGGCTTGCGGTTGAGGTCGTCCATTTTGAATTCGGGGGCGTACCCGATTTTCCGCAAAAGCCCGGCCAGCTCCACGAGGGTGATTTTTTCCTCTTCAAAGGGGATCATCACGGTTTTGCGGGTGAAGTTGACCTCGGGCTGGCCGATGCCGTCGTGCAGTTTGTAGAGGCGTTCCAAAAGCCAGACGCAGGCCACGCAATGAATTTGGGGCAGCGAAAAGGTCCCCCGGCTGGTGCGCCCATCGGTAAAGTCGAGCAGGCGGCGTTTGACCTCGGGGTCGGCGAGAAAATCGTAAAGCCCTTCCTCGCCATCGTCCGCCGGACGGGGGCCGGGGTGGTCCTCGATCTCGTAAAAGCGGTCCAGATTGTTGCTTTGCAAAATGCCGTAAACCATGGCGCAGCCCCGGCAGCAGAAGGGGTGATCGTTTTCCATGACCGCCCCTTGCGCGCACAGCGTGCCGCAGTGCACACAGGGTGTACCGTGGAGCTTGGAGACAGGTTGGGATTCGGCGACAGTGGGCATTTGGGCTGGATCAGCGAAAGGTTTAATTGGATATAAGATATCCGATATAGCCTTTGCAAGCTTTTCGTTATGGAAAAGCGGAAAAAACATTCGGGAAGCCAAATTCCGACATTTTTGGGGGGCTTCATTTTTTCAGGATTCTGTAGGCGTTGCGTGACGCGGTGTCCCAAGGCGTTTCGTTTTGGAGCAGGGAGTTGCCGGCGCGGTATTCCCGTGGCGTGAAGCCTGTTTCCCGTTTCAGGCAGCGGCTGAGCACATCCTGTTTGGCAAATCCGCATTTTTCGGAAATCTCACCGATGGACAAGCGGGTGTTGCGAAGCAAATGCTTGGCCAAATCGAGCCGGGCACCGTCGATCCAGTCCCCGGGCGCCATGTCCAGGTGTTTGCTGAACATGCGATAGACGGTTTTGCGGGACATGTGAAACTGCACCGCCAACTCATCCACATCCACGGGGCTTTGCATGCGAAGCTGTTCCCAAATCCAGCGGGCCATGCGCGAGGTCGAGGGATCCCGGCAGCCGCCGCCAGCGGTGGAGGCCCGGGCGGCGATCCCGGCGGGCGGGAATTTTTTCAGTACGTCGCCCCCATTGGGCGTTCCATTCGGGTCGGTTTGGGGGGCAAGCCAGGCCATGCCTTCATAGCCCATTTGCCGGAAGCCGGGTAAAATGGAAGACAGCGTGGGCAGATTGGAGCCATACCATACGTCCTCGCTGGCATTGTCCACGCCCAGCACGCCGACGGTGTGGAGCAGTTCCGGCTGGTGTTTGCGCAACACGTTGAGAAGGACCCATGCCATCCAGTCATTGGTGGCAAAAATCCCGGTGTCCGGTTCCAGGTTTTGCAGTTTGGGGCGAAGATGCTCTGCGAATTCTTCGACAAAGCGCAACCGGGTCCAGGGGCGGCCAGGGTTTTTCTCCAAAGCGGGGATCCGGATTTGTTTCGCTCCCGTGGTGCCTGCCAAGGCGAGTTCAAACCCCCGGGCCCGCTCTTTATGGACGAGTCCTCCCTTTTCCGGTGCCAAGCAGAGAAAGTGCCGGTATCCCTGTTCGCGTAAGTGTCGTGCGGCGAGTTCCCCCACCGCCACATCATCGCTGAGAAAATTCCCCATGCCTTCAACAGGTCCCCGTGTGTTGCTCACATTCAGGATGGGGATGCCCAGGTTCCGTACGCGAAGGGTTTCCTCGGGGGGGATCGAGCAAATGGCGCCCAGGCAATCCCCTGAAAGTCCGGGGACCAACACCTCGGGATACGCTTCGCAAACCGGGTGGGGAAGCTGTTTTTCACGGGCAAACGCCAAGGCCCCTTCCGTCACTTGGTGTCGCAAGGACGAGGTTTTGGAAAAAATCAGATAAAACGCTTTTTGATGGAGCACGGGGACATTGGAACAGAATCGTGAAAAACCACAAGCAGGAAATCAACCGGAGGCACTCAAATTCTGGCCTCCCCACCCCGGGGTTGTCCCGCGGGATAAAAAAAATTGTCCCCGAACGGGGTATTACCAAACGCGGTTTTCGTCTATATTTCACATTATTAAACAGAAACATGCCTTTGAAAAGTGTCGCAACATTTACCACACGTCGAACGAGATATATATGAACCCAAGAAATCTTTTCCACCTGCTGCTCCTTGGCTTTTTCGTTGCCTTTGCCGGAACCCTTCATGCCCAATGGACCGGTGCCCTCACCGGGACCGCGAACGACGCGGACCACTCCTACACCCGGACAGTCAACTGGACCAGTTTAGCCCCCGAAATGACGTGGGACAGTACCCTTTTGGGTGCCACAACCCTCTATTTCGGCGCGAACTTCACCACGGCGGGAACCTGGAACCTGAATCCGGCCGGCAATTTCGCGCTGACCTTGCAGGGGGGCGGGCTGGTCGCACCGAATGGCGGCGCCATTACCGCCGCGAATCGCACCGTGATTCTGGGGGGCAATGTGTCCGTCGACCATACCGGGAGTTCCAACCGATCGGTATTCTTGGGCAGCACCGCGACCAACAACCAACTCGCCTTGGATTTGGACGGGGTACAACGCACGTTCACCGTTGCCAGCGGCAGCACCCTTTCCCTGCGGAACACCATGTTGAATGCCGGATTGGGCCTCATCAAGGAAGGCGGCGGCACCTTGCGCCTTGAAGGAAACGCCCAAAGCAACCTCGGTGGCACGGTCCGCATCGACACCGGTGTCCTGGATGTGACCACCCTTGGGAACGGTGGCCTGGGAACGGCGACCTTCCAACTCAACGGCGGGATCTTCCACCTGCGGTCCAACGCCACCGATGTCAACTACGGCAACAACTTCACCGTCACCGCCAACTCCACTTTTGAGTATGATTCCACGGCCAGTGGCAATTCCAACCCCCGCCGTTTTATTTTCGGTGGCATCGACATCCAAGGGGCCCACACGCTGAATTTCGACAATAACAACGGCGGCTGGTACCACTTTAACGGACCCATCAATTTGGGTGGCGCCGCGACCTTTTTAAGCAACAGCGCCGAAGGCCAGAGTCGGCCCGTTTTCGTGGGCGCGGTGAATGACAATGGGTTTGGTTTCACCAAGACCGGTACGGGACTGATTGATTTGGCCAACAGCGCCAACGACATCACCGGCCCCATCCTGGTGAGTCAAGGCCAAGTTCTTTTGCGCAACGCCGGGGCGATCGGAACGCCCAGCTCCATCACCCTGGGTTCCGGCGTCACCACGGGGTTCCTCGGCTTTCTCGCCAACGACCAGACCTTTTCACAAGCCGTTACCTTGGGCACGGCGAACTCCGGCTTTTCGGCCGGTGGCGTGCAAGCCGGCACCAACTTCATTCTGCCCGGCACCGCGGTCGCCACCTTGAGCGGGACCATCAACCAAGGCGGCCTGGCCTTGGGGCTGGCGGGTGGCCCGGTCGGGGGTGTCCTGCGGCTCGATACCGGCAACCGCACCGCGGAGACGGGAGGAACGCTGATCTCCGGCACGGTGCATGCCAGCCAGATGAACAACTTTTCCGGCGGCAACCTGAACATCACCACGGGCGGCGCATTGGTCATCGATCCCACCGGGGTCACCGGCCCGACCTGGGCCCAATTCTTGGCCGCGCGGCCCACCTGGGGGACCGGTGACGGCGAGGTCCAGCTCACGGGGGGATTTTTCGCCGCCAAAAACGGCACGGTGACCATCAACCTCAATGACATCACCGGCGCGCCCGCCAACTTTTTCGATGCCAATTACACACTGGGTTCCCTTGGCCGCGACAGCAGCGGACAAATTTATACGGACGGTTCGATCCGAATCGACCAGGACACCACCTTGACCGCGGTACGGAATTTCACGATCTCCACGACAGGTCCCGGGCGATTGGGAGACCCCACCGGTCTTCCCGTCATGGAATATTCCGGGAATCTTTCCGGCCCTGGCGGATTGCAGGTCCTAGGCCCCAATGCAACCACGTCGGGGGGGGGGGTCCGTAGCGGAGGGCCGATTTCCACGACGGGCAATGTCTACGCCCTACCCAATTCCTCAGGATACAATACGGGCCAAGCCGGTGTGCCCGCGCGGAGCGGGAGCTTTCTGGAGTTCGGCAGCCCCGCCAGTTTGCCCACGGGCGCGCCCGCGGATACCGTGGCGTACATCGCCGGATTGGGCAGCAACAACGGGTCCGCCATGGAACAGGGCATTCTCTTCGCCGCCAGTGCCACCGACTATGTCTTGAACCGTACCCCCACCGAGACCGCCGCCGCCTACAAAGTCATCATCGGAGGCAACGCGGGTGGCCAATGGCGGACCGCCTCCTTCGGGGCCTCCGGCACCGCAACCTTGGCCGCAGATGTCATGCTCTTGGGGGATGGTAGCACAAGCACCGCTTCCTATGGCCTGATCGCGCGGGAAGGGGCGTTCACCTTGGGCACCGTTTCCCAATCCACCCGTTTCATCAGCGTCACCTCCGCCGGAACCGGCAACAACGGGCTCGCCGGGGCCGCGAACGTGGTCACCGACGCGGCCAGCGGGGTCAAAACCCTCATCAAAACCGGCGTGGGCACGGTCATTCTGAGCAATGTGGAGTACACGAATGTGGCGGGGACCCCCGTAACCCCCGGCACTTTTTTCGCGTGGCAAATTGGCCGAAACTCCGGCAACACCCTCACGTCGCCTTATTTCGACGGCGCGGTCCGTGAGACCGGAAACAGTTCCGCCAACAGCCTCGCGGGTTTCAACATCTTCTTGTCCGGCGGGGTTTTGGAAAGCAGTGACGCCGCCATTGGCGGCCCGTTCACCCGGGGCCTGGGAACCGGCTCCACCCAAGTCCGATGGGGGACCGGTGGCGGCGGGTTCTCCGCCGGCGGCGGTGATTTGACCGTAAACGTGGGCGGCGCGGCGGCCTCCTTCACGTGGAATGCGTCCAATTTTGTTCCCAACAATGCCCCACTCATCTTCGGTTCCCAAACCGCTGATTCCGTGGTGACGCTCGTCAACACCATCAATTTCGGAAATGCCGTGCGTGAAATACGCGTCTACGACAACCCCAACAGCACCGGCGACCGGGCCGTCATCAGTGGGCTGCTCACCGGCACGGGTTCCTCTGGCTTTCTCAAAACAGGGGCTGGTCAACTGGACCTTACCGCCAACAACAATTACACGGGCGCCACCACGGTGGCGGTGGGTGTGTTGCGCATCAATGGCGCGCACACAAGCACCCAGGCGACCACCGTGAACGCGGGCGCGGTTCTGGGCGGTTCCGGGCGCATTGCCGGCGCGATCCTCGGCGCGGGCATGGTCAGTCCCGGCAACAGTCCCGGAATTTTCACTGCCGTCTCCGTGACCGGATCCGAGGGAACGGATTTCTCCTTTGAATTCGGGCAGGCCGGCGCGCCGACCTGGTCGGCCGCCGCCGCCAGCGGCAACGACGTGCTGCGCCTTA
>JAFIGC010000118.1 GCA_020831635.1 Verrucomicrobiota bacterium | reverse complement strand
CCGCGGGCGGCGGGCCCCCCCGACCATGTATTTGAGGTCCCGGGTCAGATCGGCGGCTTCGGCCACGGGATGATAGCGCCCGCCCGAGGCCTCCGCCATCTGTTCGAGTTGGAGGGTCCAGTTGGGGCGGTTGATGTCAAACCCCAGCACATGAAATTGCACATGCTCCAAGTTGGCGTATGCCCGGGCGGACTCAACAGGATTCGAGCGGGTGTCGTCCCCGCCGTCGGTCAGCAGCAGCACCAGGGTCTCCCCGCGCCCCCGGCCAATGTCACGAAGGGCTTCATCAAGACTGTACGCAAGGGGGGTGCGTCCCACGGGACGAAGACGGTCCAAGGTTTGGTTCACCAGCTCTTTGTCAATGGGGCGGAACGGCAATTCGAGGGCTGAATCGGTGACCGCCTCTTCCAAATTGGCTCTGTGGCGATGTCCATAAACACGCAGGGCGAATTCAGTACCTTCGGGCAGGGTTTCAACGAGATCCCGCACGGCATCGCGGGCGATGTCGAATTTCATTTTGCCGTCAATAGGGGCGCGCATGGACCCCGAGGCGTCAAAGATCAAATACAACCGGGGCGGGGGCGGGGCCCGTGTGAAATTTGTGACCAGGCTGCCCGGCCCTTCGGGTTCGGGCTCGGGGACGATTTCCTCGTCCATTTGCGGAGTGGCCCGCACCAGAAAGAGCAAAGCATACGACGTGGTGAGTAGGGGGTTGCCCTCTCCCGGTCCCGTGGGCCAACTGCCATTTTCGCTTTGGCGGTCCACCAAATACCGGGCCCCCAGTGGATACCATTCGTGTTCCCCGAAAAACTCGGTGCCCAGAATTTGTCCCACGCGTTCCAGTGAGTAGAGAAAATAATAATTGTATCGGCCAGAGGAGGGATTGTCATTTACGGAAAAGTTTTCCACCAGCCAGCCAAGGGCATTGCGGATACGCAGATGTTGGGCGATATTCACCTCTGTGTCCAATTGCCGCAGGGCGATGGCGGTGGTGCAGAGCACGGCGGCGGTCATGGACCCGTATGAACCTCCACTGGCGCGATATGCATACCCGCCAAAGTGGTCGTTGGGGGCCAGGTTTTGGAACGAGGCCGCAGAACGCAGATTGCGGAGCCAGACATCCCGGTCCACTACAATTCCCGCCCGCTGGGCGGACCAGAGTCCGAGAACCCCGAATTGGGTACAGGAATTGTCCCCTTCGCTGCCGAGAGTGAAGGACTGTGTTCGGTACATGGGTCCATCGACATTTTCTTTCGCATTTTCTTCAGGGGGCGGACCTCCGCCCACGATTTCAAAGGGTCCGGTATCCTTTTTTTCTTCCGGTTCGGCTCTTGGAAAAAAGTGATCCGGCACATTTGCGGTATAACTCCATGTGCCGTTTTCTCCCTGGGCCTCCACCAAATAGCGGGTCACTTGTTCGAGCTTGTCGTAGAGTCCGGGATCTCCATAGGCGCGGAGAATCATGGCCAGCAATCCGTTTTCGTAGATGCCCAGATCGTTGGGGTTGACCCAATGGAGGAATTCCCGCAGGGCTTCGTCAAAGAGAGGATATTCCCGGTGAGCGTTGGTGTTCACCAAGGCGTAGAGGGAAATGATGGTGTAACGCCTTCCACGCAGGACGCCGCGTCGTTCGATTTCGGGGCGCAGCTGTTCCCACAGAAAATCCCGGCCACGGTCGATGGCTCCGTTCACCTCCTCCGGGGCCAGACCTACCCCGGCAATTCCTTTGGGTTCAAGCTCCGGGGAGAGGACTTTCACCCCGCGTTCGGAAATGACATTGTTTTCTTCGGGGTTGATGCGCGGGGCATCGGGATCGGGTGCGCCGGGTGTCCCCAGCGGGATCGACTCGTAAAATTTCATGCCCGAATAGCGGATGCGCATGTCTTGGGCCTGGTGCTCTCCAATTTGGAACGCCATGTGGAACGTGCGGGCGTCCCCGGGCGGAATCCATTGACGGCTGTCCCGATAATCGGGCACGGTCATCCCGCCCCATGTGATCATGCGGGGATTGAGGGGGCGACGCTGCGCGGTGAGGAGATGCAGGATTTCGTTGGGGGCAATCATCACACCCTCGTCGGTTGTGGCGGTGGCCGTGAACGAAGCCCGCAACCAGGGGCCGCTACGGTTGCTTCCCTCAATTTGTTCCGGTTCTGAAAATCCATGAAAGACGAGGTCCATGTCGAAATCCTCGAATTTGGCCATGACGTCCTCCGGGATTTCGGGGACAATGCGCTCGCCTTTGAGCATGATGCGAACCGGTTCGGGGGCGCGCACCCGTTGGCCGGGAAATGCATGGGGGGCGAAGCCAAGCACCAACTCGGCGGATTCGGCGTTCTGGTAGGCGCCTTTGGGCAGGTCGAAGGCGATTTCGGCGCCGATGCCGCGCGTGGGCAGCATGGGCCAGGATTCCGGCTGATTGGAACTCCAACTGTGGAGGAAGTACACTTGGTCCCCGTTCAGAATCAGATGAGCGCGTTTTGCCCAATCCCGCCAGTGGAGCATCATGCCGTGGGTGGATGCTTCCGGATTCTCGGGCGCGCTTTCACGCAGGCTGCGCCCCCGCAGATCCAGCGCCAGCCACTCCTCGGAGCGGGGGCTGCGCTCCAAAAAGGTTTCCCGAGTCTGCAGGCCGTGTATTTCGAAGGCCGCGATGTCGTTTTCCCCCGCATGGAGCGGGGGCGGCGTATCGACAAAACCCTCGCCAAGCGGGAAAACGGGCAGGGTGATGTTGCCGTGTTCGGGGTCCAGCCAATGCAACTCGAAATGCCGCAGCGCCTCCGGATCGATCTCAAAATAGAGGAATCCGGTTTCCGCCTGACCGGGATGTCGCAAGTTGAAGCGCTCGGAAATCTGCAGTGGACAACCCCGGATTCGGTGCATCTCATGAAGGCGTCCAAACCCGCGCACGGCCCACACAAAATCCTGCAAGCGCCTCACCGCGACATCCCCGTCAATTTCCGGCGCGTCGGGATTTGCGGGATCATCGCGCCGCTGAATGCGCAGGTCCAATCCCAAGATGACCTTGCCTTCCTCCACGGCCACCCCATGAATGTTGTTGAATAAATGGGCCCGGCTGATTTCCAGTTCGATGCGGTCGTTCTGTCCCCTGACCCCAACATCCACGGGATGTTGCAAGGGATGGGCGTCGGTGTCCATGGGCAGGGTTTCCGCAGTGAAATCGGGGAGGGGCAGGTCGGGAATTTCGGACGTTTCGTGCACGGGTCCGGCTTGTGCAATGGCACCTTCTTCAGGGGTGGCCGCAGTGAGGGGTGCCGTTTCCGGATCGGAATCTTCACTTTCCGTCACGAGACCGGTTCGTTGGGCAAGATCGATTTCCACTTGGGGGTTGACGGTGATGCCGCGGTAATCGAACTGTAGCTGGTGGAGGTCGGTGGGGCTTGCGATGACGGTTTCCACGACCCGGGCCTCGCCGGCGGGCAGATATAAACGGTCGCCAGGGGCAAACGGACCCGCGCCCGCGGCGCGGAGGTCGTGTGGAGTGCGTTGTCCGGCATGGGTCAGCCCGAACCGGCCCTCCATGGGCATCAGGCCGGAGGTGTTTCCGTTGTTTTCGATGCGAAGCAACAGGCGAATCCATTGCCGGTTGTCGGGCGGCGCCTGGCCATGAAAAACGTCCAAGGCCTCGGCTTCGAGAATGTGAAGTTCCATGTCGCCGTCGGACAGGGCCACCATCGGGTCGGACAGGGGAATTCGAGGCCCTTCCTGCATGGGGAGGGTGATGGATTCGGGGGTGACGGGGGCGGCGCGTCCACGTTCGCCGGCAATGGCCATGGCGGGAAACCAGGCGCGGAGGGAGAGGGCGTGGTCGGCATACGTTTCGGGCACGTCGAACACCAACAGGCCTCCCAAAGACCGGTCGGGGGGGAATGCGGGTTTGCCTGGAAATTCGCTGAGTTCGGGTTGAAAGGCGAGGGTGTGTTCATCGCCAATGCCCAGAAAAACGAGTTCCGAAAAATAATCGTACTCGGCGGGAATGGCGTGGGGGACGGAGGTGTTGTCTTCTATGGCGACAGAGGCATCGAGGGCGGCGCTGTCAGCCATCCGGGTCATGCGGGACTGACCGCGCAGATCCACGAAAAACCGCACGGCGCCATCATTCGGGACAGCTTCTCGGCGGACTCCGTGGATTTCGAGGCGGACCACTTCGTTTTCCGCGGTGACGAGGGGGGCGGGGGCCTCGGCGGGGGCGGGGTCCAGCAGCAGGGGAACGTTGAGTGCGGGAAATTCGTCGTGGTAGAGGAGCAGCGAGAGGTCGCGGGTGTCTTCCCGGGGAATTTCAAAAACAAAAAGGCCCTCGGCGGCCCGGCCCGGTTCCATGAGGCGGAACTGGTTGGGCAAATGGCCGGGCAGATCCAGATGCTCGGGACGGTGGCGGATGAAACGGCGGCGGTTGTGCGAAAGGAAGAGCTTGTTTTCAAGGGTGGCGACCTGAACCGCGGCGGGATATTCGAGGCCCTGCGAGAGTCGGGGGCGCACCCGGTTTTCCACGGAGGCCTCGATGATCAGAAACGCGTGGCCGGATCGTGGGGCCTGTTCGCCAAATTCGGATGCCAAGCGCCAGTTGAAAACCGTGAGCCCCATTCCTTGGTGGGCATCTTTGGACAAGAGGCGAACGGTTTCGCCGACCGGGGGCATTTCCCGGGGCGGACCGGGATTCAGGGCGGCGCGGCGGGCGTCACTGGCCGCGGTTTCTTCCCGGAGTCGGGCGTTCATGCGTTCCCGAAGTTCGGCATGTACCGGGGTGTCGGCGGTGATTCGCAGGGCGTCGACTGGGGTGCCGTCAAACCGAAGACGGCCAATTTGGGTGCCGTTTTCCCCGGCAAACAGCAAGGGGACGCCACCCAGATTCGTCGCACGGCCTTGACCGTTGAGAACGACCGCGTGGACGCGGTCGCGTACCGGGGAAATGGCCTGCATGGCGGCCATGGGGGTTCCATGAAAGAGCACGACCACCCGGTCCGCCGGTTCCGCGTCCTCGAGTGCGCGCCGGAGGGCCTCGGTCGCTGAGGTCATGCGAATTCCAGGGGAAATCATTCGGAGCGCAGATTCCGGGATTTCGCCGGAAAGCCCAACGATCAGGATTTCCCGGTCCGCTCGCGAGAGGCGCACGAATGCCGGCAGAAGGGGGGCGCCATTTTCCGCCTGCACAAGATTGGCGGCCAGCGCCGGAAGCGCATGTGTTTGCACCAGCCGTAGAAAGCCTTCGGGGTCGTCGGCAAGGTCGGCGGGGGTTATGTTGAGGGCGTCGTAATTCATGAGGGCGAATGCCTCCGCCACCAATTCCCGGCTGTTCAGGCTTTGGGATCTTCCTTGAAATGCATTTCCGGCATCGACCACCAGCGGGGGTCCTTCTTCCCGGGAGGCTTCAATCGCCCCGCCAATGAGCGCCAAGCGGCCGGGGGCGTCGGGCGCGGCGGTGACGGGGGCCAGATTGGCCCGCAACTCGGCGGTCGCCAGGAGTTCGGCGCGGACCGGAGAAAGAAGGCCCAAGGCAATGACAAAACGGCAGGAAGTTTGAAGGGTTTTCATGGCAAAATCGGGGTGTATCGGAAATCAGGGGCAGCGAAGGATACTGACGCCCCCGGTGGCGGCGGAGGCGGCGGAGAAACCGACGCCGATATAATAGGCGGTGACGGCGGAAACACGGGACGCGATTCCGAAGCCCAATCCGATTCCGGCGCCGCTGCGCACGGCGACTTCGGCGAGACAACACACCAGCGCCCAACCCTCTTGATCCATACAGAGAACGACCCCGATCAGGGCGTCGATGAGGGTGAAGACGATGGTGGCCATTTTAATGGCATATTCGGTGGAGACGCCGCGTCCGTCCAGGCCGTGGCCGAGGAGGCTTCCGGTTTCGGGGTTGAAGGTCCACCAAAGCGGAGCCCGCAGATCGTCCTCGAAAGGGGTGAGCACTTCCGGGCGGATCAGCAGGTGGTGGCCTTCGGCAAGGGCGTGGCGAAAACGGGCCAGTTCGTCGTGGGTGAAATTGTCCGCGACAGGGCCCAGCTCCTCCGCTTGGGTCACGCGCACCCAGTCCATGCCCGTGAGCAGGTCTTCGCCGTATTGGCGGGCGGTGTTGATGCGGGGGTGGTCGGGGGCCGGGTCGTTGCGGGTGAGGAGTTCCTCCACATGGGTGTCGACGATTCCCTGAATGAACACCGCATGTTGAGGACTGTCCACGCCGGGGCGGGCCTTTGTGGCGTTGCGGATCCAATCGTACATGCGGACGGGCAGGAAATCATCCCCGGCACTGTTCAAGTGGAGGGTCTCGGCGCGGGCGAGGAGGTTGATACCGTCCGCATGGGTCACGTGTCCCTGCGGATGCAGGCGCCCGCGGGCGGCGGCGATTTGATACAGGTCCACGGGATGACGTTGGAGTCCGGTGAATCCCCGCTCCACATCGGCCATGTTTCCCTGTAATCCGCCGCTAATGACTTGAAGGAGGGCGTCGCGATTTTCGAGCATGCTTCGGAATGTTTGCAGGTTGACCCAGTCTTCATGCGGGGTGTGGGTGACGGGGGTAACGGTGATGCCGCCCAGGTTGCCGAGGGCGCGTTCCCGGCGGGCGCGTTCATTGGGTTCCCAGGTTGCCGCCCCCGATTCGCGCAACGCGGGGCCGAGAATATCGCTGAAAAAACGACTGAGGGTTTCGGGTTCGCGCCCGGGGGCATGGAGGGTGATGTCCAGGCGCAGTGCGGTCAATTCTTTGGTCGCCTCCGCTTCCCTTCTCCGGCCAAGGCCGCTTAACATGCCCACGGCGTCGGCCACGGCCCGGACTTGCGGGGGAGCTTCCGGGTTTTCGTTGACATCGCCATTGGCCATGACCGAGAATTGAATGATGGATTCGCCGTCCACCTTCAGCACGGGCACCCATTCGTTGACCCGGGAAATATTTTCGAGGATTTCTCCGCGGGACAATTCTTTGGTGAGCAGGTTTTCCAATGGATTCTCACGAGGGGGGAGCAGTTGAATGGAAAAATGGGGATCTTGTAGGTCGGTGGCGGAAATCTCGTGGGCCAGAACGGGTCGTTCGCGGAGTTCGCCCCCTTCCCACTGTTCCGCGATGACGGTGATTTCCACGCGGTGCCGCCAGGCTTGTGGAATTTCGCCGGGGGCGTGGCGGTCCACCCGTTCGCCGGTCAAGGTCTGGCCGGGGGCATGGTCCCGTCTGGCGGGATCGAGGGCGAGCCATTCGCCGTCGATTTCGGCCTCCAGGTACCAGTGATCACGGAAATGGGCCGAAGGATCGGCGCGTTCCGCTTCCGGATTCATGGGCAGCGCCTCCCGGAGCATGTCCGACTGAAGTTGCACGGAGGTGGCCAGCTCGGCGCGGAGCAGTTCGCTCTGCACCAAGGCGTCTTGCATGTCTCTGCGGAGGACTTCGGGATCTTCGCCCGTGTCTTCCGCGACTTGCATGATGGTGCCTTCGAGGTCAAATTCCTCGGCGGCCGCGTCCGCCGGATGGGTGTGTGCGCTATGATCGGCCCAATGGGCCAGAAGGGCGCGGGCGGTGGCTTCGTCAAGGCGCAAATGCACGACGCGTCGGTTTTCGATGCCGATGTGTTCAAGCATGGCGTCAAGGAGCAGAACACGGTCGAGGCTGTTGCCGGATTGTTCCATGAGGGTGCCGCGGGGGCCGCGCAGGTTGCCGGGGTAGGGCAGCAAATCGGTGTGGTCGCGCACCCAGGCGTAGGCGGCCATCGGGGTGTTTTCCAAGGCGTCCATTTTCGCGTGGGGATCAAAGGCGGCGCGAGGCACGGAGCGGGCCGCTTGGCGGTACAAGGTGAATCCGCGCTCCATGGGTTCGAGCACCTGCCGTTCCATCTCCGCCGGAGGCATCAGGACTTCGCGGGCGTGTGCGAGTGGCAGGGAGGCGCCAAGCATGAGCGTGGCGAGAAAGGCGGAGGCGTGACGGCGGGTCCGGGGGGAGATCATGTACATGAGGCAACTCCTGAAAGAGAAAAAGGAAGCCGGGTGGCTTCCTTTGGGTTGGAACGGGTTGGACTTATTCGGAAGTCCGGGTGCGGCTGATCAGGTAGTTGTCGATGGCCGGCAACATTTTGTAAAGGGTGTCGTCAATGGCGAGGCGGAGAATTCGGCCTTCGTCGCCTTCTTGGAGATTCAATTGGGCATCGGCGCCCGTGGAAACGCCCAATACTTGGACGTTAAAGCCGCGGATGCTGTCGGTGCGGGTATATTCGGAAAAATTCGCGGCCACGATTTCGCCGGTGGTGGGGTCCACCAAGCGCAGGTCGATTCCACACTCCACGTCAATTTGGGAATTGCGGTTGGTGTAATCGAAGGCGCCCAAGGCGCCGCCAAAGGGAATCTGGGTGCGGCCAATGCCGAAGTTGCTGGTGCTTTTGGAGGCCATGACCCGGAAACTGGTCACGCGTCCGATGAGCAGGTAATCGACGCCGCGGACTTCGCCCATCTGGGCGATTTCGTCCCATTTCACGATGCCTTCCAGCTCCTGTTCCTTGAGGAGTTGCTCCAATTGGGCGCGTTCAATGACACTGAAGCGTCCGGTATTCAACATCAAGGTCGTGGCTTGGTCGGCGGCCACGATATTCATGCCCTCGACCGCGCCTTGGCGGGTGTCCAATTGAAACGGGGGCACGCCCACGCGCACGCGTTGGATGCCGGCGGGCGGAGGCGGGTACTGGCCCACCTGTTGGGTTATCTGCGCCCGTCCGGCGCTGGAAGAGGGGCCGGGGGCTTGGCAACCGGTAAAAATCAACGCGAGGGCGGAGGTGGCGAGCGGAAGGAAGCGAACGGTTTTCATGGCGTTACCTATGAGAAAGGGTTAAAAGGATTCAATCTCATTAGATAACCACAAACCTTCACCCGTCAAGGGACAAATGAAGGGGAAACGCAAATTCCAGCCGAGTGCATCCTTTTGGTGTTGATTTTTTATTCCGTTTCGGGCTGTGATCGCCCGGACAGGTGGTTATCGATGGCGGGCAGCATTTTGTAGAGGGTGTCGTCAATGGCCATGCGGAGAATGCGGCCCTCGTCACCTTCTTGCAGGTCGAGTTCCGCCTCGGTGCCCGTGGAGACGCCTAGCACCTGCACGTTAAAACCGTCAATGCTGTCGGTGCGCGTGTATTCTGAGAAATTCGCGGCCACGATTTCACCGGTGGAGGGGTCCACCAACCGAAGATCGATGCCGCATTCCACGTCGATTTGCGACTGGCGGTTTTCGTAGTCAAATGCGCCCAAGGCGCCGCCAAAGGGAACTTGGGTGCGGCCGATGCCAAACTGACTTTGACTTTCCGACGCCATGACCCGGAAACTGGTCACGCGGCCCACCAGCAGATAATCCACGCCTCGCACTTCCCCCATTTCCGCGATTTCGTCCCAATGTACGATGCCCTCCAGTTCCTGTTCGGCGAGAAGCTGCTCCATCTGGGCGCGTTCGATGACATTGAAGCGTCCGGTGTTCAGCAACAGCGTGGTCGCTTGGTCGGCGGCCACGACATTCATGCCCTCCACCGCGCCTTCGCGAGTGTCCACCTGAAAAGGCGGGACGCCGACGCGAACCCGTTCAATTCCGGCGGGGGGCGCGGGATATTCGCCCACGCGTTCGGTCATACGGTCTCGACTTCCGCTGGTCGTGGGGCCGGCGGCCTGACAGCCCACCAGCAATAGCGTGATCACGGTTCCCATGAATTTGAATAACGTCTTGATCTTCATATTTTTCATCCTTTCTAAATATTAAGAAGTATTCCTTACACATACGTTCGAGGTTTACCCTCGAACGGATTGCCCGAATCGTCAAGAGATTCGGTGGAAAATTCTATTCAAATCCTTATCGTTTCTTATTCTGAACAAGGGTATAATCATGGTTTCGGAGGCGTTTCTTCGGAAACGGGTGAAACCGTGCGCTCAATTTTCTTTTGAATCCGCAGCCACAGTTTCTCATCCGGGTATCCGTAATCTATTTTTGATTCAAAAATCATTTCCGTAATTTGGTGTTGGGTGTTCAGATGAGGGTCTTGATGTATCACGAGTGTTCCCTTTTCGTGGAAATTCGCTTCAATTTTACTGTCCTGGTCTGGAGAATGCATATTGTTGGATTCGGGCACGTGAAGGTCCCACTGAAACTCGAGTATTGGAATACCTTTGGTGGTTGTGGCATTCCTCAAGGTCATGCGGGTTTTGATCCGCTCTTGGTTGATTTCAATACCGGAGGCTGCAAATTGCTTGGTCAGCAGTTCCGTATCCGCACTCCAGGAATCTTGCACTCTTTTTCGTTCTTTTACACCCCATATTTCATCCATGGTGACGCCCGGGGGTGGGAGGTTGAAAAAACTGCCTACGTGGGCAACCACTTCTTCCGAGGCCTCTTCCCCGTCGACCCAAAAAAGAATTTTCCCATTGTCGTAGGCGGAGGTCAGTACCGCGTCCTTTGGCAGGACCTCGACATCCGGCTTCGTCCCGTCTCCGCGAAGCGTCAGTGTCGATACACGAAAATCCACCTTTTGGGGTTGTCCGGTTTCATCGATCGCTTGGACCGTTGACACTCCCTCGATGTGGTAATTTGACACACGCTTTGTCTGCTCGGTACGCACCCCATGAATCAAATCGGCGGTTTCCCGGATCAAGGTGCCATTTACGACCCAGTGATGTTCATCTCCCACCGAATGGGCACGATGAAATTGGATTTCAAATTCCGCGTCCTCTTCTCCCCAAGTAGGAAAGCAAACCAACGCGATCAACAGAGCGATGTCCTGACAAAACCTTCTTTTTCGAGCTTTGTATTTCGGATTCATGATGGTGTCTCGTCGATTTATGGGCTTCCGACTGTCGGAAAGAATTTTTCAGGGGCTTCCGAGCGTCGGAAAATCGGTTTTTTCGTCGTGTGGCTTCACATTAGCTGTCCGCTTCTTCATCAAGCTCAAAGGTTTGGGTGGAGGGCGGTTGGCGCTTCCGGTGTTTTCGGCACCAACGTTGGACGGGGGCGCCATACCCGAAAAAGAAGATGCTCGCAGGCAGAAGGAGAACCAGGGAATGCCAACCGATTTCAAACTCATAGGCATAAGAGCCGAGGGATGCCCGGGTAAGTACCCCCAGAACCATGGCCCATGCGAAGAGGATGGATTCGTTCCAGACATCGCCAAGCATTCCCAAAAACACCACCACCAGCAGCGGAGCGATCAGCAATCCCCAGCCCCGGATTATGGAGACGCAGAGTGTGATCGGCCAGCCCAGGGAAATCAGGATGAAATCAGACCAATCGTAGACATAGGCAATGCTGGCAACGCCCAACCCCATGCCCATGGATAAAAGGAAAATGGACCCAAGGATCGAGTCGAATCCCGACAGGAACCAGTCCAGAGGCGCGGTGGAGAGTTTGGGGGGCATACTGAATCAGATTGTGAGCCTTTCGGAACGAAATGTCAATAAATTCCGGGATAGGCCTGAAGAGCCGTCATTTCAAAGCGAAGCCATTCCGCGAATCGAGAAAAGGACGTAGGCTGTAACCCGGTTTCGCTCAATTTTTTGGGGGGAGGACCAACGGATGGCTTTGCCGTCCAACGGATAAGGCATCGTAATCCTAATCCTAATCCTAATCGTAATCGCACTCGAACTCCACACGTGCCCCCACCAAACCAATCCTCCGAATTTTTGAACAGAAGGTCGCGAAGGAAGCGAAGCGTTTCTCGTGGGTTGATTCTCATTTCGGAATCCGCATCCCAACGGGATGCCGCTCCTTTCAGATTACAACCGATACCCAATCCCGGCGAGGAGGGTCAGGTCGTTGTGTTTTTTGCCTTGGGCCGGGGTGTTGTCGTAGCGGCTTTGCAGGACGACCCTGAGGCTGAGGTTTCCGTTGAGCTGGGCGCGGGCGCCGATTTCGACTTCGAGGAGGTAGTTCTCGAAATCTTCCAACTCGGGGAGGTATTCGAGGTTTTGCCAGACTAAGGCGTTTTCACTGAGGTTGCGCTCGTATTTTTGGGCCAGGCGTCCGGTGATGTAGTCGTCTTTGTCGCCGTCCTGATTTTCGGTCAGGTAGGAGATCCCGATTTCCACGGAGAGCAACCAGACATCGTTGCGAACAAAGTAATGCCCAATGCCGGGACCGCCGATGAGTCGATAGTCAATCTTGGCAATTTCATCCTTCAGGGCGCTGAAGACCACCAGGGCATAGGTGTTTTCGCTGAAGAGATAATTGTATTGGGTCTCGCCCTCGATCACATCCTGGGTGGTGTCGGTCCGTTTCGTCCCATCATCCGGGCGCAGGGTGCTGCGTCCGTAGTTGTACTTCACTTCGGCGGTAAATTCATGGGGCGCTTGAATCCGTTTGGTCTGGGCCCCGAGGTTCAAGGTGCTGGTTTCGCTGTTGCCCCGGGTCAGGTTCAGTCCGAGGTTCAAATCGGTTTCAAACCCCTCCGTGTCCCGGGCGTTGGCGATTTGGGTGACGAGGAGAAGGGCGAGGATGCTCAAAACGGCTTTCATACGGTACTTTCAGGTGAGTTTTGCAGGCGTGTTGTGAAAAATGAGCGTTTTCCATAGCAAACCCCGGGTCTTTTTGTCCAGTTTCAAAGCGGGATTTCTTGGAATTTTCCTTCTAAATTTTCTTGTGGATACGCTGGACAATTTGGCTGGGTGTGTAAAGAGGCAGGCCTATGAATAAAGCTCAATCCCATGGTACCTTTGACGATTCCGCCCATCAATACCTCATCACCGACCGGCATCCGCCCCGGCATTGGCACAATTATCTCTGCAATGCCACCTGGATGGTGAACATGACCCAGTTCGGCACCTGCGCCGCGTTTTTCCAGCCCAAGAAGGAGGGGTATCGGATGAATTTGACCGAGGATCCCGATGGACGCGGCGGACCGCGCCATGTCTATCTGCGGGACGAAGACAGTCGGGACTGGTGGACGCTGACGGGTTCGGCGGGTCCGGATGATTTTGAGGATTGGTCCTGTCGCGTGGGCGCGAACCGTCAGATGATGTCCAGCCGCCGCAAGGGCATTTCCGCCACGTGGGAGGTGATGGTGCCCCGAGAGGATATTCCCGCCGAGGTCTGGACGATCCGCGTGGAGAACACCACCGAAATTCCCCGCAGGATCCGCGTGGCCCCCTTCATGGAAATGCATTTGACCGGGGGCAGCACCCTCATGGATTTCATTGCGGTTTTGGCCGGGCATTATGTGGAGGACGGCAATTTCATTTTCGGGGAAAACCGTTGCGTGAAGTTCCCCGACTATTTCAATGCGTTTTTTGGATGCGACCGCAAGCCGGATTGTGTGACCCTGAACCGCGAGTCGTTTTACGGTCCCTATGGCAATGCGGAAAAACCCATGGCCATGCTCGAAGAGCCCCGCCACAATCCCCGCGCGGGCACCGATTGGCTGGGTGCCTCCCAGCATTTCGTGCTCTCGCTCGCCCCCGGCGAATCGCAAACCTTGTCCTTCGCGGTGGGCATGTGTCATTCCGAGGCGGAAGGACACGAGCGGGTGGCGGACCTGCTGGCGCCGGGGCGCATCGACGGCATTCGACAAAATCTCACCGACCATGCCGATGAACTGGCCGCGCGATGGACGGTGCAGACACCGGAGGCGGATTTCGATCGCTGGCCGAATTTTTGGATCAAGCACCAGTTGGAGTTCGTGGGCCGCTGGGGACGGGTGATTGGCCGCGGTTTTCGGGATGTGCTTCAGGATACCTTCGCCTTGTCCCAAAGCAATCCCGCATTGGCCCGCAGGTGTTTGGTGGAAGTGTTTTCCAAGCAATACGTGTCCGGACGCTGCATTCGCGCCTGGCGTTTGCCCAATGGGGTGCTGGACACCCAGCACTATGCCGACAGTCCCTCGTGGATGATCATGGCCCTGAGCCGTTATTTGAAGGAGACCGGCGACGTGACCCTGCTCAACGAACGGGTGCCCTGGTTGCCGGACGAGGCCCATCCCGAACCGGGGGACGCCACCATGTGGGAACACGTTCTGCGCGGTCAGCGGCATTTGTTGGAGGACCGTGGACAATACGGGCTGGTCCGCATTCGCTACGGGGACTGGTGCGACACCATGAACGGCATCGGCGCCGGAGGAGAGGGGGTCAGTGTCATGCTCTCCATGCAGGTGAAGCACGGCTGCGATTTGTTCGCCGAACTGGCCGATTCCACCGGCGACCGCGAGGTGGCCGCGGAAATGCGGCAGGCGTCCGCGGAACTCCACGACACCATTCAGAAACATTGCTGGGATGGCGAATGGTTTATCCGCGCGTTTGACGATGAAGGGCGGAAACTGGGGTCCAAGGAGACGCAACCGGAGGACGAAGGTTGCGGGATGATTTTCCTCAATCCGCAAAGTTGGGCCATGATTGCCGGCATTTCCACGCCCGAACAGGAAGTGAAAATGATTGCGGCGGTCAAAGAACATCTGGATACGGGCTACGGCTGCATTCTCCACGCCCCCGCCTTCCACAAACTGGTGCCGCGGATTGGTCAAATGACCGCCATGACCCCCGGATTTTATGAAAATGGGAGCGTTTACGTGCATGGCAACGGATTTTGGATCATGGCCCTGGCCAAAAAAGGTCATGCCGACGAGGCCTTGGCCGCCTGGAAGGCGGTGTTGCCGGTGACGGACAACAAGCCCAATGTCGACAGCGAACCCTACGTGATCCCCAACTATTACATCGGCCCCGCCGGCGGCGACCGCGCCCAGCGCAACCTGTTTCTTTCCGGTTGGCGCACGGGTTCCGCCGCATGGCTGTGGATCGCGCTTTGGGAAGGGTTGCTGGGCTTTGAGCCGGGATATCAGTCCTTGAAAATCTCCCCGAAACTGCCCAAAGCCTGGAAACAGGTTCAGGTGTCTCGCACTTGGCGCGGATATCCCGTCGAGGTGACTTATACCGACGCCGGGGACCATCCCGCCGAAGCGGAATTGTCCCTGGATCCGACCCTGAAAGGCGCTTTTGAACCCGTCACCGTCCGCGTTTCATGACCGCACCCCTCCTTCTGATCGCCGGACGAGGCGTTTACCCCCTTGAACTGGCGCAAAGCGCCCGCGCCCAAGGGGTGGAACGTTTGCTGGCCGTCGGTTTTCGGGGGGAGACCGAAAAAGAACTGGCCAAGGTTGTCGATGAAATGCGCTGGGTGTATGTGGGGCATCTGCAATCCCTGCTGGACGCGGTGGGGAAGTTCGCCGAAAAGGAAGGGGTTCGTGAAGCGGTGATGGCCGGACAAATCAAACCGTCCAACCTGTTTCTGACCCGTCTGGACAAACCCATGCGGGAGATGTTGGGGCGGCTACCCCGACGAAATGCCGACACCATTTTCGGGGCCGTGGGCGAGGAATTCGCCAAACTTGGGGTGAGTCTTTCCCACGCGGGGCGTTTCATGACCTCGCGGATTCCGGAAGCGGGGGTGCTTTCCGCCCGCGAGCCCTCCGAAGAGGAGTGGGCCGACATCCGGCAGGGTCTCGAACTGGCCAAAGTCAGTGCCAAATACAAAGCCGGACAGTCGGTGGTCATCAAACGCGGCACCGTTATTGCCGTGGAGGCCTTCGAAGGTACCGACCGCATGATTTTGCGGGCGGGAAAGGTGGGCGGTCGAGACGGCGTGGTGGTGAAAGTCGCCCAGGAAAACCACGACATGCGTTTTGATATTCCCGTGGTGGGCATGGGGACGCTGCGCAGCATGAAACGCGCCCGCTGCCGGTGTCTGGCGCTGGAGGCGGGCAAGGCGATCATTCTCGAGCGGGACCGTTTTTTGCAGGCCGCCAATGAAGCCGGCATTGCCGTGGCCGTGGTGGAGGCTTCGTGAACAAGGCACCCGATCTTCTCATTGTGGCCGGAGAATTGTCCGGGGATCAACACGCGGCCCGCATTTTGCGGTCCATGAAGCAACTTCGCCCCGGATTGACTGCCCGGGGTTTTGGCGGGGACCATTTGGCCGCCGAAGGGATGGAACTCCGGCAACACACCCGGGACCTGGCGGTGATGGGCATTGCCGAAGTGTTGCGCCGATACGGATTTTTCCGGCGGATTTTCCATGAATTGCTCCAAGAAGTCCGCGAAAATCCGCCGGATTTGATTTTGTTTGTCGACTATCCCGGCTTCAATCTCCGCTTTGCCAAAGCCATCCGGGGACTGGGAATTCCGGCGGTGCATTATATTTGTCCGCAAGTTTGGGCATGGAAGCAGTCCCGCATCCCCAAAATGGCCCAAGTGCTGGACCGCTTGATTTGCATTTTCCCCTTTGAACCCCCGATTTTCGAGGGGACGGGATTGCCGGCCTTTTACTGTGGGCATCCTTTGGTGGAGGAAACGCTGGCCGTGGAGGCGGATACGGATTGGGGCGACGGACCCAAACTCGCCTTGTTGCCGGGGAGCCGGACCCAGGAGATCACCCGCTTGTTTCCGCCCATGGTGGAGGCGGCGGAACGGTTGAGGAAAACGGTTCCGAATTTGCAGGTGCGGGTGGCCGCCGCCGATGAATCCCTGGCGGCTTGGATGCGGGACTGGTTGGGACAAAATCCCGAAGTGACCCCGCCGGAATTGGTGGTGGGCAAAACCCGCGCCCTGGTCAAAGGCGCGGATGCGGCCCTGGTCACTTCCGGTACCGCCACCTTGGAAACCGCCTTGTTGGGCACGCCCATGCTGGTGGTCTACAAAACCTCGGCCCTGACCTATGCGGTGGGCAAACGGGTGGTGAAAGTGAAGTACATCGGCATGGTCAATCTGGTGGCCGGACGCGAGGTGTGCCCCGAATTCATTCAGGATCGGGCCGAACCCGAAAATTTGGCCAAGGCGATGGCGCCTTTGCTGCGCGATTCCGTGGAGCGGAAGGAAATGATGAAAGGGCTATCGGAAGTGCGCGGAAAATTGTTGTCGGATGAAGGCGGCGCAAAACCGGCGGAATGTGTTTTGGAGTTGTTAAAATCTTCCTCCTAAATGCCCCGGAGGGGCAAACGGAGAGAGACGTGCGGTGGTTTTGCGACGCGAAGCGTCTTTGGAGTGCGTGTAGCGAGTGCAACGAAGCT
>JAFIGC010000117.1 GCA_020831635.1 Verrucomicrobiota bacterium | reverse complement strand
GCAAGATCATGGAGCGAAAGGGATTGTCGGGAACCGAGGCATACCCATGCGGTCTATTGAGTGTTCCCGACAATCCCTTGCAGCCCATGAGATTGTGCGGATTCAAAGCAAAGATTTCACGGTTTCAGGGTAAACTATACGCCAGTAAACACTCCATTTGTAGTGATTTTTATTGAAAAATTATGTCGTTTTTCATCCGCCAATGATCTACTTTGTCAAAAACGATTGACGTTCAATATAATGTTCTCAAAGCATATGATTACCAAAGCTAATATTGAAAGCATCGAAAAAACTGTACCCGAAGGACGATGGTACGTTCATAATGGCTTCCTAGGTTGGGCTTACGGAACTCCACTCAACCCAACACCTATTACAAGAGAGTGTGCGCTACGGTTACTGAACATCATGTCACAAGGCCGCCAACATGACGTTGTTCAAAAGCTGACAGATTTTCCATATGCACTGGACTATGCTGAGGAAGGTGATAAACTTTACGAAAAGACTGGTGGAAATAGGCTGATTGCTTTTGTTTCGCCAGAAACATGTGTTTTCGAGCGAAAGATAAAAGGCGAACAAGACTTTGACCTGTAGGAACTGAGAACAATAAAACACACCAAACCGCGAGTACGCGGTCCGGTGGTTTGAGACGTTGGCACAGAAAAGAAAATGATTGAAGCGAAACCCAAATTCAGTCCGGCATACAAAGGTGCACTTGCCTTGGTTGTAACGCAGCAAGTCCTTCTCTGGTTGCTTACTGGGGTTGTTCTTACCGGAGGTGTCCTTGAATCAATCTTGTTTTTTGCTCTGACCGCATACTGGGTTGGATTTGTCATGATTGTGGCCCGACGGCCTGACAACCCGACCAAAACAGATATCTTTCTAATAAAGTGGGGAACTTTTTTACTATTTCCGGTGTCATTTTTCATGTCAATCGGCACATCGAAAATTTTAGAAGGAATGTGAAAGGTTTCCCACAACCAAGATATGTACGTTAACGTCTTTAACGCGACAAACTTTGAAGTGAGACATGGCAGAGAAAGTATCAGAAAAACCGAAACACGGATGGACGCTGATGAACACTGATCATGAGTGGGGAGAGCTGTAACCATCGCTGTCATTCCTGCGCACGAAGATAAGGTTTGCAGTCTGAAACAGATCCTGATACACATGATTCCATGACAACCAAAGACAAAGTGATTCAAGCTGTTCAGAACCTTCCAGATGACGCATCCTTCGAGGACGCGATGGAACGTCTCTTGTTTCTGGTGAAAATCGAGAGGGGACTCCAGCAAGCCGATGCCGGGCAAACCATCTCCCACACCCAAGTCAAGGAGCGGATGTCAAAATGGCTGAAATAAGATGGACCCCGCAGGCGGCGGACGATCTTGAAGCCATTGCCGACTTTATTATGGATGATTCCCCTCATTACGCCAGACTTTTCGTGATCGATGTGCTTAATGCGGCACAGAGACTCGAACACTTTCCCCGGTCTGGCAGAATTGTTCCAGAGTCGAATGATCCGATCATCCGTGAGATCATCCTCGGAAATTATAGGATTGTCTACCGCGTGAAGCCGGAACTCGTTGAAATCCTGACCGTATACCACGGAACTCGTTTATTGGACCCCTCGACTCTGGAATGAAATCGCCAACCATTGGCTGGTGAGAACGCTTCGCGTCCCACAGCCTTGTCGTTCCACACCATGAGCACTCCAACGGATGGAGACAAGAAATACGATCCGCTCTACCAGCTTGAAAAACACGCTGACCATCTCAATGCCATTCACAAGCCTGCAAGACGAGAAAACGTTTTCTACGAAAAACTGAATTCAAGCCGATATGGGATCGTGCAATGGAGCTGTTTCCAGACTGGGTTGGTTTTCGCGCCGAACGACGAGCGCCAACCCCGAAGCTCCTCGACATTTATCACCGCGGAAACGTCGGCACTCTTAGATGTCTACACAAAATGGAACGCGACATCGATGCTGTTATCAAAAGTGATTGATGCCCATGATGGTTCTTACTCACTGTGCTATCATCGTTTCAGCGCAGATCGTTGATTGCTCAGCGCAGACATGGGGTATCGCATGACAACGCGATGATCCTCTACCGGCGGACATCCCACATGAAAGATTGCGGAACCACAGGCTGGCGGCGCCAGGAAACCAACCCCAGAGCCATTACATTGTAAAATATTATTGAAAATCCCGGACATCAAAGGTAGCCTGGTTTAATGCCAGTAATTTTCGAACAAGATGGTTACAAGTTCTTCTTCTACAGTAACGACCACGAGCCTATACACGTGCATGTCCGATACTCTGGAGGTGAAGCCGTTTTCAACGTAAATGACACCATTGAACTGAGAGAATCGCATGGGTTGAAAGTGAAGGAGCTGTCCAAGGCCCAATCGCTGGCCGAGGCCAATCAACAACTCATCGTGGAGAAATGGAATGAACACCTTAACCGATAATCAAAAACAAGCCTCATTTAGCGATGGATATATCCTTCTATCCATGGGGACCGGGGTTGAAATCAAGTTCCCTGTTGATAAAAACCCTAGACTTCGATGCGGATCTCCCGCTCAACTGAATCATATCGAAATATCCCCCTTTGGGCTCCACTGGCCGGATCTTGATGAGGATTTATCTTTTGAAGGCCTGGCAAGAGGTGATTTCGGGCAGTTTTCTGGAAGAACTCATTGAATCGAGAACAATCGCATTGAGGGAACGGCGGATGAACCGCCGACCCTCATGCGTTGCGTTCTGTAAAGAAATGAATCTACCCATACAGATGATCATCCTGTATCAGGGATCCAAGCGTGCGGAGCCTTTCCTCTTTTGCCCGGCAACCTTATGGTTCAACTCCGGCCCCTCTCCATAACTCGCCCCCCGCTTTCAATGGATTCACCCCAAAAATATCTCTTTTCGGCTTTTTTTCCTTCTAATCCTCGTCAGGACTGCGCATAGTGCACGAATGCGGCATTTCCACAATGCGGCCCAAGCATCACGTACCCTCCGTTTCAAACCAGCCACAGGAATCAAAATGATCGTCGTCAACACCGAAAGTCTACCCGGATATGAAATCATCCAATCGCTCGGCATCGTCCAGGGAAACGTGGTGCGCGCCAAACATATGGGACGCGACATTGCCGCGAGCTTCAAAAACATCGTGGGCGGGGAACTGAAAGGGTACACCGAACTGCTGACCGAAGCGCGCCGGGACGCCAGCAGTCGGATGATCGCCCAAGCGGAGGAACTCGGGGCGGACGCGGTGATGAATGTCCGCTTCAGCACCAGCGCCATCACCCAAGGGGCCGCCGAACTGTATGTGTACGGCACGGCGGTGAAACTCGCGGCCATCGAAGCCGATGAACCCCGCCCAGCCGTCGAAGGAATTCCCCCGCCCCTGCCGACTTCCCAAGAGGTTCCCAGAGGTTGACATGTCACATCTGTTACTTTTCTTGGTATACTTTGTCGTTCCGCTCCTGCTGCTGGTCATCGCATTTTTCGGGGGAAACGCCATTGCCCTCAATCATAACAAACGCCTTGAGGCCCGTCAGCAATTGGTCGACCATATTCGCATTACCGATTTGAAGGGCTATATTCGGCCTCAGCCCGGACGCTGTACACCCGGCCTGTTTTGTGCCGAAATCACTCTGGGCATCGATCATTTTCGCGGATTTCTGGGCAAATTGAAAAATATTCTCGGCGGCGAAGTGAAAAGCTATGAGAAAACCCTCGACCGCGCCCGCAGGGAGGCCATTTTGCAGGTGATGGAACAGGCGCATGCCGCCGGGATGAACGCGGTGACCAATCTGCGCCTGGAGTTTGTGGATATTTCCGGAAACGCCAACAGGGCAAAGAAAGCGGCGATGGTCACAATCATGGCTTACGGGACTGGATATTGTTCGGAACAGGACGCTCGGGATGCGATCACGGGATGAAATCCTCCCGACGGACATCAAGCGATTCCGTCTTTGACGAACCCCATATGCGTCAGACGTCCCCCGGTGCCAAGGAAGAGGCGCCGGTTGATTCCGTGTGGATGGAACCCGGTCGGCAAGCGGACGGACAGCCCAATCCATATGCGGAATGGTATGAGAAGCAGAAAGCCGGCACCACAACCTTCGCTTCCTGGCGGCTCACGCTCCTGCTGTCCCTGATCGCCGGTCCGCTGGCCGTGTTTTCGGCATTTTTCACCCGGGCGCCGGGTGCGGGTTACCTGCTGATCGTGGTGGCGGGTCCCCTGATCGAAGAAGTGGGAAAAGTCATGGGACCGCTGATGGTGGTGGAGCGCAATCCGGCCCGTTTCATCACCCGCGGTCAGATTTTGTTTTGTGCGCTGATTTCCGGCCTCGTCTTTTCCGTCATCGAAAACTTTCTTTACCTCAAGGTTTACATTCGAGATCCCACCCCGCTGTTGATTTGGTGGCGTTGGACGGTCTGCGTGGGGTTGCACGTCGGATGCAGTTTGATCGCGGGCCTGGGGGTTGCCAAAATTTGGCAAGAAGCGGATCAAAATCGAAAGCCCCCCAAACTCGAAACCGGACTCCCCCTCCTCATCACCGCTGTCGTGCTCCACGGCGTCTACAACCTACTGGCCATTCTGCTTGACCGCTTGTTTGTGTGATTTTGGGTGCGTGGGGGTCGCCCCCGCGGCGACACCCTCCGGCCCATTCTGGGCGCCCGCGTGGTTGGGGGTGTCTGGGGGGGTGGGGGCACGGGGGGGGGCGGGGGGGTGCGTTGTGATACGTTGTAATACATGGTGATACTTGGTGATACGTGGTGGTACATGGTCATACTTGGTGGTACATGGTCATGCGTGGTGATACGTGGTGGTACATGGTCATACTTGGTGGTACATGGTCATACTTGGTGGTACATGGTCATGCGTGGTGATACGTTGTGATTCTTGGTCATACGTGGTGATCGCGAGTGCAACGAGGCTGTCGCTTTTCAAAGCCTTGACAGCCTTTGCCTCATCCCGAGCCCAATCGGTTTGTTGGGCGAAAAGCGGTGACAGTAGCTTCGTAGAACTCGCTACACGCACTCCAAAGCGGCTCCGCCGCGCTCCTCCGTACCTTTAAATTACCTGTTGCAATATAGGCCCAACCATGAGGCACTCACTTCGTTCAGCACCCGGATTCAAAACAGTGAAAGCTCCTTGACATACACACCGTAATGTGTGACATTCTGTGTGGAGGCAATCATCATGGCAACAAACCTACAAATTGACGACACACTCATTACACAAGCGGTAAAACTCGGGAACCACCGTACAAAAAAAGCGGCGGTTACTCAGGCTTTGATCGATTATATCCATCATCTTGAGCAGGAAAACATCCTTTCATTGTTTGGCTCGATGGAGTACGAACCGGGATTCGACCATAAGAAGCAGCGTGCACGGGCATGAGAGTTCTCGTGGACACCAGTGTGTGGTCCGAGGCGCTTCGTCGTCGGAAGAAGCTGGAATCGGATCCCGTAAGGGAACTCCGCAGTCTGATTTTGGAGCACCGGGTTGAGATCCTCGGCCCCATCAGGCAGGAAATTCTCTCCGGGCTACGAGAAGAAGCGCAATTTGAGAGGCTTGAAAAACAAATCGCGGCATTCCCTGACATTTTACTCGTTACCGCCGACTACACGATGGCCGCGAAGTGTTTCAACACATGTCGTGCCCGGGGTGTCCAAGGCTCCAACACGGATTTCTTGATTTGCGCCGCTGCCGTCCGCCGGGACCTTGCCATTTTCACCACAGACAAGGACTTCCCTCATTTTGCAAAGCACCTTCCCATTGTGCTCCATCGAACCAGAGAAATCGAACCAGACAAATCCAACAAACTCGGCAAGCCTCGTCGCTGATTTGCGTCGTTCGCAGAAAACAAAATGATTTGATTACTTTCCATTCTATGAACTCATAATACCGAACTCATAATACCTGTTGCAATATTTGCGTTCGGCACCAAGTGGGACAACCCTTCACCAAGTGTCTCAAAAAACGCCCCGTCGCACAAATTCGGTATGCGCGCAGCGCCCTGGAGTGCGTGTAGCGAGTTCCACGAGCTACCGCCCTCGTCCGCCTGCATCCCCTGTGGCCATGTCCTTGAAAACACCCCGGCGTGAACTGCTGACCGCCCGGAGATTGCGCCGCAGGTTTTCAGCATGTCCACGGTGGTAAGGCGGTAGCTCGTAAAACTCGCTACACGCACTCCAGGGACGCTTCGCGTCGATCCAACCATGATACGGGAGGAGTTTTAGACCCACGGCAACTGGTGGGAGAACCCTCCGGTAAAAGTCAGAAATGGTTCAATCGGCATTGCATTCTCCACCCATTCGTGAAATAATTAACAGCAAACCGGAGGATAAATATGAAAACCTTGATGCTCACCGCTTTGGCATTTGCTTCCGTCTTCGTCGGCGCCGACGAACCGCCCGGAACCTTGCGCCCTTCTTGGAACAATGGTCTGCGTCTGGACAATGCCGACGGCGGCTACCGCTTCCAGTTTGGCGGACGCTTTCAACAGGACATGGCTTGGTTTTCAACCCGGGGTGACCTTGATGAAGACGTCCCCGGCATTGACGATGGCACCGCCTTCCGACGCGCGCGCCTTTATGTCGCCGGCACCTTTCCCAACCACCTCGCCTTCCGCACCGAGTACGACTTCGCCGGAGGCGAACCCGGCTTCCGAGACCTCTGGCTGGAGGCCAGGGAGCTTCCGTGGCTGGGCAACGTCCGCATGGGCCGCATGTTGGAACCCTTCGGACTCGAAGGAACCTCCCCCAACGGCTTCTTCACCTTCATCGAACGCGGACTCCCCGCCGCCTTCACCCCCTTCCGAAACACCGGGATTCAACTTCGGGACCACACCGAAAACGGCGGCATGACCTGGACGGCGGGCGCGTTTACCCACACTGACGGCTTTGGCGATTCCGTGGAAAATCCCGGCCACAGCTTTACCGGACGCTTCACCGTCCTGCCCCACTACGCCGAAGACGGACGCAGTTGGTGGCACGCCGGCGTCTCCGCCAGCCACCGGTCCCCCTCCGACGACCAAGTCCGCTTCCGCTCGCGCCCGGAATCTTTCGTGGCCCCGTTTTTCGTGGACACGGGCCCGCTGGACGCGGACAAAACCACCCTCCTCGCCTTCGAAACCGCGGCCACCCGCGGCCCCGTCTCCCTGCAAGCCGAAATCGTCCGCGCCGAAGTCGACACCCTCGAAAGCGAAACGCATCCGGGCGGAACCCGCGCCTTTCAGGGCTACTACCTTTACGCCTCCTGTTTTCTGACCGGCGAGCGCCGCCGTTTCACCCCGCAAACCGCCTCCCTGGGCCGCGTCCTGCCCCAGCGCGACTTCCTTCCCGCCGAAAACGGCTTCGGCGCCTGGGAACTTGCCGCCCGCTACGCCGAACTCGATTTGAACGATGATCCCGTCGCGGGTGGACGACTGCAATCCCTCACCCTCGGCGTAAACCTCTATCTGACCCCCAACGCGCGCATTTCCTGGAACTGGGTGCGCGCGGATCTTGAGGATTCAGGCGAAGCCGACATCTTTCAAATGCGACTCTTCGTCGATTTTTAAGCCATGCCGGGTCTTCCGACGATCGGAAGGCGTTTCCCCAAGTCTTCCGACGCTCGGAAAGAAATTTTCGGAAGCTTCCGACGGTCGGAAAAGATCTTCGCAAAACTTCCGACGCTCGGAAGGCCTTGAAAACCATCTTCCGGGCGTCGGAAAATGTACATAAAAAATGCCGGGGCGCAAAGGCCCCGGCATATGGGTGTCGGAAGGTCGCAAGCCGATCAGCCGTCGGCCTTGGCTTGTTTCTGCCAGGTTTTCAATGCGGTTTCCGCGTTTTGGCTGACATCGCCGCGTCCATTTTTGGTGATCAGGTTGCCTTTGTCGTCCAAAATCACCAAGGTGGGAATGCCGCGGACTTCAAAGTTTCGGCCCAGGGCGGGACGTTGGGGGGCATCATATTTCACCGCGAGAAAGTCCATCTTGTAGTCGGCCATGTATTTTTTCATGGCTTCCTCGGTCCGGTCGGAGCTGACGAACACCACTTCGAATTCGTCGGAATGTTTGTTCCTGAACTCCACCAGGCTTGGCGTGAAAGCGCGGCAGGGGGGACACCAGCCCGCCGAGAAATACAAGGCCACGATTTTGCCTTCCAAGGATTTCAGTTCCACTTCCTCGCCGTCGCTGTTCACAAGCTTCTCGGGAAGGAGTTTATTCAGACTCTCGGCATGCAGACTGCCAAAGCCAAACACCATGACGGTGATGTATAAAATGATATGTCGGTAGTTCATTCGGTTCTCCTAAATTATAATGTTGCGATTTGCATGATCTGACGGATCATACTTGGAAATCTTTCACATTATTGAAAATATTTCAAGCCTGAATCCGAGAAAACCAACTCATTACCTTGGCCATTGCGGAAAAATTATCGGCCATCGAAACCATGGATTACCTGGAGGAGCGCGCCGCCCGAGCCGACCGATCTGCGTTTGAGCGGGTGCTGGACAAGGTTCCGGATGTGCCTCCGGATCCAGAAGACAAATGCTAATCTTGTTTCCTCGCCGGATGGCTCATCATCTGCTAATCTGTTTTCGATTGCTTCCCCGTTCGCAGACGGGTAGGAACCGGAAACCATGATGACAAATCCATCGGCAGAAAAATATTGGTTGGGCATTGATGTCGGCGGCACGAAAATGCTGGCCGGGGTGTATGATGCCCAATGGAAATTGGTTGGGTCCAAAAAACGGAAAACCAAAGCGGATGAGGGCCAGGCCAAGGGCTTGGATCGCTTGATCCGCACCGGCATCGACGCAATGAACGCGGCGGGCTTGACTCCGGATCAACTCGGCGGGGTCGGCATCGGTTGCCCCGGTCCCCTCGATTTGCAAACCGGCACCTTGGTCAGCGCCGCCAATCTGGGCTGGAAGGACGTGGAACTGAAAAAGCTGCTGGAGAAAACCTTCGGCGTCCCCGCCGCCGTCGCCAATGACGTGGACGCGGGCGTGTTCGGCGAGGCCACCCAAGGCGCGGGCAAGGGCGCCCGCTCCGTGCTCGGCGTGTTTCCCGGTACCGGAATTGGCGGGGGCTTGGTCTACGAGGGCAAGGTCTTTCGCGGTCGCAACCAATCCTGTTTGGAAGTGGGACACATGACCGCCATCGTGGAAGGTCCCCGATGCGGTTGCGGACGGCGGGGATGTCTGGAGGGAGTGGCGGGCCGGCTGGCCATCTCTGCGGCGGCGGCATCGGCGGTTTTACGGGGACAGGCCCCTTGGCTCAAGGAAAACGCGGGCAGCGATCCCGCGAAAATCCGATCGAAAACCTTGGCCGATGCCATTGAAAACGGCGATATGGTCATCCGGGATATCGTGGAACAGGCCTGCGATTATTTGGGCCGGGCTTTGGGCGACTTGGTCAATTTATTGGCCCCGGAAGTCATTGTCCTCGGCGGCGGGATGATCGAGGCCATGCCCACGGTGATGATGCCGCGCATTCGCCAGGCCATGCGCCCGCGGGTGATGGACGCCTTTACCGACAGCTACAAACTCAAAGAGGCGGTTTTAGGTGATTTGGCGGTCTCCCTTGGTGCCGCCGCCTTGGCAAAAGACGGGGCTGAAGCCGGAGCCAAAGACGGAGCCAAGGACCAGGTGAAAAAACCGGAAAAGGATTCCTCGAAAAAATGAGCGATCCCTCTCCCGCCCCTCATGTTGAATCCGACGCTCGCGCCCGTACCGTCGCCGTGGTCGATATCGGAACCGCCGCCATCCGCATTGCCTTGGCCGATATCGACGTGCAAGGCCGCATCCATTTGTTGGAAAAGCTGAACCAGTCCGTGCGCCTGGGACAGGATGTCTTCACCCGCGGGCGCATTCGCCGGGGCACCATCGAGGAATGCGTGCGCATCATGGAGAGTTTCCAGCATGTGATGCGCGAATATCGGGTTTCGCCCGACGACGTGCGCGCCGTGGCCAGTTCCGCCGTGCAGGAGGCCTCGAACCGCGAGGCGCTGGTGGACCGGGTGGCCATGGCCACGGGCATCGAAATCGAGGTGATCGACGACGCGGAAGCCACCCGTCTCACGTATCTGAGCGTCTTGCCTTTCCTGCGCAGCAAGGATCAGCATCCGGGAAACACCGTGCTCATGGAAGTCGGGGGCGGACGCACGGAAATGATCGCTTTGGACGGGGAAAACATTCATGCGTCCCGGGTATTTCGCTTGGGCTCCATGCGCTTGCGCAATTTGTTGGAACAACAGCGCACACCCCAGACCCAAATCCGCGAAGTGCTGGAACAGGAAGTGGCCAATACCCTGCATCAGCTCCGGGGGGATTTCAACCAAGCCAACCAGCAAATGGTGGTCCTCGGGGGCGATGCCCGCTTTGCGGCCATGCAAAAAAATCCGGAATGGGATCGTACCGCCCCCCAGAAAATTTCCCTCCGGGACTGGCGGCGCATCACCGACGACGTGCTGGCGCTGTCGGTGGAACAATGCGTGGAAACCTATCACCTGACCTTCGCGGAAGCGGAGACATTGGGGCCCTCCCTCTACGCCACCCAGCGGATCGCGGAAAAAACAGGATGCAAAACCCTGCATGTGAGCGGATTCACCATGCGCGACGGCCTGTTGCAGGATATTTCCCAACGCGAAGCCTGGTCGCCCACTTATGTGCGCCAAGTCCTGGATTCGGCCCTGCAATTGGGTCGCAAATACGAATTGGACGAGCATCACGCCACCGAGGTGTCCGGTCTTTCCCTGCAGTTGTTCGACACCCTCACCCAAGAGCACCACCTCGGCCCCCGCCATCGGGTGCTCCTCGAAATCGCGGCCCTCCTGCACGAAATCGGGTCGTTCATTGCCGCCGCCAGCCATCACAAGCATTCCATGTACATTCTGGCCAACGCCTCCATTTTCGGACTCGGCAAACGCGACAGCCGCATCGTCGCCAACGTGGCCCGCTATCACCGGCGTTCCCCGCCCAAACCCACGCACCCCTTTTATCAGGCCCTGCCGCGCCGCGACCGCATCGCCGTGCAACAACTCGCCGCCATTCTCCGGGTGGCCGACGCCCTTGCCCGCTCCAGGGGACGCCGCATTCCCAAAATTATCTGCGAACGCCGCGAAGACACCTTTTTCATTCAGGTCCCCGACGTGGACAATCTTCACCTTGAAAACAGCGCCTTGCGGGTCAAAGGACAAATGTTCGAAGAGGTGTTCGGCATGAACGTGATTCTCGTGAAAGGCTAATTTCCATGACTGCTTCCGACGTGAAAACCAAACCCAAAACTACCAAGCCCCGTGAAAAGTTCATCAACCGCGAGGTGAGCTGGCTCGACTTCAACGCCCGGGTGCTCGAAGAGGCCCGCGACCCGGAAACGCCTCTGCTCGAACGCCTGAAATTTGTCGCCATCGCCAGCAACAATCTCGATGAATTTTTCATGGTGCGCATGGGGTCCCTGCATTTGCTCCGTGCCGAACGCCCCGGCAAGCGGGACGTAAACCGCCTCACCCCCGATCAGCAGCTTGTGCAGGCCACGAACAAAACCAAGGCCCTGGTGGAGGAGCAGTACCGCAACTTTCGGGAAGACATCCAGCCGCGCCTCAATGCCGAGGGTCTGGTCCGCATCACCCCGGAAACCGCCAACACCGAACAACGCCGGCAATTGCAGCGGTATTTTCACGAGGAACTCGCGACCGTCCTCACGCCCGCGGCCGTGAAAGCGGACGGCCCCGCCCCTTTTCATGCCAACCTCAAGCTTCACCTGTTCATCCGTTTGCGCGACGAAACCGGCGCCGATGGCAAAGCCCAGCCCCGCCTTCTCATCATGCCGCTCATCGGGGACGTGGATCGTTTCATCTCCTTGCGAGTGGAAAACGGGTACGGCTACATGCTGGTGGAGGATGTCATTGCCATGCACATCCGGGACATGTTCCCCAAAGACGATGTGCTCGAGGTCGTTCCCTTCCGCATCACCCGCAATGCCGACATGGCGGTGTCCGAGGACGGTGCCCTGGATTTGCTCTCCGAAATGAGTGAAATTCTCACCGCCCGCAAAACCAGTGGCTGCGTGCGCATCGAAATGCCGGAAACCGCCACGCGCATCTCCGAACGACAACTCTGCCGCATTTTCGACGCAGGCGAAAACGAAGTCTATCGCGTGAACGGTCCCCTGAATTTCTCGGACTATTTTTCCCTGGCTTCGCTTCCGGGCTACGACCATTTGCGCGATCCCGAATGGAAACCCGCCCAGGCGCCCGATTTGGATCTCAACAAACCGCTTTTTGAACAAATCGCGGCCAAACCCCGGCTTTTTCACCACCCGTACCAATCTTTCGATCCGGTGATCACCCTGCTGAATCAGGCTGCGGACGATCCCCAGGTCATTGCCATCAAGCAGGTCCTGTATCGCACCAGCCGCAACAGCCCCATCGTGACCGCGCTCATGCGGGCCGCCGAACGCGGCAAGGCCGTCACCGCCATCGTGGAACTCAAGGCCCGCTTCGACGAAGCCCGCAACATCGAATGGGCCCGGGCCATGGAACAGGCGGGCGTGCAGGTGATTTACGGGGTGAAAGGGTACAAAACCCATGCGAAACTGCTCATCATCGTGCGCCGCGAACCCGCGGGCATCCGCCGCTACATGCACTTTGGCACCGGCAACTACAACGAGGGCACCGCCAAACTCTACACGGACGTGAGTTACATGACCTCCGACCCCGATTTGGGGGCCGACGCGAGCCTCTTTTTCAATACCATCACCGGCTTCAGCCAACCCCAGACTTTCCGCCGCATTGCCGCCGCGCCCCTCACCATTCGGGAAACCCTGATCCAACTCATCGAAGGCGAAATCGAGCGCGCCAAACAAGGCGACAAGGGCCACATCATGGCCAAGTTCAATTCCCTCACCGATCCCGCCATGATTCGGCTCCTGTACAAAGCCTCGTGCGCCGGGGTGCGGATCGATCTCAACATCCGGGGCATTTGCTGCCTGCTCCCAGGGGTCAAGGGCATGAGCGAAAACATCCGCGTGGTCAGCATCATCGACCGCTTTTTGGAGCATTCCCGCATTTTCTGGTTCCGGCACGGCGGGGATCCCCGCGTCTTTATTTCCAGCGCCGACTGGATGACCCGCAACCTCAGTAAACGCGTGGAACTCATGACCCCGGTGGACGAACCCGAACACCGCGAAACCTTGGAACATATTCTCCACACGGCCTTACATGACAACGTCAAAGCCCGGGAATTGCGCAAGGACGGCAAATACCACCGCCTCTCCCCGGAAACGTCCCCTCCCCTCCGCAGTCAGGAAGCCCTCCATCTGGAGGCGCAGGCAGAACCCAAGGGCGTCGCCCGCGCCCGCCGCACCACCTTCGAAGCCCACCGACCGCATCGGAAATAAACCTGAAACCGTGAGATCAAGAGTCCGGTCTCCCCCGAAGGCTTTTCCCCATTTTCGGGCTCTTCAACCATGCTTTCTCAAGTTTCAAAAGCCATGCCCCACGAAAAACTCGTTTCCGCGTCAAAATCGAAACAGTTCTGCGGTCACCTTTTCAAAATGTTCGCGGGCGCCGCGCACTTGATCCATGGTTTGCCCAATGCGGGCGCGGTATAAAGCGAAATCCAGGCCGGCGGTGCCCCCGAGGTGGGTTTTGAGGGCGATCGCCTCGTCGGGATCGGCTTGATCGAGTTCGTCGAGGTGGGCCTTCACATAATGATAGGCGTCGCGGAAGGGCATGCCTTCGGCCACTTTCGCGAGGGCGGCGTCGGTGGCGAAAACGCCGCCGTCGAAGGCTCCCCGGAGGCGTTCGGGGTTGACGTCCAATCCCTCCACGCAGCGCGCGAGGATGCGCACCGAGGCGCGGGTGATGGCGAGGCCTTCGAGGAAGGGTTCCTTGGTGTCCTGCAAATCCCGATTGTAGCCTCCGGGGGCGGCGTGCAGGATCATGCCCACCGCCTGACCGTGTCCCAGCACCAGGGCCGCCTTGGAGCGCAACAGTTCCAGCACGTCGGGGTTGTTTTTGTTGGGCATGATGCTGCTGCCGGTGCCGAAGGCCTTGGGAATGCGGAAATAGCCGAATTCCGGCAGGGTATACAGCATCAGGTCCTGGGCAATGCGCGATACGGTGATCATCAGTTGTCCCATGGCCTGCAGGATTTGGTATTCGAGTTTGCCGCGGGCATTGATGGCGTGGGACACGTTGTGAATGGGACGGGAAAAGCCCAGCAAATCGCTGGTGAGTTGCCGGTCGATGGGGAGGGGGACCCCATAGCCGGCGGCGGCGCCGAGCGGACATTGGTCGTTGAGCGTGAATACGTGGCGGAGGCTTTCCAGATCTTCCAACGCCGCCTCGGCGTGGGAGGTGGCCCACAATCCCACGCTGGAGGGCATGGCGGGTTGCATGTGGGTGCGGCCGACCATGGGTAGTTTGACGTGTTGCTCGCCGAAGTTCGTCAGGGCCGCCGCGAGATGGGCGGTGTCTTCCATGAGATCGAGCAGACGTTGCTTGCCGAACAGCCGCAGGTCCACGGCCACCTGATCGTTGCGACTGCGTCCGGTGTGGATTTTCTTGCCGAGATCGCCCAGGGATTCCGTGAGCGTGCGTTCCACGGCCAAATGCACATCCTGGTCGGCGGCGAGAATTTCAAAGTCCCCGGCCCGCACCCGGTCCAGCACTTTGGCCAATTCCGCCCGCACCGCCGTAGCCTCGTCCGGGGTCAGCACCGGCGGTTGAACCGGCATGCGGGAGAGCATGGTCACATGGGCGGCGCTGCCAATGCAATCGGCTTCCGCCAATTGCAGGTCCAGGACCAGGTCCTTTCCAGCGGTAAAGGCAAGGATTTCATCGTCGATATTGCCAACGGTCGTCGTTTGGGGGGTGGATGTGCTCATGAAAGCTCCCTTAACGCTGGAAAAGCAACTTGGCCAAGCAAATTTGCCGGGAATGGTGGAAATCACCTCCAAAAAGCCGGAATCACACCCAACCAAAACAGCAAACCCACCACCGAAAGGATCAATCCCGTCAACAGCGTTGCCCGGGCCCAGGTGACCTTGCTACGGGGCGTATTATTGTCCCCAAACGCCCAGTTCATCAACACCACGAAATTGACCAGGGGAATCAGCGCCACCACAAAAGAGCAAAGCCAGTTGAACACCGAGATTGATTCCATCTTGGCCTTGAGGCGACTAATGTTCTCCGCTTCCGCCAGTTCCTTTTCCTTGTGAATTTTCGCTTCGGGAGAGATGGTCAATTGCGGTTTGGGCTCCTCCCCTTTCCAAACGATTTCGGGTACCTCGTCCGCCGATTTCCAGTGATCCATCCCTTCCGTCCACACCATCGCCTTCTTCATCACCCGCCCACAATCCACCAGCGCCTGCAACTCCTCGAAGCTGCAGGGACCGTTCAATTTACCGCCATACATGTAGAACCAGTCATCCATGCGTTTAAAATGTAGCAATTCGCGTCACATTTCAAGAAGAAACGGGGACAGACCCCTTTAAAAAAACGGGGACAGACCCTTTCAAAGGGACAGACCTCATCAAAACCGGAAGGGGACAGACCCTTTCAAGGGGACAGGCCCCTTAAAAATCGGATGGGGACAGACCCTTTCAAAGGGACAGACCTCTTCAAAACCGGATGGGGACAGACCCTTTCAAGGGGACAGGCCCCTTAAAAATCGTCGTGGAAAATTTCGGTGTAGATGCCGCCGCCCCGCAAAACCTCACCATCGTACAAGGCGCAGATTTGTCCGCAGGCCAAGGCGCGCTGGGGGGACTGCCATTCCACGCGGGCGCGGCCTTCCCCGAGGGGAATGAAACGAATCGGCTCGGAGGGAGCGCGATAGCGTGCCCGGGCGAGCATGTCACGGGGTTCGGTGATCGCCACTCCGGTGAAACTCAGGCTCCCCAAGGTACAGGCGCTCGCAAACAGCCTGGGCGTGTCGGGTTCTTCGATGGCAATCACCAATTCTCGACTCGCTTTGCGTTTTTCCACCACCACGTAATTTTTCTTGTAGAGATTGGAGGCCACGCCGATGCCTTTGCGCTGTCCGAGGGTGTAATAATGCAACCCACGATGTTCGCCGAGGACCTCTCCGTCCAAGCCCACGATTTTTCCGGGTTCGTCGGGCAGGTAGGCGGCGAGGAAATCGGACATTTTGACCTCGCCGATAAAGCAAATCCCCTGGCTGTCCTTTTTCTCCGCATTGGGGAGGTTGAAACGCCGGGCCACTTCCCGCACCTCCGGCTTCAGCAGTTCGCCAATGGGAAAGCGGGCGTCGGCAACTTGTTCCGGCTTCATCATGGCGAGAAAATAGGTCTGGTCCTTGTTCGGATCCCGGCCGGTGAGAATTTCCCGGCATCCGTCCGCATTCACGGCGGAGCGGGCATAATGGCCCGTGGCCACGGACGTAAAGCCCCGCGACTTGGCCCACTCGCGGAAAACCCCGAACTTGATTTCCCGATTGCACATCACGTCCGGATTCGGGGTAATGCCTTCCTCATATCCCTGCAGCAGATATTCCACGATTCTGGATTTGTAGTCCTCCATCAAATTCACCACCTCAAAGGGAATCCCCAAGGTATCCGCCACCGCCCGCGCGTCCGCCACATCCTGTTGCCAGGGACAATCCCCGAGGATGTTGATTTCGTTCACCCAGTTTTTCATGTAGGCGCCCGTGACCTCATACCCCTGTTCCACCAACAATGCGGCGGCGGCGCTGCTGTCAACACCGCCCGACATGGCGACCAAAATGCGTTCTTTTTTCATGGGGGTTCTTTACCCCGCTCCCAATGCGATGTCCAATGGGTTTTTTTATGATGATTTTCTCAAATACCCTGATTCGAATGTACATTGACATCCATTCCCTCGCCGTTAGACAGGCGCCATGAGCACTGATCCGCCTCCATCCGATGTCATCCCCGAATCCGCCTGGCTGGTCTTTCGTCACTTGAATGCCGAAAATGCCGACCTTTATCGGGCCATACTTGAGCTGTTCATGGAACAAAAACAAATCTTCGTCCTGCACCTCAAGGAAATCGAGGTGCTCGAACGATTGCGCACGCGCGAAACCCCGATCAATGCGGATGCCCTCTCCGTACGCGGCGCCCTCAATCAACTCTGCGGTTGGAGCAACCTCATCGCCCGTCAGGACCAAAGCGAAGCCCGCACCCTCGAAGATTACCG
>JAFIGC010000006.1 GCA_020831635.1 Verrucomicrobiota bacterium | reverse complement strand
AGACCTTCACCCTGCACCCCGACGACCTGCCCGCATTCGAGGAAGCCGTGCGCACCCTCCCGGGCCAGCAATCGGTGATTCCCACGGATGGCGACACGCTGCTGTTCCTTGAACAAGACGGAAAGCTGACCCTGGAGTGCACCAATGTCGAGACCGGCAAACACCAACGGACGTTGCCCCGCTCGCGGGCCGATGCCGAAGTCTGGATCCCGCTTCAGCGCGGATACGTGCTTCAAGCCGTCAAGGCCGGGTTCACCACCTGGCGGATGCAGGATTCGCTCTGCCCCATCCAGTCCGACACGGAGGATGGCGCGATCCACGTGCTGATGCCCATGCGCTACGAAGGGGAGGCCAAGTTCCCGGCGCCCGGCAAGGCCCGGCAAGAGGATCAACCCGATCCGGCGGAAACGCCCAACCCACAACCCGAACCCCAAAAGGAGGACGCCATGTCCATGAACCCGCCCGAATACGACCCGACCGATGCCGAGGGCCAGCCCCCCGACAACACGGTGCCTTTCCCCGTGCCCGAGCCCCGGCAGGAACCCGAGAGCCTCGAAGACCTGTTGGTCATGGTGCAGGACACCCGCGCCCAAGTCCGGGACCTGAACAAGAGCCTGGGCGACATCGCGAGCTTCATCCGTTCGCAGAAGAAACAGGACAAGCAGCTTCGCAGCGAACTGTCCAACGCCCGTGGCGTGCTCGAAAAGCTCCGCGACATCGCGGCCTGATCGTTCCGACGCCCGAAATCCCCGCCCGCCCGTCTTCCGAAAGTCGGAAGGCGGGCGGGTCTATTTAACCCCCAGCCAAGGAGCTGTCATGGGATATACCCACTACTGGCGACAAACCAAATGGACGAAGGACGACCGCGATGGCTATGTCCAGGCCCTGCCGATGATCCGCGACATCGTGCATGTCCGTTACCCCGACATTCTTTGCCAAAGCTTCGGCCTGCAACGCCCGCCGGTCGTCAACGCCCTGAGAATCGAGTTCAACGGGGTGGACGGGTGCGAGGACTTCCTTTTCGCAAACGGCGTTCGCCGTCCCCAATACTGCAAAACCGGACACCTGCCCTACGACCTCCCGGTCTGCGAGGTGTTGCTTGTTCTGCACGCCCACTGCCTCAACCTGAAGCTCAGTTCAGACGGGCTGAGGAAGAGGGGCGGCCTGCTGGTGCCCGCCGAGGACAACTGGGCAGAGGCACTCGCAAATATCCGCAAGCACTATTCAGGGCTGAACCTGCGCGGCTTCGCGCTGACCTAAACCCTTTCCCGCACTGCGGGGATATCGGACCGCTCTCCACCGTGGAGGGCGGTCTTTCTGTAACCATAACCGACAAAGGAAAACGAAAATGCAAACTCCCTACAACGTCAAACTCAGCCTGTTCCGTGGCGCGGCCATCATCCCGCATGTCTGTCTGACCCTGACCGTGCTCGCCAGCTCCAAACTGGAGGCCCTCAACCGAGCCGAAACCGAAATGAACGTGGTGGTGGACGACGACGAATACGCCGCCGCGACCGAAGCCAAGCCCGTGTGGGGAACCGATCCCCGGGCACCCGCCGCCAAGCGGGCGCTCGCCATGGCCGCGTGATGTTGTCACACTCCCAAACAGGCCGGAATTCCCCGGTCTGTTTTTTTACATATCGCGCGATCAACCCCGCCATTTTTCCGCATGGTGACCGGAAACATGAGAGTCCGCATTCGATGAATAGCCCGGTAAACATTAGCCCGTCTCCATTTTTCCTGTCCGGGAAACATGTCGGGACACCATTCTTCCTTTTCCCGTATAATAAATATACGGGAAAAATGGAGGAAGGATGGGGGGTAGGGAGGCGGTTAAAGGACAGCGGGACTTCATGATGAGGTTGGAGAGGTCCTGAAATTAATTTCATTTTTCCAGGTTACTGGTTTGACATTCCCCAGAGTGTGGGTGTATGTTGGTCGCCTGACTTCTATGTTGTGCTTTCGGGTGCTGTGTAGGAGTCGGTTTTCAAAGCAAGGCATGGCGTGGGCGTGGCAACGGCCCTCATCACATGTTGTGGTGGGTGCATCAACAGAGCGCGCAGCGCATCAACAGATTGCGCATAACTAATGCTAAAGCAGTGGAAACTGCTGGAGAATGCAATGAAAAGAAAAAATGAAACCTTCTTGGCGAAGGCAAAAGAAGCCTATTTCACGGATGACGGGGTGGGGGTAATCCTCCAACCGTCGAATGTGGAAGAGGTCATCGAAGACGGAAACCACTATGTGGTGTTTGAGAACGTCAACGGCGTTCTTGCCGTCTATCGCGAGTCCGAGAACGGCGAATCGGAATTGACCGACTACGTCCCCGTTGCTTACCGAGGTGATGAGGATTTCAAAACGAAAGCTGAAAGGCTTTATTTTGAAGAGCCCGAAGAGGGCGGGTCCGTCTGTCAACCGGGTCAAATCACCCAGGTTGAGGAAGAAGGTCAACTCTACGTGGTGTTTGAAAACGTCAATGGCGTTCTGGCCGTGATCACCCCCGATGAAGAGGGGGAGCCGGAGTACACCGACTACATCCCCGTTCCGTATAGAGATGCTGATGAGGAGTGAGCCTTTGGGCTGATCCCCTCTACACAACAACAACCAAGGCCCCGGACATCGCTCCGGGGCCTTTTTCGTTGAGGTGATTTCACTAAAACCTCCAGTTCAGGGTGAAGGCGAGGTGATGGAACAGCGCGAAGGTGTAAACCTGATCGACATCCGCGCCGCCTTCCAGGATGCGGTAACCCAGTCCGATTCGCAGGTTGTCGCGTGGCGCGGCTTCCAGCCCCAACAGGATGTCGATGGCCCGGCCTTGGGGTCCGACCAGCGCGTCGCCATCGGCCACCAGCATCCATCCCGGGGCCAGATCGGCTTCCAACCGTCCGCTCAACAGCGGGACGAAACCAAGGTCGTCATCGGAGTCGGTGAGGGTGTCACTGCGGAGTATGATCTCCGCATCCCGCACGAAAAGGGTGCTACCGAGTTCGGTTCGGAATCCGCCTCTGTCCCGAAGGCGATAGCGGTAGGTGAGTCGGTAGTTGTCAAAGCCGTAGGTTCCTTTCACCGGAGAATCGGCGGGAAAGAGGGTGTCCGCAAATCGCGTGTCGCGGTCGAAGCTGCCTGCGGCCTCCACCTCCAGAGGTGCCCAGGTGAAGAAGACGCGGTGGCGTTCGCCCAGCGTGCCGCCGATCCGAATCCTGTGGTAGTTTGCGGCATCCGCATCCAGATCGTCGACGAATGAAAACCGGGTGCCTTCATCGTTGGGAATGCGGACATCGGCCCGGCCTGTCCAGACCCTGCCTCCCTCCAGCTCAACTTGAAGCTGGGCGACGGACCGGGCGGCAAAACAGACCAACAAGAGGGAGAGGATTTTCATATCAGGGTCGGTTGACGGTGTACCCTCCGCCGGGACTGGCGCGGATGTAAGTTGGCGGCTGGCCGGGTGTGGTCACAGTATATCCGCCTCCAGGATTCGGGCGCACGTAAGTGGGCGGCTTTCCCGGCGTGGTGATCGTCTTTCCTCCTCCCGGATTGGGCCGGACATACGTGGGCGGTTGACCGGGACGGCTAATCGTCTGACCGCCCCCGGGATTTTGGCGAATGTAGGTGGGGGGAGAACCGGGCGTGTTGACCGTATATCCGCCACCGGGGTTTGCGCGGACATAGGTCGGAGGTTGGCCGGGAGTCGTGATCGTGTACCCGCCGCCGGGATTGGGTCGCACGTAGCTGGGCGGATTTCGCGCAACCGCCGACAGGGACAGCATCATTAGGCAACCGGTCAAAACGCGTTTGAGTTGTGTTGGTTTCATTTTAGACTCCGGCGAAGGGGTTTCGTCTATAAATTCAGTCTACACCCACCCCGGCCCATTCGCCAGTTTATTCCGGGGTTGTCGTCAGCATCATTGGTCTGGGCTCATGTAGATGACGGCTCCCGCTTCATACAGGATTTGATGTCCCCCGCGTCCGTCCGGGAAGGTTGCCGTTTGCCCAATGGGTGCTGAGCCGCTGATGGTGGAGAATCCGGCTTTGCGGACTTCAAAGTCCAGACGGGTGTAGGGGCGATTCCAACTGCGAACATTGATTTCGAATCCCGCCCCGCCTTGCGGACCACTCAACACCGTGAATGCGTCCAGAATCTCGTGACCCTCCCGAATCCAGACGCTGATTTGTGCATCCCGGATGGGCTGGTGGGTATATTGATCGCGTATGTCGAAGCTGCCCAGTAGGGTATGAAGATCCGCTGCGTGTGCAGGAAACCTGTCCGGGGCGTAATAGCGATCGTTCCTATCCTTGTCCGAATCGGATCGGGTTTTGATTTCGCATCCCCCAAGCAGGAAGAGCAAAAGCAGCATCAATATGGCGTATGGTTTTTTCATTTTGCACTCATTGTTGGGGTTCATGTGTAATTCTTTTGAGGACCATGTGTTTTTAGACTCAGGCATCTTGGTTTTCATTTTTCAGAGCCTGATCCACCGCCGTTTTCGCTTCCGCGAAGCCCATGCCCGTGCGGGCGCGGAGAGCCTGAATGGCGGCAATCTTGCTGTCCTCCCGGGCCATGACCAGAATGTCGTCGGGAATGATCCCGGGATTGACCTCGTCGGGAATCTGGACTTGGTCTTCCGCAAAGATCGCGTCGATTTTGGTCTCAATTCGATGCAGACGATCCGTGAGTTTCTGTTCCATCTTGTGGTCCGGGGCCATACTGGACAGTTCTTCCACGGGGATGTGGTTTTGCGCTTCCAGCAGTTTGCCGATCTTCTTGATGCCTTCGGAAGGAGTGAAAACGCCGCGGATGCAGCCGTCGGCGATGTCGCGGATACGATGATAGTCGGGGGTGAGTTCGGACATGTTAACCTTTGTATTGGGGTTGGGGTGAAGATGACTTGCTTTGTTGGAGTTGGGTATAAGAAGCAACTGTGATAACACTGGACACTCATGACGCGAATCCTTTCGGATTCTTTCAGATATTTTATATGAAAAGCGAAAGGGAAAATTTTTTTGAAAGAAAAACGAGGGCGGAGCGTCATTGAGTCTCTGAGTTCCCATGTATATTTTTGATCAAGGATGGATGCGATGTTGGCGTCCGGACGGAGAGATCCGTGTCCGGTTTGCGCCTGTGCCCGTCTGTGAACAATGGCGGCCCGTGCCGCGAGTCTGGATGCCGGTGGAGCCTGAAACGTTGTGGATTCAGGAGGCTGCGCGTTTCGAGGGGCGGCAGCGCAGACCAAAATCGCATGCCGCTCAGCTTTCGTTGCCGGGTTTGGAGCCCGAACCGATGAATTCGAGTCCGCCACGGTCGGATTCGGGGTTTCCTGTTTCCAGATTGTGGGCCGAATTACCTGGGTCTTGGCGTGGATTGTTGGAACCCGTGGTTGTGCATCCCTGGCGATGCTTGAAGTTCCTAAGTACGATGGGGCCAGCGGGAGAAGATTTGTTTCAGGCCAATAACAGCTTGGTTTGGTTGTTGTCGTCCAAGGTTCTGTATGGAAATCGGGACAAGGAAAAAGAGGAAGCCGGGGCCTTGCGGAATCAACTGCACCTACGTCAGCAGGATTTGTTGAAGGTTCTGGCATTGCCCGCACACCCTTGGATGGTGAAAATGGTGGGGAAACTGGAAATGGATCAGATACCGGCCGATTGTATTCGGCGGTTGTTGACGATTTCGAAGAATGAAGAGGCGCGGAGGATTTTCCAGCACGCCCCGTCACTGCCGGCCAGGGTGATGCGGATGGTGTATCCTTCGACTTTGCCCCTTTTCACGCCTTCCTTTGTCGAGGAACTCCTCTCAACCCCGATGGACGAAATGCAATTGGCGGGTGTGGAGAAAAATCTGCGGGACGGGGGGCAATGGGCGAAACGAGGAGAAACCGTGCCCGGATTCCGTAACACCCTGCAATTGGAAAAATGGCGATGGCTTCACGGTGCCCGGTGGGGATGTCCTGAAGGAAACGAGCCAGATCATTTTCCCGCCCCTCCGTTCCCCGGGACGGAGAAAATACTGCCGATCCGGAGCCCGGCGCTGTTGAAAGAAGAGGGTGCGCGTTTGCACCATTGCGTATACAGTTACCTGAAAGAAGCCAGACAGGGCATCGTGGCCTTTTACGCCATATTTCGTCCGGAACGCGCCACCTTGGGCCTGCGGAAAAATCGAGACGGCAGTTGGCGGATTTTCGATTTTCGTTGCGCATGCAACCGCGAGCCCTCAAAAGCATGCCGGGAAATGGTGGAGACTTGGTTCAGCCATTCCACATCCAAAAAAACTGACAATTTGTGAAAGAAACGCCTTTGAACCCCGTCATGAGATTTGTCAGCCGGGTTGCGTGAAAGTCTTGGGGGTTGGATGGAAGTGGTTTTTGGGGTGAGGCCGGAGGAGAGGCCTCACGCGCCCGGCTGACACCTTTTCTGCTGCGAAGTTTTTCATCCTCTGGTCATGCAATTCAACCTTGAGACTTATGGGATATTTCAACAGTTCATGAGCATCGTGTATTTATTTCGTGGTGAGCAGATAAGCTTTGGCATCCGTGTTGAGAAGCTGGGTGCCGTTGGGGAGAGTGACGGGATCGGCGGTGGGCCAGTGGCGATGTCCGAAAACGACCGTCCGGGGCGGTGCCGCTTCCAGAATTTCGCGGATCTGCGGTTTGCCATCAAAGCCGCGTTCCGGAAAATCAGGGCCCTCGTGGAGAAGGACCAGATCGCTGTGGGTGGCGAGGATGCGGCCCAGTCGTTCGAGAAACACGGGTTCCGGTGTGCGCCAGGGCTTTTGATTGCTGCCCATGACTCCGGAAATGCCGCCGATGCGCAGGTCCCGGATTTTCATGTGGCCATGGTCGAGGAAATAAATATTCGGTTCGTGGAGGAAGGCCTCCTGTTCAGCAGGACTGCCGAACGTGTCATGATTGCCGGCAATGCCTCCCGCCCAGGCGAAGTGATCCCGAAAAGCGTGCCAGACCGACCGCACGTCACCATGCCCCCCGCGTTTGCTGAGAGTGGGGTCGGAGTGCAGATCTCCGGTAAACAGGATGCCCACCTGCTTGGGGGAATGGCCTTGGGCGAGACAGAACTCCGTCAGACTTTCCGCCGCCGCTTCCCCCAATTGGCGTGGGCCAGGTTTGAAACCGCCTTTCTTGCCCGGCAGGGCTTCCATCCCCTGCAGATCCGAGGTGACCAAGAGGGCCGAAATGCCATGCGGCAGGCGGTCGACCCGCAGGGAATAAACAGGCAGATCGATGCATTCCACCCCCCGGCTGCCGGCGGTCACGCGGAAATAGGGAATATTGTGGAGTTGTTTGGCAGGAGTGGGAATGATTTTCATGGTTGGGACTTATGAGTGCTTATGAACCGGTCAATCAGATTTTTAGCCTCGTCGAGGCCGGAACCGGATTTCTGTCGGTGAATGTGGATAGATTGGATTTCAGATACTTGAGGTCATCATTCATGACGGCAGCAATAGGGATTTCTTTCACGAATGATTTCTTTTGAAAGAACATGACCCGCTTCACGTCTTGAGGAACTTATGAATGAAAAAATTCTGAAAGAAGCCGCTCAGGCGCTCTATGACGTGGTCGGCATTGTGTCACCCAACAGTAATTTTCTGATTCGGAAAGCGGCCCGCGTGCTGATAACGCCTCAATTCCATGATTCAGAAATTACCGTGAACATGTTGAAGGCTGAATATGTCGCCCTTTGCTCTGAAAAATTGGACATGGAAAACACGGACGGACGATAAAGCGACAAGGTTCAGGACGCCACCAAGCTTTCTGACGCAAAATGGTTTTTCGAACAGTCAAAAGTTGAAAGAAACCGGAACACACTGCGTCCTTAAGGATATGATCCACTCCCCCGAAAACCGTTTACCGACCTCCCACAAACCCTCACGCCCCCGGTCACCCGACCCCGAAGCCGGGTCCTCGACCCCGGCGTCGCCGGAGAAGGAACCCGCGTTCCAACTGCCCCGCGCTCATTTCCGCTTTGATCTGAAGGCATGGGGCAATGCGTCGCCTAAACCCGCACCGGACGCCTCATGAACGCCTCGTCCGGCTTGGAATCCCGCTTGCTCGGTTTGCCGCGTCCCGGCGAGACGCTCCGTTTCATCTGGACCCGCGCGGATGACAACCGCTTCCGCATGGCCGTGGAAGGCGTCGGGACCGACAAGGACTCTGGGCGCTCGCTGGGCGTGCGCATCGGCGCGTTTCTGGAACTGCTCGGTCAGGAAGGCAAGGATTTCAGCAGTGAAGGCGCAATCGGCTCCGGGGCCGAAACGGAAAGCGGCGTCTGGCTGGAGGTCGCTCCCCGGGAGAATGCCTATCCCCTCGGCAGAGACGGGGAAATGGGTTTCAGTGGAGCGAGCGAGGCGATGGGGCGGATTCGCTTGCCTGCATTGGCACCGGTGAGCGCACCCGATCTTTCGGGCTATTTTCTGGATCTGGTGGCCGGGCTTCCCGCAGTGCGCCAAGTATGCCTCTCCTTTACACGGGTGGACCTCACGCCCGAACGCGAACGAATTCTGGACCGCAACCTCGGCCAATCCTTTGCCGAAGTGCTGGAACTGGCCACTGGCGTTCGTCCCGCAGGCGATCTGCAACGCTTCATGGCACTGTGGCTGGTGCGTCGAAGCGGCTGGCGGCTGAGGCTTTGGATTCAGGTTGCATCGGAGGATGTCGTGCCCGAGGTGCCGCTGGAGCTTATGGGGCGCGAGTGGTTCGACACCGAATGCCGGGTACACCCGGCCCGGGCCGCGGACAAGGGGGCGGAGGACCCGCTGGACTTCATGCTGTGGTATCCCGATGGCTGGTCGTTTCCGCCTCTGTTTCCGCCCGCCCACGCCGAGGACCGGCTGGAGGTGGAACCGGGCTGGAATCCCCGGCTGCCGGTCCTGCCAACGGAGGGCGTACTGATCGGCGAGGTTTCCGGCAGGCCGGTGCGCATGCCGCTGGAGAGTCGGGACCTGCACACCTACATCCTTGGAGCCACCGGAACCGGGAAGAGCACCCTGCTCAAGCGCCTGATCCGCCATGATCTGGCCGGGGACGAGGCGGTGGTGGTGCTGGATCCGCACGGCGATCTGTTCCGCGAAGTGGCCGATACGCTGCCCGCGCATCGGCGAGAGGATGTCCTGTTGCTGGATCCGGGTTCGGGTGAACCCGCACCGGAATTCAACATACTGGCGGATCTTGGCGAAGGCCCGCGTCGGCATCAACAGGTGGAGTTTCTGTTGGGTGAACTGATGTACCTCTTCCAAGACCTGTGGACGGACAACCCCGAGGCCTTCGGACCGATGTTCGAACTTTATTTTCGGAATACGGTGTTGCTGTTGGCCTATCAGCCGAAAGTCTGGTCGCTTGGCGTGTTCGACCGGGTGCTGGTGGACGAGAAATTCCGGAAAGAATTACTTGCCACCTGCACGCGGCGGGACGTGTGTGATTTCTGGCTTCATACCGCCGAGAAGGTGGCCGGAGAGGCCAGCCTGAGAAACGTGGCCCCCTACATTTCCTGCAAAATGTCCCCGCTGCTTCAGTCCTTTTACGTGGGCGACATGATCCGACGGAAGCGGAACGTTCTGGAACTGGACATTCGGCTGGAGCTGGGTGGGGTGGTGTTGGTCAATCTGGACAAGGGGCTGCTGGGGCACGCCGGCAGCCGTCTGCTGGGATCGTTGCTGACGGCCGAACTGTTCGCGGTGGGGCTGCGGCGTGGCCGCCGCCTCCGCGCGGAGCGCCCCCCCGTAAACGTGTATATCGATGAATTCCAGAACTTCGTCAGTCCCACGTTGGCATCGATGTTCGCCGAGGCGCGCAAATTCGGTCTGCGGCTGCACGTGGCCAACCAGACCCTGGGCCAACTGACGCAAGGGCGGCAGAATCTCAGCCACAGCGTGTTGGGCAATGTGGGGATACAAATTTTCTTCAGGGTGGGGGTGCAGGACAGCGCCGATCTGGAGCCCTTCTTTCAGCCCTTCACCCGCAACCGAATGCAGGAGTTGCTCAACTTCCGCGCTTTCGCGCGGATGATGACCCCCGCCGGCCCATTGCGGCCTTTTGTCATGAAGACGCTGCCGGAGGAGTGAACGGGCTCTCAGGGATGGGATTTGTTTCTTATCTGCAAAGATCCCACGGATTCAGTTGTCATGCAACCGCCCGAGATGGCAGGTGGCGGCCCGGAGAATGCTCCGGCGGATGGAGTCCCGCCCTCTGCCGGTGCAAGGCGTCCAGGGATGGCGACCGTCGCACTCCCTTCGGACATGCCGTCCGAATTGGGTGCGTACCAAATTGTTGAGAACCACCCCATCCACCCGGTGGATGATGGGTTTCACTTTTTCCAGATGCAGATTCCAACGGGAACTCCATCCGGGGAAATAAAAAGTCACCTCCAAACCGGGGAATTGCTCCTCAAAATCATGTTGGAGCGAATCCACGTACCTTTCCTGGGTTTCATTCCCCCCCACATACAGGATGGAAACCTGATGTCCTTGTTTCAAGAGATCCTCGACAGAAGTCTGGATTTCAGGTTTCTCAGCCTTTGGCAAACACGCGAGCAATTCCTCGGAAGGGTCGGGACTCAAATGATATGCCTTGATATGATTTGCCAATTCGCGGGCCTCCTCCAAGTGATGGTCCTCGCCCAGGTCACGCAACTGGAAAAACACCACGCGTTGCAAGTCCGCCGCCTGTTGGAAATGTCCGCCGACTTCATATAAGCGCACCAGACATTCTTCGGCTTCCATCCGACTCCAGGCGGGTTCCCAGAAATTGCCATCTCTCAGAAATGTAAGAAAGCTGTTCCGCACGGCGGTGTCCCGGATCGCCAAGCCTTCCATGCGGTCCAAAAGGTCCCCATCCAGTGCGATCCCCTCCGCTGAATTATCGCTCCCCACAAGTTCTTGGAACAAATGAAACAACTCCAGGCTTTTCCATTTTTTCTGATCCAGCCATTCCAGAAAAGGCTCTCGAAGACCTGAATGACGATGGATTCCGGCTTGTTGCAGTATGGGATAGGCCTCGTCGCCTCTTTTGTCGATCAGTTCCCTCGCAACGCGTGAACACAATTCATGGTCATCGAACAAGGCCGCCGCAGCCAACGCCCGTGCCCAGAGTGTGCCCGGGAATGTGATCCCGGCCTCCAATGCCTGGTAAATCCGTTCTTTCGCGCTTTGAAGATTCGAAGGTTCTGCGGTTTCCAGCAGAGCAATGCCCAAACCGAAACGGGCCCATTCCATTACCGAAGCTTCTTTATACGCATCCTCCTGCTTCAACATGCCGGTTAGCGCCCTGCTGAAGTGGGAGAACGCCTCGGGCGCTTCTTCCTGACCCGCCAGTAAATGGATCAAACCCAGACAAAAATGCGCATTGATGGCATAGTCTCCATGGGCCTCCACGGCTTTGCGGAACCGGCTCTCTCCCTTGCGCAGGGACTCCAGCCGGTTCTCGATGGATTCCTCCCTGTTTTCCGGTAGCGTGGCGCCCAGGGAACGGAACCCGCCTTCGATTAGCCCCAGGTCCGCAAACGCCCCGGGAATTCGATCAAATTCCTCTTGAGGTATCTCCTCCACCAACAATTTTGAGGCCGCGCCAAAATTCCCTTGCAGTTGATGCGCCTGGGCGATTCTGCGGATCAACAAGGCATGAAATTGACCTTGCCGTTGGAGTTGAAAGGTTTTTTGTGTTCCCAAGCATTTGAGGCAGGCCTGCAACAGCACCATCGCCTCCGAGGGCCGCCCCCTGCGGATGAAAGAGGAAGCGTCCTGGTACATTTCGCCAAGAAGTCGGGCCATGGGCTCGGCCCGAACCACCGGCAGTTGAGACTCCAACCAATCCTTCAACAGACCGAACTCTTCATGTCGGAGCAGCACCGGATACATGCTGGGAAGCAGCATGGCGCCGCAGGGGTTCGGATCCCGCCTGCAGAGAGAGTCCGTTTGTCGGGCATGTTTCTTCAAAAGATCCAGACACTCCGATTGTTTTTCATGCCGCAGCCACCCGAATAACAATCCACAAAAATACCAGTTCCGCCGTTCCACGTTGGCGCCCGGGAAATCGGACATCGGCTCAATGTTGAACAAGGCGTGGTAAAAGCCCCGGTGGAAAAAGCTGCGCTGACGGTCTCCGCTCATGTCCACCACTTCTTCCAGCAGATTTTCCACCGCATCCTGTGGAAATGCGCCTTCCTGCTCCAGTGCCGAGGCCACCACGGCCTTGATTAACAACTGGTCCAGGGTGGTGAAGCGTTCGGACGTCTCGGGAAGAGGAACGGCTTTTGATTCCGATCCCATCGCCGTTTCGGTTTTGGTGTCATCTCCGGCTGAAACCAAAAGCGCATCCAAGTCCAGGGCCTCATTCGAAATCGCGTCGGGAAGCTCCCCCCAAAACACGGACGGTCCTTCCGCGAGCATGAAACCCAAGTAAAACGCCACATGACGTTCCTCGAATGCCTTTCGAACTTGGCGAATGCCTTTTTGAAGAGCCTTCTGTTTGGGGGCAACTTCCTCATCGGCCACAAAGCATCCTTTTCGGGAGAGTCCGGTCGCGTCCAGAAAGGTTGTAATGAGAGTTTCATGACGAGTGATCAGCCAGGCCCGGAGGGCATCATCCAGAAAATCGTCCATGCCGTCGGCCTTTGATGCGCGCAGAAACAATTCCACCTTCTTCTCGGGAGGACGATTGCGGATGAATTTCTCCCGGAACCGATGATGTTCCGCAAGAGCCCGCATCAGTTGATCGCGGATTTTTACGGTCAAGGGGTCCCGGGCCCGCCAGACATCTCCGGAAGCCTGTTCCCGCTCTTCATCCGTCATGGCTTCCCATAACCTTTTGTAGGTCATGTCTTGCATTGTGAAGTTGTCTCCATCCGTGGCTGACATCGATTTATTCCCGGCCATTCGGCTGGTTGGATTCCATGGATGCATCTTGGGGGTCGGGCTCAAAGCTGAGGGACGTGTCCGGCACAAAACTTTGTAAAGTTGTGGATTCGTAGCTTTGGGAACTGCCCGGCGTGTAGCTTCGGGAAGTGCTTGGCGTGTAGCTGCGGGATGTATGTGTTTCTGAAAGCGTATCCGTTTGGCCTTCTGCATCCGGAGCTTCTTGAAGTTGCCCTCCGGTTCCGACGGGATCCGTATTTTCACTTTTTGTGCATGCCCAAAAGAGCATGCTGGAAATCAGAAGGAGTACGGTTCCGCCTTTCCGGAGAATGGACGGGCGGGTGTTGTTGGCGTGGGTGGTGTGTGTGTGTTGCATAGTCAATTCCTTGGTGTTTCGGATGTGTGATCGGAGGTTTCGCATGATACCGGCTTCAGAGTTGATCCAAAAATTCTTTGAGCATGCGACCGGCTTCGCTCGTCTCGCCTGCTTCTTCGATTTTTTCCCGCACCCGGTCTTTCACGGATTGGACCATGGTATTGCCCGCCTCACGTCCATGCGCTGTGACACGATTCGTGGCAACGTGCAGATCCGCTTTGATCCCCACCATCCACTCGTCCAAATGTTCCGGAACCTCATGGGTGGCCAGAAACTGGTCGATGCGAGCGGATACGGATTCAGGAATCAAATCCTGTCCGTGGCGTTCCCACACCACGTTGAAATAAAAGAAACCGAGGGCAACCAACGCCAGGGCGAGTCCGAGCTTCATCACGAAGGTGATGGTTTTCACAAGCAGGATCACGATGACCAAGGCCCCGATGCCCGCCGCGATCCAGTAGATTTGGGCTTGGCTGAGCGTGGCGTGGGGCAGGGCCTCGGGGACCAACTGACCCGAGGCGAGTTTGGGGCGACGGGTGTCCGTGCCCCCGTAAAGGTTGAGGGTGGTTTGCGCGGGACGGTTGACGTTTCCGATCGCCCTCGCGGTCAAGTCGTCATGGAAATGATTCCGCAGATGATCGGCCAGCAGCACGTCGGCACGAAATCCCTCCTTGTCGGGTTCCATACGGATCACCGTTCCCACGGGCTGACCCTGCCAGAGTACGGGCGCATCCGCCTGCAGTCCGCGGGTTTCGGTGAGGACCACCGAAAAATCCGGGGAGATCTTATCTTGCTCCGAAGAAGAGCAGGCGGAGAACAGCAGGCACGCCGCGAGTAAAAAACCTGCGGAGATCGATTGAATGGCTTTGCGTGAGAGGTTCATGGGGTCACCTTATTTGCGGATGAGTGCGAGGGGGAGGCTGAAGAATTTCCATTTGAACCGAAGTCCAAGCATAAAGAAAAAGAAGAGCAAAAACCTCCACTCCCACCGGAGCAAATGGATCGGATTCGGAGGGAGGATCACATAGGGCGGAAAAGATGGCGGCTGTAGACCGATGATGACCAGCAGGACCACGCCCAACAGCATTAGAATCCTGATCAGCGAAGTGGTGGCAAACAGTTTCCATGCCAGCCGCAGGGTTTTGGGCGAGCCGCGCTCCCGGGAGGGACCGCCTTTGACGACCATGTGGATGCCATCCAACACCGTGGCCAAAAGCACGATGACAGCGAGCACAAAGCAAAAAACATTGAAGACATACACGGCATCTCCAATTTCATTCCGGTCCATGTGGAAGAGTAAACTGGTCAGGCGGTTGAAGGCGGATCCCTCGCCGCTGTGCATGATTTTCCACGCTTCCAGCTCAATCATGTTGTTGACCCCATCCAGCACGGCACCGTTTTCGATGGGCAAAGCCATCTCCTCGTGACACAGATGCAGGGTGAGTTGTCGTCCGCCGGTAATCAGGTCGTCCCGGGTGATTTGCGCGGTCATGTGGGTGTTGATCAAAGGCTGAAGCTGTTCGGGCACTTGATCAAGCCGGGCGGTGACAAGAACCTTCCGGCCATCTTGAGTAAATTTTGGGGCGGAAGGAACGACCCCCACAACGGTTCCCAAATAAACCACCCGGCTGCCGGGTTTGAGATCGGACGCGGAGTCGAATTGAAATTGGACGGTCAGGGTCTCGGTATTTTCCCGGCTTCCACAACCCGAGGTCAACAGAAGGAAGCAGGCGAATAACGTCAGGATCAGGGGGGTGTTTTTTTTCATGGTCAGGTTTCCGGGTTCAGGTGTAAACAAAAGCCATCCATAAATCGACGAGGATCACAAGCGCGGATGACAAAAGGACGGCGGCACAGATGGAACGTCGCAGGCCTTCCTCGCCGGGAGGCGAACGTCGCCCCATCCAAAAGGGGACTGTTCCCATGACGGCGCCATGGCAGATTCCTTTCAGAAAACTGCGGGGAAAAAGGGAGGGATCCCCGGCAAGCAATTCTTGGACGTCGTGCCAAAAGCGGATGGCGGTGATCTGGGACCGGGATTCCATGAGCCAAAGCGTGGCTCTGGCACCCTGTAACATGGCCCGCTCTGATAACAGGATGACCAGCGGGACCGTGAGCAGAAAGCCCAGAAAGAGGGGCAGGCCCAGATAAAAGAAAGGAGACGCGCCGCAAAACTCCAAATAGTGGAGTTGTCGGTTTTGTTTGCGTTGACTGATTTCCGCCGCCACCGAGGAGCCGGAGAGGCCGATCATCAGCAGGGAGGGGACCAGGGTGCCCAAGCCCAGAAATACAGCCGCGACCACGCCCCGGGGCAGAAACTGCTGCAACCAAGAGGGCCCCGCAAGCGACTGTGCCGCCAAGGCCGCGCCCACCAGAAACGAGGCGGGCAGGGCGATGCACAGGTTGTTGACGCCCAATTTCAAAATGCGCAGGACGACTTGTTGAACGACGAGCCGGGCTTTGGCCCGCAGAAGCGGGGGGCTGGCGGTTTGCTCGCGCTCAGTGACAGACTCCCCCCTTTGTCCATGGGCAGGGGCTTCATGGAGGGTACCGTTTTCCAGTTTGAGGATGCGGGCCTGCATGATTTCAGCGAAAACGGGGTCGTGGGTAATACAAAACACGGTGGTGCCGTGTTCCCGGGTGATTTCCAGCAGGATTTTTCCGATCTGCCGCGTGGTATCCGGATCCAACCCACTGGTGGGCTCGTCCAGCAACAAAAGGCGGGGACGGGTGACCATTCCCCGGGCCAGGGCCACTCGTCTTCGCTGTCCTCCACTCAGCGCTTTTACGGGTTTTTGCATGAGCCTTTCCACGGAGGAGGGGGTGGAGTCTTGATCAAGGAGCCCCACCTCCGTCAGAATCGTCCGCAGAATGTCTTTTTGCGCTTGAGTCGATGTTCCCCTCAGGCGGAGGGGAAAAGAAAGGTTTTGCCCCACGCTTTGTCCCTCAAAGAGCGCGTCCCCCTGAAACACGATGGATGCGTTTTGCACCAGCCAGCGATGAGCCGCCGCGGAGCCTGCGGGCATTCCCGCGACCTCCAGCGAACCGGACTGGATTTTCAATTTCCCCAAAATGGCCTCCAGCAAAGTGGATTTGCCCGTTCCGCTTCCCCCCATGATGACCATGCGGTCCCCGCAGGCCAGATCAAAGCTGGCCTCTGTCAGCAATGGAGCCCCCTTTTGTCGGGCAATGGAAAGCCCCACCCCCGAAATTAAGCGCTCGTGGGCCTGCATATCGGGAGCATGAATGGTTTTTTTCCTTCCGTTTTGCTTTATCATTACCTTTTCGCCAAATTGCCAATGACGCGCCTAACAAATGAAACGAAAGCTCAAAAAGCAAGCCTGCGGATCGAAAAAGTGAAAATGATTGATTTCTTTGCGTCTGTGTGAACGGGCCCCACCTTGAATGGTACTGACTTAAGGGTCTATCGAACAGAAGGGCTGTACCAAAAAGCGCACCAACAGACCCCTGCGGGCTTGCCCCGCATGGTGAATCAGAACTGAGGCTAACGGGGCAGGCTCTACCTACGAAAGGCCCCTGCCGCCTTGCGCGGCAGGTGAATAAGACCCTTGCCGCATGGGCTCCGTGAGAGACTTCTTCCCCTGCCGCGCAAGGCGGCAGGGGCCGGGGGATACAAGGAAATTCTTGTCTAGCCACAGGTCTTTCGCTCCGGCGGGACGAGCCCGCCGGGGGCGTTTTCCGGCTCAATGCAACAACAAAAAATCCGATCACGTTTAAATGACCTGAAATTTGAAGTTTGGTGAAAGAAAGCGCGAAGCATGTCGTCTTGAGGTTTATGATCACATTCAACCTGCCCCGTCTCTCTCTTCAGCTTTCTTTTCTGACCCGTTTCGTCTGGAGCGCCTTCAGCCTTTGCTTGGTTCTCGCGCCAATCGCAGGTTTCCCAGTGGCTTCGGGGGCCCTGAAACCTGACATGAGGGCGGATGTCGAAAAGATGGTGATCCTGGTTCACGGGTGGAATCCCGGTGCCAAACCCAATATGTACGCCGAGGGCGACATGAAGATCTTGAAAAACAGTCTGGAAACTCGCCTGACACAAAGCGGATGGGATTTTCATGTCTATGATTGGTCCGATTCTGCGGCTACAGGTGGACTGAGTGAAGGCCCTATTAGTGCTCCGCTCGCCGCTGAAAGGGCGCACATTTTCGGTTTATCTCTCGCTCAGAATCTGCGCGATCAACCAAACCTTCGCAAGGTGGAATTTATAGCCCACAGTGCGGGTGCCTGGCTTGCGAGAAGTGCGGCGGAAGGAATTTTGAAAGACAATCCACATATCACGGTTTCCGTCATCCTGTTGGACCCCTTTATTCCGAACTTGATTGAAACATCCCATCCCTTAACGGCCCATGGAATGGGCGGTCTTTTGAAGGTTTCAGGTAACGAAAGGCTGTATCGATTGCATAATTATTTTGCCGCAAATACCTTTGATCTTAGCAACTGGTTTTTGCTTCATTTTGAAAAAGCGACTTCGCAGACATTTGATGAATTGAGGTTCCTTGACCGAGAGTTGAGGGTCGATTTCAGTTATTTGGACTCTGATGGTGAAAAAATCTCTTATTACAAAAGTCATCATGGACCGCTAAGGTTTTTTGCGGATACCGTCATGGCCACAACACCGGGAAACGGAATTCCCGACGGTTTGGTGAACTCCTTAACCTCATGGCCAATTCGCTATGATAATTTCGGCTTCTACAAAAGCCTGGTGCATGAAGAGCCTCATTTCCCCGAGGTCCCTTCCGTCCCCGTGTACGACCCCTCCACGGGAACCCTTACCGTAACCGTTCATGGGCAAGGGCCCTTTCAATACGCGTGGTATCGGGAAAATGAGTGGCACCCGTTGGACCCCGCGCTTTATAACGGCGCGGACACGGCCACGTTGCATGTCAGCCCCAATACACACACGGACCAGCGCTTTGTGGTCAAAGTCTGGCGGGCGTCGCGTCCGGAAGCCATGACCTTCAGCCAGGCGGTGACCGTGCCCCGCACGGGTGTCACGCGCCCGGTGATCGAGTCCATGTCCCCGCAGTCTTTTGTCGGCTTGCCCTTGCCGGAAACCCGGGAAATCGTGATACAGGGGCGTCATTTTCCCCCGAATGCCCGATTGCTGTTCACGGACGGTTCCGGGGTGACATACGAAAACCGGATGCCCGCCAGTGCCACCGACACCCGTATTACCTATCACATTGCCACTGGCGCCGAAGCGGGAAGCTGGACGGTACGGGTCGTTGACGGATCAAACATCTCCGAGCCCCACGGCTTCCATGTGTTGCCCCCGGTGACGCCCGCGAGTCCACTTTCCGCTTTGGTGATCGAAGGCCCCCCGGCCTTGGACGAGGGCACTTCCGCCCAGTACCGGGCCAGAGCCTTATACGAGGACGGCAGCCACCGCCTGGTGGATGCGGTTTGGCAGCGAAGTGGGCCGGCGTCGATTTCCTCGCAAGGGGTGCTGAGCGCCCATCATGTGAATGCCAATCAAACAGTGATGCTCTACGCCAGTTACAGCGAGAATGGACGCACCCGCACCGCTTCCCGCGACATTTTGGTCTTGGATCTGGACGGAGCCGACGGCGGGCAGGCGGTCACGGATGTGATTGTGAACGGGGATTTTGAAAATGGCAAGGCCCCCTGGACTCCGGTGGGGTATGCGGATGTGGTGGAACTGGATTTTCCACGGCGCGGCAAGGGGTATGCTTATCTGGGAAATGCGAACGATGCCATGGGCGCCATTTCCCAGTTTGTGCCCATTCCCGTCGGCGTGCAAAAGGCGGAATTGGAATTCTATCTCAATGTCAGCTCTCATGAGACCACCACCACCATCGCGTATGACACCATGAAAGTGGACTTGGCCACCGGGTCGGATCAGCACGTGGGCACCGTGGCCGAATTCTCCAATCTCCACAAGCGCGAGCCGGGGGATTACCGCCGGAAACGCTTTGATATCACCCATTTGGTGCAGGCGCACGCCGGCGAAAGTCTCTTTTTGATTTTTGCAGCCCAAACCGATTATGCCGATTCCACCATTTTCCGCATTGACGACGTTCGTTTGCTGATGACCACCGAAGATCCTGTGGAACTCACCCATCTGACCATCGAGGGTCCCGCCTCCCATGCCGAAAACACCCTCTCTGTGTTTCATGCCCGCGCCGCATTCAGCGACGGCAGCACCCAGACCATCAGTCCCAACCGGTGGACGGTGAACAGTTCCCTGGCGACCATCAGCGGCAATGGATATTTGCAGACGGGCAGCGTACATGCCGTCACCGAAGTCACCGTCCGCGCCGAATACAGCTTTGGCGGACAAACCCTCGTCGCCACCCGCGCGGTCACGCTTCATCCCGAAGGGGAAGAACCCCGCTTTGAGCGCTTGCTCATCGAGGGACCGGGTAGCGTCGAAGAAAATCAATCCGTGAACCTTTCCGCCAAGGCCTTGTTTTCGGATGGCCGCACAGAAGCGGTGACCCCCCAATGGTCGCTGACCTCCGCGCACGCGCAGGTGAATGCCCAGGGACGGGTGACCGCCGGGGAGGTCAACGCCGACCGCACCGTTTGGGTGGACGCCACCGCCACCCTGCACGGGGTGACCCGGCACGCCGAGCACCGTCTTCGTATTTTGGATTTTTACCAGCTGCCCGCTCTGGTGGATTTACTTGTCGAAGGACCTTCCGAAGTGTGGGAAGGCGGATACCTGGACCTGCAAACCTTTGCCAAATACAGTGATGGCAGCCTGAAGCACGTGCAGGTGGAATGGATCTTGGACGAAGCGGATCCGTTGATCCAACAAGTGGGACCCAACCTGTTTCAAACCGGATACGTGGATGCCAACACCACACTCACGATTCGGGCCCGTCTGCAGATGGAGGGACAAGTCATCAACCGCAATCACGCCTTCCTCATTCGGAATGTGCCGGACGAAACCGGACCGGGCATTTATGTGGGAGACTTGCCCCAAACCGTTTCCGCGGACACTGCGGAACTCCTCCTTTCCGGCAGCGTGAGTGACGCCTATCGCGGGAGCAACGGGGTCAGTTGGTTGCGGATCAACGGTCAGACCCTTTCGGGTGTGCACGCCCAAAACCGGGAATCGGTGCAATGGCAACATCCGGTGACCTTGGAGGAAGGTGAAAATACGATTCACATCCAGGCCGCCGATCACCTGGGCAATCTCAGCGACTTCACCTTTCAAATCATTCGTCCATCTCCCGCGCGCTTGCCGGCGTTTGATTGGGTGCGCACCGCGGCCGTTCAAAGTGGATCACGCGTGAGCCGGCTGGCGGTGGATCACGACGGCAGGCTCTTCCAGCTCCTCCAGTTCAAAGACTCGATACAGCTTGACGGCGCAACCGTGGCGGGAGGGCAAGGACATTTTCATACCGTCCTCGTGGCCCGGAATGCCGCAGGGGACGTGGACTGGCTTCTCCCCCTGACCGGAACCGGGCATGTGGTGGGCGAAGGTCTGGTGCGGGCCGCAAATGGAGACCTCATTCTCTGCGGTTATTTCAGTGAAAGCCTTTCCGTGGCGGGAGAAACACACCATGCCAAGGGCACCCGCGACCTCTTTGTACTCCGCTTGAAGGCGGACGGACGCCTCGTCTGGTTCTTCCGACCCGAACCCCGGGAACCTTCGCCGGACAATTATGCCTACGCCATGGATGTGGCCGTGGACCCGTCCGGCGACATCACCGTGGGTGGATATTTTCGTGGGGCTTTGGCACATGGAGACGAGTCGGTGCAGAGTCTTGCCGACCGCGATCCCTTTCTTCTCCGCCTCGATGCCCTGGGGGCGTACCGTTGGTTGCGAAGCGGTCAGGGATCGGGCCGCACCCGCGCCTATGGCATGGAAAGCAATCGTGAGGGAATGCTCTATCTCACCGGAGATTTCGAGGGGACCTTGACCTGGGGGGATCACACCGTGGAAAGCCGGGGAACCGAGGATATCTTCGTGGCCGCCTTGGATGCCAACGGAGCGCCCATGTGGTTGCGGCACGGCGGGGGACTTGGCGCGAACCGCACCTATGGCAGCGCCATCCATCCCGACGGACTCGGCGTGCTCATCGCCGGTCAAATGAGCGGTGTGGAGCCGCGTTTTCACGATCAACACTTCCCGAACCGTCCCCAAGCCCATGCCGTGCTGCTCCATCTCCATCCGAATGGAGCCCTCGGCGGCTTGCACGCCATGGACGGGGATCATTTGTCCGAGGCCTGGGATGTCACCGTCAACCGAAAAGGCGACATTCACCTGGCCGGATATTACAGCGGGACACTTTTGTTCCGGCAGGAAGCATGGGACAGTGAAGGGGCGATCCACGGTTTTGTCGCCGCCTTTGACCAGAATCTAAATGCGCGCGACCTGAAAATCCTGACCGCCGTTGATCGGGATGCGGTGTTGCCCACCCGGCTGGCCGTGGACTGGGGCGGCAACGTCCACCTCGGGGCCAGCCAGTACGGAGCCGTGCGGATCAACGGAACCGATTATGAAGAGGAAGGCTTCCAAAGCCTGCTGATGACCCGCATGGGAACGCACACCCTGCAACGACCCCAAATCCAGCCCATACAAAACGGCAATCTGCCCCCCGCGGACTGGACTTGCGAAAACGGAGAGACCTGGGTCCTCGAATCCACCCCCGAACTCGGCCACCGGGCCAACTGGACCCGCGTGGGTGAAGAGTCTTCCGAAGCGGGCAATGCCGTTTTTTATCGATATCGCTTGGAGTGACAGGATGGAACGAAAGAAAATCTCGAGCTTTTCGTCATATCCATCTAATTCCTCCGTGGCCAACATGTCTGATTTCACCTTGGTTTATTCGGAAATTTCACAAGGAAATTGAAAAATGAAAAAGCGAAAAAAATCCATGTATAGATCCACGACCTCCCGCAAGGGGGGCGTGCTTATTCTGGCTTCCCATTTTCCCGGATCGAGGAAAGGGATGGCCAAATGAGCGATCCCTTCCTTCGATTTCCGGCAGCGGGCCAAGTTTTTAAGTATTTTATTTCCAGAAATGAATAAAAAAATCGTACGGGGGCTTGACATCGTCACTTAGCCTATTCAAACAAAGATTGCTATGAAGTACATCTCCAGTTATGGCTGGGTTGAACCCAGTCCAACCAATGACTCAAATCAGGGCGACATGATAAAAAAAAACGTAGGCACAGTATTTTTGGTCAATGGCTATCTTTTGAAGTCCTTGCAGTGGACAGCGAAATTTACCTGCACGGTGATTGGATGAAAATTTATCAGAAGGCTAAGTGTGAATTAAGCGGAATATCAATCCTTTGCGAGATGATGATTTCATGAGATTTAACCTAAAAAAGATATTTTTCTGTTTTTCTGTTTTGTTCGGAATGTTGTTGCCGAATATTGGATATGGACGTGCACCAATGGATGTGGTGTTCGTACTCGATTGTTCCGGTAGCATGAGGCTTGAAACAGACGGACGCGCTTCGGCATCCAGAATGGAATTGGCGGTGCGGGCGCTTGAATTGTTTGCCATTGGGCTTACCCCCGACGACACACTGGGTGTCTCTGGATTCTCTTGGGATCTGAGTGCGCTTCAAATCGAGCCCCAACCGGTGACGGATGGTTTTTTTGATCAAGTCAAGCAAAGAATATATCAGGAACGACCTGATGGTTTTACAGATATCTTGTTGGGCATACGTGCTGGGAGAGACATGTTAAAAGGCCTCCCTGACGACCCGGGACGACGCAAGGTCCTTATCCTGCTTACGGATGGTCGCATGCAAAGTCGATCAGCGGCTGCTATGGTTAATCGCTATGGTCCAGGCACAGATGCTTTTTTCGGGGAGCAGTGGAGGCCTCTGATCGCAAGGGATACTGAATGGTTCAACCAGTCTGAGATTTCCATCCACACGATCGTGCTGGGCTCGGAGGAGGATGCCCGAAAAAAAGATATTGATCTGGCCTTTAGTTCGCTTGTCAGTTCAATGACGCATGGGGCCATGTATTGGGCGCGTTCCGCCGAAGACTTGCGGCCCATTTATCAGAATCTTTGGCATCAACTGACGGCACGTCCAATCCCCCCTCAGCGGGTAGTCGGCGAGTCCATAGAAGTTGAGGTTGGTGACAAAATCACTGAAATGCAAATTGTGCTCAGTACCAGTCGTAGACCGAATCTGGTTAGCAGAATCCGTGGTAGTCAGATGGATGTGAATTTTTTGCATAATAATCGACCAATTACATCCTCCAGCCATCCCTCGGTTTCAATCAGAAGTCGGAGGGGAGAAAATGCTTTGGCGTATACCATTCAGGACCCTGAGCCGGGCGTCTGGCGGATAGAGCCCAAGGGGCTTCAGGCCGATATCTGGGTGGACGTGGAAACATGGTGGACGGTGGAGGCACGCGTACTGGGCGGCATCCGGGAGGAGTTGGATGTCCGGGAGCCGTTTCTTTTCGAGGTTGCGGTGCTGGACAAAGAGACTGGGCGTCCAATCGAGGCCCCCCAACAAATTCAAAACATGGAGGTGGTCGGAAAGGTCGTCCCTGTCCACGCTCAAGTCGAACTGCATGACGAAGGTCGGGTGACACTGCGCTGGGATGCCGACCGGAAGGCTTTTTTTGGTTCCTATTTCAGTGAAGACGGACGATCCTCGAATGTGCAGGGCGATTTCAACGTCAGTGCGAACGTGCGGTTTTTTGAAACCTTGGATACACCTGCTCACACGATTATGGTCAGGGACATACCGCCAACCGGTCGGCTCACCACCTTGCCGGAACGGATTCACGCGTTCGCTTCACAGGGCCGGCGTGCCGATCTGGCAAGTGTCTCCGATGAAGGCGCGCTGGTTCGCCCGACCTTATATCTGGATGCCCCGCGGGATATTTCGGCTGATGTGGCGGTAGATCTGGCAGACCTGGTTCACACCGACAGCGGGCATCGAATCCCTGCGAGCAGAATTCAAGGAGAGCGCGTATTTCAGTTGGCCGCGCGGGGTACCGCTGAAATCTCTTTATTTCTGGAAGTTCCCGACGACACGCCCGCAGGACGATATCAAGGGACTTTTATGGTACGATCCCGTACCCCGCGAGTATCAGGGGCCGAGCTGCCTGTCATCCTGGATGTCGGGGGCCCTCCACCCAATGTAAGTCTACATGCCATGGCGGAGCCAGGGGCTTCATTGGAACTCTCCGTCCTCCTTGACGTTCCAGAGGGATTGTTACCGCATGTTGAAATTGGAATGGAACAAATGGTCGGTCCGGAAAATACCCGCTTCGATATTGCCGATGCCCGAGTGTCAGAGCGACAGCTAAAGGTGCGGATCCAGATACCCGATGATGCTCCGGGCGGGATGTATTCGGCAAATTTGCCCATCCATGCCCCCGGTCTGGCGGAAGGTGTTGCGAATGTCAGTGTCGATGTCGTTCATCACAGGTTGCTGTCCGAGCAGATTGAAATGACTTTGGTGCCGGGGAAGCAGGCCGAAGCTGAGTTTGTGATTGAAAACACGGCGAATGAATTGTTGGAATACCAAGTCAAGGTCTCCGAGGACCCACTACCGAAGGGTGTACAATTGACGGTTGAGCCCGCACGCGCATCTGCCTTTTATGAATTGCCGGCTCGTTTTCGATTGCTCGCGACGGCAGGCGAAGGCGTTGAGGGAGATGTGGGAACATTTATCCAAGTGGTGTCCCAACTGGGTCCAGTTGCCGAAGTCCCGATCAAGCTAAATGTCGTGAGATTGGACGTTGAGCGCATATCCCGGCATGACACCTTCCGTGTCCCTGCGGGTGAAACCAGTGCGCCGATCGAATACCGCCTGACCACCAGTAGCCAACAACCTTTGAGTCTTGATGTGATTGCCGAGGAATGGCTTTCGGACGATGGACGTGCCCTGACCATCGATGCCGTGGAGTTTGAGAGCGATGGCGTCAGGCGGGAAGGCCGGACTGAAATTACCATTTCCGCGGAACAGCCCGCGACTCTATTGGTACGGGCCAAGGCCCCGGCTCATGCTCGCGGAGACTATGAAGGGTATTTCGTTATCACAAGCCCTGGGTATTCTGAAGTTCGCGAGCCACTCAAGCTCCAAGCTGGAGCGATATGGATCGAAGGGGAGAATCCGCTGGTGTTTTCCGAGGATACAGAACATTGGCAAGGAAGCATTCTCGTACGATCCAGTTTGGAAGCCCCTGTTTCGATTGTTTTCGAAGCCAAAGGTGCCCATGAATTAGTCAACGCGTTAACAGTCCGGTCGGGCATGGAGACGACATCTCCCGAAAAACCAATGCGGATTGAACTCAGTGTGGATCGGGAAAGCCTCTCATATGGCCGCCACACCGCACGAATCCTCCTGGACTCCCAAGGTGCGGCGGGTACGGCAATATGGACAATTCAACTGACCAAGCGTCCCATTGAAGTGATCTCGCGTATTTCGGTGAGGACACCTGATGATCGCCGTTTTACAAGGGACCCCATTGTGTTCCAGGATCGTTCCGTAGGTTACGTGTCTGAATGGTTGTGGGATTTCGGAGACGGAAACACGTCAACCGAGCAACACCCGCTTCATACCTACACAACCCCCGGAACATATGATGTGGTGCTACAAGTTTCAGGTTCACATGGCCAGTCAACGGATCGTGTTCAGGTTTCCGTGGAGGAAGGCTTTGTTGTGGAGTTTGATGTGAAACCACGTCGAGGCCAACTTCCTTTGGGGGGCAGGCCGCTTCGCGTGAAAACCAGGAATCTTTCGAAAGGCGGCGACTTGGTGTTTTCATGGGATTTCGGAGATGAATCCCCGAAGAGTTCCGAGTTTGAACCTGAACAAGCGTATTCAAGCACTGGCGATTATACCATCACCCTTACCGCCCGGGACCAGACCACGGGTTTCGAGCGGTCCGCGCATACCGTAAATGTTAGCATAACGGAAAATCGGCAAATTTCTTTTGCGTTGTATGCATGGGTTGCGGCCGCGGGAGCGATCGTACTCGGATGGATCGTTGGCTGGTTCTTGCGAGCCCCTGAGCCGCGCAAAACTTATGCGCTGGGGCGTGGAAAATATTCCTCCCCTACATTGACGGTGGGCGCGGACAGACGCGCTTTGTTAACAAGTCACGACATTTCTTTTCCCCTCACTTATGACTTCTTTCAACATTTCGCCGTGTTGCAACAGTCGGCTCTCGCACAGGATGTTGAGATCGAAGAAATGAACAGTGGGCGGATCCGCATTAAGACCGACCGACCATGTTTGTCCAAACCCATAGTTTGTTCGGCCTGGGGCGGAGCCGCCTCTCCTAAACCGCTGGAAACACTAACCGTCGATTTGGGCGACATTATTGAAGTGGAATCATTTCCCTGTCGGGTGACACGCGATGATAGTGGAGCAATTTCGCTAACGCCTGCCTGGCAGGTTGTGTCCGATGAAAAAGGAATTGACATGCTTCGGGTCACCCGCAAGGGACAGGAAATGATAGCGGAACAAACGCAGGAACCGTTAACACTTTTGTCTGGTGATGTCATTGGGTTTGGTAAATGGCTCTATGAAGTCAATGTGGACACCCATGGTGATTTTTCGTTAAGGCGATTGGTCAACGTTCCAAGGAAGACGGTCGCAATAGGCCTTGGCATGAGCGCTTTGCTCGCGATTATACCGGGTGTATATTTACTTTACTGTTACTTTTGGTACGGAAATTGAAATCGAAAACTAAATAAAGGAAAATAAAGATGATCCACGTTAAACCCACTATTTTTGTTGGACTTGGAGGAAGCGGTGCATTGGTGCTGCAGAAGGTTAAATATGCTTTGGCACAACGCTTCTCGACAGATGGCAAGACTGTGCCTGCTTGCTTCAAATTTCTAGAGGTAGACATTAGTCCGAAGGTTGCGACCCCCCTTGACGAAGATTGTCTTGGATTTGATTCCGAAGCAGGCACAGAGATTTTGATACCGAAATTTGGTGGTGATTTCGCCGAACTAGAGAACAAGATTCTTAATGACAATGCCCAAAATTATCAGGCTGTATCCGGATGGTGGCCAGATGGCCTAGGGGCGAAAATCAACGCCGTTATGGCAAACGAGGAAGGAGATCAGGCATATCAGGTGCGACATGTGGGGCGTGCTGCTTTTTGGCTTAACAATCTAAGTAATCATGGCTTCCGCAGCAGGTTACAGAGTGCAGCAAGAGCAATTACGGATGACATGAATCTCGCTACAGTGACATCCATACATCCTGAAATTCGCACATCCGCAGCAGACGGAATTAATGTTTTTTTGGTAAGCTCTGTGGCTGGTGGAACAGGTTGCGGTATGTTAGTTGATGCTTTGGCCAACATTCGTGATGTGACCAAAAAAACCGCGCGAGTGCATACATTTTTGCTACTGCCTAGTGTATATGAGAGGTGTATCAATGAGGGGGAACGTCAAGCGCCTAAAGTAAATGCATACGCCGCGCTTAAAGAATATGACCAATTTATGCGTATGGAGCCAGGCTTTAGCTACTCGGAAGAGTATTCGAAGGCTTGTGCCATTGACTTTAACAAGCGGCTTTCGTCACTGACTTATCTCGTTGGTGACATAGCGGAAAATGGGCGAAATTTTGGTGGAAAAGGCAAGAGGGTTGCTACAAAAACTGCTCATTTTATTACGCACATGATAATGGGTTTGGCAGAAGAAGAGGATCAGGCTAAAGGAGTCCTGACCCTTGTTGCAGGAAACGTGAAACTTCAAAAGCATGATGACTGCCTTCCCGTCGCAAAAGCCTACTCCTCTATGGGGCTATGCGATTTGGTTTATCCACACAATGGACTCGCTTCTTATGCCAAGAATTATGCGATTCAGTTTATGATGGCCAGAATCACCGCCGAACCTGCTGCGGGAGAAGATGGGTTAATCAAGAAAATTAAATCCATGATTCACGGCAGTGGGGATACTGAGATTTGGCAGGACGAATTGATACCAGACATACCGGATTGCCAAACCAAGTTAAGCAGAGCCACTCCGGATCAATTTAGTGCGGTCAAGCGTAAAGATCTCCTTAAATTGGTCTTTCAAGATTATCAAGATGGGAAAAGAAAGATAGATCAGCACTACAAGAAACTCGATAATACATTTACAGCAACATCCGACAAGGCTGCAGCATGGATCCTTGTCAAGGTCAAAGAGCTTTTTTTAGATCCGGAGTACGGTTTGGTAGGCTCGATTCGGCTGCTCAAAGAAATGAGGTCCCATGTCGAAGGTTATGCGAAAATCTGCCAAGCGGAAAAGAAAAGAGAGAACGATACAACTCTTAATCAATCTGCGATTCAGAACCTTCAGAAGGAATATGTTAACATACAGAAATGGTCCACGGGAAAAGCAGACCGCGAACAGCTTCTTACTACTTTGTTGGCAAAATTGAAAGGTGATTTAACGGCGCGTTCCGAAGCATATGCTTTTGAGTTGGCCGCCAAAATTGCCGCTCAAATTTCCGAAAAATCAATCAAGCCCTTGCGTACCAAGCTTGACGCATTGGAAGCAGATATACTAGGTGAACTGAGTTGTGCGAGGACACGTGCACAGAAAGGTGCTAGGGAACTGACCATACTGTCGGCAGCAAATGAGTGTTTTGGATGCTCTGCAAAGGACATTACGGAGTTGGAGGACGCCTTGAAAGAAGAAGCCCATAAACAAGATTCGGCTTTGCGTAGGGCGATTATTGTCAACTTTACCTGGGAAAGCCTGATCGCGGATCCCATTGCAGACACAATGGTCAACAATGTGCATGGAGAGTCTCACTTTTTTGATCGCCTTAAAGCCTGTGGAATTAGCAATCCCTCCGAATATCTTGCTGCTCAGGCCAAACGTGCAAGCCCCATGTGTGAGTTCAAAGGAGGGGCAGCCGCGAATCCAGTAATCTTTTACATGATTTCGCGTTTTTCAGAAGAAGAAATTCGACGGCACACGGATGGCCACGACATTCCTGAGGTCCTTTCGATACGCTTGAGTTATATGGATCCCAACAAAGTGACATTTATAGCTGTCCGGCATGGCATGCCTGCGGCGCATGTTGCGGAAGTCGTAGATTGTTTTAAAGAATATAAGGCTCACAATGGAGTTCCTGACTCTCGCTACGGAATCACAGCCCATTTAATGCGTGGTGCGGCGGATTGGCCGGAATTGGTTTATGAGCCTAAAAGTGGCATTGATTTTGAAGCGTATATCAAAATCTGTCGTAAGCTGGGCCTACTCAAGAAAGATGCAAAGGGAAATTATTTTACGATTTTCTTAGGTGAAGCCGATGGTAAAGACCCGCGTTTTAATGGATTGGTGAATGTGAAAAACGCACTGGCTAACGAAGAAGGTTTGGCCTCAAAGGTTCAGAAAGCCATTGTAGCCAAACTATGCGAGAAGTTTGCTGGCGAAAATACAGCTTTCCTCGCTTGGTCTGCGGCCAATAAATTGCCCGAAGAGATTGATAAGCAAGTCAAAAAGCGCTTAAGTCTTGCGTAACTTAACATAAGAAAAGGATGGACGCGTGAGGCATGGAATCGAACAGGAGCTGCAAATTGTAAATTCGGCAAACTTTGAACTATGCGCTGGGCATGTGGATGATCTGGCGCAGGCTGTCCGTCCCCGGGCGGACAGCCTGAATGTGTTTGCTGACTTTGGACGGGACTTCTACGACACACAACTTGAGTACTGGATCGGTATTTTTGACTCCCCGTTTCAGCTTCGTGACATGCTGCGTGTCTTTCGTCGGGAGGTGGCGGAGAAGGCAAGAGACATGGGATTGAGGGTCATGGCTTGCGGTGTCAACCCGCTGATCACCACCAAGCGCCCCGGTGAAGTTTTTGGTGAGCACCATCATGTAGGTGTGCGTACAGCCCGGGAAGCCATCAATCTGCATAATCTACTGCGTTTGTTTATACCTGAGCTGATTGCCTTCAGCGCCAATTCTCCCTTTTACGCCGGCAAACGAGAACCATTTGAAAGTTATCGGCTGCATCGGTCAGCGCACTGCAGGTGTCCGCCGCATTTGACACAACGGGACATGATGAAGCTTAGGTGGTGTTCGCACTCGTTCAGCGGGGTTCCTGAGCGCATGTGGGATGTGACCCCTTTTGCCAAAGGGGGGCGTTGCACGGTAGAGGTCCGCTTATTTGATGCGCAGCCGCGGTGCGAGCGTTCAATGGCTATTGCCGCGGTGCTTCAAGCACTCGCCGCCAAACTCATTACCGATGAGGTTGATCTCGACGCATTGGTCGACCCTCAGTCCGCCTGGATGGATGAACTCAAGCGAAACCGGGAGGAGGCGATTCGATCCGGGATTCGGTCAAGACTTTCTCTGTCCACTCGGCCTGTTTTGCCGCTTGTTGATGACATGCCAGCCATCGAGGCACTCAATGAGCTACAAGCATGGCTTTATGACGAACTGGATATATTCGGCGATGATGGCGAATCTGCCGTGATTGACATTGTTGAATCCGAAATATGTCTTTGTGAGGAGGAGCGTGACAGTCGAGATCACTGCGATGCTACGGAGTATGCAGGCGAAATGGTGAGGTTGACAATGGAGGCTGAATAATGCCCTGTGGCTACTGCATAGATGACGGCATGATGCTCGTTGCTGTTGAAGGTGGTGGCGGGAATGTGTGGGAATGTCCTGCCTGCGGTCGGCGTGCTCCTGCCATCAGAGGGCAAAGCGATGAAAAGTATAAGGCGGAAGATGATGTTGCTTTCCGGTCAGCTTTGCTCGACACGTGCGTCTGTCCGGATTGTGGAGATCAGGATTATAAGTTTTTGCGGGGCGATATTGTCGAGTGTCTCAGATGCAATCGACGTCAGTTTCTCTCCATGTATCTGGCAACCGATGGCATCGAGCTGACGCGGGAATGGGCCAACTGGTCACATAAAGGCACAATCTGTATCAGTGATACCCATTCAGGGGTTCGACGATTGCGACCGAGCCCGGATGGTCGGCGATTCGCCGCCGTTCTGGATGATGACACCTTGTTCCATTGCGAAAGCCTTTGGGTTGACTCTAACACGCCGTGGCATATGACCCGGGCCAAGTTCAACCATGTCTGTGATGTGGGATGGGCGCGAAACGGTCACCTTGTTGTGCTGGACACGCCTGGCCAGGGTCTTCTGGAGTTTGGCAATGATTTTGTACTTGTCGATCAGCAACCCGTGAATCGCTTGGTGAACGTGTTGTTCAACGATGCCGATGGCAGCTTGTTCCTTGCCGGGGTTGACATGCATAATCATATGTCCGTCTCCCGGTATGAGCTGCCTGAACAACCCGTGTTTACCAGCGATGACTTCTATACGGGGCTCCTCTCGGTCGGCCAAACATCCCCGCGCTGTGGCCAGGACCTCATGGTGTTGGACCTCGGCCACGGACTGGTCAATTGTCGAATGCGCGCTTGTCGCCAAGGGTTGTCAGGCGCGATATGGCGGGGACAGCAGGGCGCGGTTTGTGTGAAAGCCTCTGATTTGGCTGTGAATCAGCGCGCGGACTGGATTGCCGTTGCCGACAAGGGGCAGAAAAAGCTTCATGTGGTTGACATGGCGGGATGCGCCAAAGACTCGGTCAATTTGCCGTTCGCCTCCTCAACGCTTTGTTTTTCTGGTGATGGCAGAAGCTTGATCCTGGGCGATGCCAACAAACCCGCGCTGCATTTCTACGAACGCAAATCAGAATATGTTGTTGCTAAAAAGCCGAAAAGAGATCACAAAATGGAGGAGAAATGAGAAGACAAAGCGAACGTCTTACTGATACTCCCGTGAAAAGCCATGACAACAAATTCCATCACTATAGAGTGGTAAAGGGTTTTCAAGACATTGGCACGGGTCGCGTGGCGCTCAGCCCGCTTTCAAGTATCCGGCTTGGGTTAACCGATTCGTCTGCCAAGAAGGTGCACATCGGGGGGTGTGAATTTCGAGTCGCGGTTCGCAGCGGACTTGAAGACGATGTGGTTGCCATAATGGAACCCGATCGAGAAAAAGCGGGTGTTGTTCTGGGGGATCGAGTGGTGCTTGTCAAAGCCGGCCATGAAGCATCCCGCACTGATGATGAAGAATTTATGGACATCTCACCGGTAAAGGTTGGCGACATGGTTGTTGCTAAAGGGGACCAGACGGATCCGGACACGCCATCGACCGTCCGGGTTTCTGCCAAGCTGTTGAAGCGCTTCGGGATTCAGGATGGAGCCATTGGGTCCATTGCAGCGGAGCCTGATGGTACCCGGCATAAAGTGGTTTTACGCAAAAGCGGCCGTGCTTCCCCGGAAGACACGATTGCCGTGCGCAAGAAGCTTCGGGACGCATTGAAGCTGGATATCGGGGATCGTGTCACGCTTTGGGTTGAGACGGCAGTTTCCGGTGTGAGACGGAGCGTCTCGACAAACGGTTTGCAGGGCCGCCTTTTGATCACCGATACGCCGATTGTAGAGTTGGATGTCGATGCCATCGTAAATGCTGCCAACACGCAACTCCGCAGTGGGGGGGGGGTTGACGGAGCAATTCATGATGCCGCCGGGCCTGAATTGCTCCGTGCCTGTCGAGCATTGAAAGGATGCAAGGTTGGGCGGGTAAAGATGACAGAAGGTTATGATCTTCCCGCCAAATATGTGTTTCACGCGGTGGGTCCGCAATGGGAGGGGGGTAGCCACCGGGAACATCAACTTTTAGCCTCTTGTTATCGTGAGACGTTGAGTCTGGCAAAGAAGGAGGGGTTACAAACGATTGCATTTCCCTGCATCTCCACGGGGGTCTATGGTTTCCCACTGGAAGATGCCACCATCATTGCTTTTCGCGAGATTATAAGCTTTATCGAGTCAAACGAAGCGCCGGAGACCGTTTACCTTTGTCCCTTCACCGATGAAGAGGCACAGGCGTACCGTGGAGTCCGCGAGCTTTGCCTGGCGGGCATTCCGATTGAACAGATATTGCTGGTGTCGCAGGCGCGAAGTGGATCTGATGATGACAGCGTGGAGCTGTCGGCAAGAGGCGCCAGGGCCCTTTCTGTGAAGAGGGGATCTGAGATTCGTCTTGCCGCAGGTGAAAACGCGGGAACCTTTCGGGTCGGCGTTGGGGATGCCGCTTATCCCGAATGTCGATGCCGACTGAATGCCAAGGCGCGAAAAAAACTAGGCGTTGAGAAAGGGGAGGCCGTCCATGTTGTTCTCTGATAGACCAGAAAAATTAAGGTTTGAGTCATGTGCGATTTATTAACGGTATCCAGTCACTATGCCTATCGGGCCCGGTTTTCTTTGCCGGACTTTGCCGTTTGTGGCGAGCGGAACTGTCATGGTTGGGGGGTCGGGTATTTCAAGAAAACCGGCGAGCCTGCCATTGAGAAGAGTAGCCTGATGGCGTACGACAACCTACAGGACAGTATCGATAAAAAATTGCTCGATTTGGCGGCACGAGAACGCTCAGAATATTTTATCGGACATGTTCGCTTGACTTCGTGTGGTGCGACCTGCGACCAGAACTGCCATCCATTCCAGCTCCCGTTTCTTGGAACGACTTGGTTATTCGCACACAATGGAACGTGCAAACGCATCATGGACTATGAAACAGAGAAAGCGCGGATTCCCGAAGCAACCAATGATTCCGCGCGAATATTCGAGTATCTGCGGGATCGAATCGACGAGCAAACGGAGTCTGCGACTGGGATGAGCCAGTCGCTGTTCAGGCTTGTCAGGAATGCGACATTGATGCTGTTTAACGAATACGATGCCCGAAATGAGACCTTTAATTTCCTGCTCTGCAATGGACATGTCTTGTTCGTCTTCATGCATCACCGGCCCTTTTATATGCTCTGCCGGAAGAAAACGGCATCCAACGCCCTGATTATTACAACATGCGGAGATGAGGACGGTGGCGGTCTTACCGATGGCGAGGAATGGGTGAGAGTGAACGACGAGGACCGGAGCTATGGTAGCTTGCATATGATTTCGGGTGACACGGTTTTACATAGCGAAGAAATCCACAGAGGAGAATGAAAGATGAATGATGAGAATCCGAATTTGAAAACAGAGCGTCCTAACCCTAACACGCGGGATGAAGTCGAAGCTGTGAAAGAGGAGGCGTATCAAGAACCGATCCGCACGGGACGGTTTTTGGGGTTTGGCCGACGTGCAAGCCAAGAGACGCTCCGCAAATCGGCATCGGCAGTGCGACAAGACCTGCTGGCCAACAGTGTGCTTCTGAAAACCCTTGGGGATAATTTCTTTTTCGTCGGCGGAGAATCGCCGGGCGCAGGCGGCATGGTTATTGCGGCCCCGCACGAAGCCCCTTCCAAAACGCCGTTGTCGGAAGGACACGATGTCAATACCGGGATTGTCGCGCGCCATATGGCAAAGCAAATGGGGGCAAAATACGTGGTGGTCTCCGAGCTCCGCACGTTTGTCGATGTGAACAAAGCCCAGCTGGAATCTGGAGGAGAAGATGATGACGGGCCGCCTGGCCTCAAGTCTTTGCGTGAAGCGGACCGCCTTTTGAAACAGTATTACCAGAGTCAGTTATTTACCGATGCCCCCTCGGCGATCATCGAGATTCACGGGCATGTGAGTGGAAATCATGATATCGAAGTATCCACAGGCTTTCCGCTTAAAAAGAGCGTGGCCCAGGATGCCGCCCTGGTTGCGGGTTTACAGGCGTTTCGCAAGGAACTGGAGAAGTCGTTGAGCAAGCTGGCTCTTTTTCCTGAAGGACCACCGAGCGTAGGTATTTATCCTTTGGATGAAGGCATACGGTTTACGGCACGTGGAACCCATACCTTCAACAAGATTGAGAAGTTGAGGGAACTCGGCGTCAACATTTCCGGCCTGCATATCGAGTTAAGCAAGCGTCTCCGGGTATCCGATGCCGGTGACAAGGACATTTGTGAGAAAATTGGCGATTGTCTGGCCAGCGCCATTCAAGCCTTTCTTGATGGGATTGATCGACCGGAAACGTTCGATATGAAAATGCACTTGCTCGAGGATTTTGCCGAGGAACGCGGGAATGCAATGCTACTTTCGGATGAGCGGTTTGAACTTCAACAAGTTCCCCGGGAATTAGTCGGGGAGAGCGTGGCTGTTTTCTGTCGTAAGGACCTGCGCTCGCTTGAGCTTCAAGAAGGGGATCGAATTGTGGTGTCGGCACAACCTGAGCTTACCGGATCGATTATGCTTGATGCTGCGCAAGCGGACATGGTTCAGCGCGGACATCTTGGGTTGGCAAAGAAGTTCCGAGATCAACTCGGGCTGTCCAGGGGCGGCAAAGTCTATATTGGAAAGAGTGTCCAGTCTGATTTCGAAGGACTCGTTCTGGCCGTGGTTGCCGATGTCAATCAAGATCTTGCGGGTCATGAGGTGGTTGCCGGTCCCGCGTTGATTAAAAAAATACGAAAAGAAGGGGGGGGGGCCGCCTTGTCGCTGCACGCATTGCCGGACAGGGAAACGGAAGTAACGGTCCGTGAACAGGAAAACCCGCCTTATGATTTCGCCTTGCAATTGTCGCCTCGCGTAGCGGGAAAACTGGATGTGACAATGGGTGATCTGGTCTGTTTTGTCTCGTCGGCCAACGCGGGAGGCGATGACCACAAATGGCGGGCGCGCAGGGACCAGCCGGACGTCTCGAGTGTCGCCGACGGCACCGACTCTGGCACCAGTGAAGCCAATCCAAAAGGGGAATAGAACCATATGAAGCCGATAAAGATGGGGATAGAGATCGAATACCTGGTTGCGACGAGCGCGGGAAAGAACATTGACAGCGGCTATGGACGCACAGTGTCGGATGTAACCAAGGTTACGGGACTCAAAATTCTGAATAAGGCCGCAGCCAACATCAACGCGGGCATAAAGCCTATACAGGATCGCCATGGCCATGTTCGATGGGATTTCACGAATGGATCGTCTTTGATGCCGGACACCTTTTCCCTTTTGGAGACAGTCACCGGTCCTTCATCGGATTTGGATGTCCTTAGGGATCAGTTGTGGACCATGAAGTCCGCGTTGATCGAGGCCGCGAAGTCCCATGGGTGCGTTGTATCTGCCGCCGCTTGTCCTGTGAGTTATAAGTACGACGACATTCGCAGCAGTGCAAATGTCAGATGTAACAATGCCGGCATGCATATTCATTTGGAAGCCCTCAATGATGAGGTCAAGATTAAGTTCGCCAACCTCCTGACGCAGTTGATCCCGGAGTTGACCGCGATCGCGGCAAATTCATCTGTGTATGACAAGCAGAAATCTAAATACGCATCCAAGCGCTTGAGTGTGTCGCCATTGGTGGGAGCGAAGGCTGTCGAAGTCTATAAACTGGATCCGGACAACCCCTTGCAATGGGACGATCCAAACAAACGATACCGGTTCGTTTCTGTTTTCACCAAAGGGAAGAAGACCATAGAGCTGCGGGGTTTTGACACCCCAATGAATATTGACTGGGCGATGGCGATTGCCGCCCTGATTCAGTGCTTGGCGGTCAAGGCTACCCGTCTTTTTGTGGTAAGTGCACGCAACACGGTGATGAGCAACAGCAAGACGTTGAGGGGAAAGAATTTTGATGCCGCAGTAGAGAATGGATTCCGTGCCAAGTTCCAACCTGACAAAACAACCCATATGGTCGTAAAAGGCAAGTCCCAACCGATGTCGTTTCTTTACCATAATCATGCTGTTGATCCGACAGCTCGTGTGCCTGCGCCGCTGGCGATCAAGCGTCTGTTGTACTATGTCGAGCAGGAAGCGTATGAACTCGGGTTGACGGGTTATTTGCAACCGCTGTACGAAGCGGTCAAAAGCGGTAAAAATCAGGCTTCCATGCAGCACGCGTGGATGGATGAAGGCTCATTCGCCAATTTTCTGAAAAATCTTGACGCGGAAGGTGGAAAGCGCCCTTGCAACCTGAAAAAACCGGCAGGAGTCAAGCGAAAGTATTTTACCGTCAGGCAGAAAACGCTCAAGACGAACAAGGACCGGGTCTATCTGACGCTTGGAGGTCTGCGACACCTGGGTATTTCGGATGGCGATACAATCATCTTGTCGGGTCCCCTGGGGAATCTGGATGTCAAGGTTGCAAAAGACAAGGTTGAATCAGAGACGATTCCACTTGGCGATAACGAGATTCGGATGAGCCGCAGCTACCGAAACAAACTTGGCGTCTCGATGTACGATCCGGTCATTGCCGGGAAGGAGGCGTTCAAACCGATTGTTGTTTTAAAAAGTGGTGCCAAATGGGCGTTTACTCCCGAGACTGGCGGTGGCGGGAAGACGACGAATTCCGATTCTTTTGTTGTGCAAGCGGGTATCAAGAAGTACGCCCCTGCCATTGTGCTCAATACGCGTGATGCCAAGGTGCTGGGGCTGGCGGACGGGGACAAGGTCAAACTTCGATCAGGTGACAAAGAGGTTGCCGTTGCCATATCGACGCTGGGCGAGGTCAAATCCGGGGTAATTGCCATGATGGCGAAAACCCGCGATGCGCTCGGCGTGAAAATCCATGGAAAGGTCTCGGTACAGAAGTCCGGTGAAGGCTCCGCGGCTTCCGAAGGCCGCAAGATGAATGTTTGCCAGGGGGATCGCGCGGACATCGGTTGCGAGCTGCCTGTCGTTCGTGTTCACAAGGCAACGATGACGGCGATGGGGATCGAGGATGGCGGCGATGCTTCTTTGCGGGTGTCCTCCACGGACGGCAAGGAAAACATCGCGGTGATTGTGCGTGCAGACCGCAAGGGACACGGACGAAATGATATAGGCATCGTCAAAGAACTCCGGGAACAGTTTGGCGTCAGGCCGGGCGACACGATCGTGATAAAATCATGAGGAGTGGATATGCAGTTAACGGAAAAACGAGCCACTAAACTCAAGGTCCTCTCCGCGCTGAGCGCCGATGTCGGCAAGGGTCGGATTCGCCTTGAGAAGACCGCCCGCCAGAAGCTCGGCGTGAGTGCCGGAGAAACCGTGTCCGTCTCTCATTCTGGGCAGAGCGTAACGCTTCGGGCGTTTAAAGCAGACAAGGATCTGGTTGGCAAAGGTGCTTGTCGTTTGGATGCCGGGACCCGTAAACAGCTTGGTCTTTCTTCCTCCGGTATTGTCGAGGTATCCGCCGTCATCCAGTTGAGTGTGTCGATCAATGCCGTGATTGATCCACGGGAGTACGATCTGGTGGTCGTCGAAAAAACGGCGGAGAATCCGTTTCAGATATCCTCCAAGCTGGCCAAAATTGCCGTCGCCGAGGCGAACCGCAAGCGTTCACCGAAGGGAAAAGCCAAGGCGCTGTTCGACTGGGTTCACGACAATATCCAATATGGCGGCAACCGTCCGCGGGGAATCGGCTACCGGGATTCGGTGGAAACGAAGATTGCGGGCGAAGGTGTTTGCGGGGAAATGGCTTTCTTGTATGTGGCAATGGCTCGTATTGTCGGGCTAAAAGCCCGATATGTGATTGTGGACCGCGATTTCAGGGACCAACGGGTCAATCATGCCTGTGCCGGTGTTTATCTTGAAGATCAATTGATTTTGGTCGATCCCGCCTATCACACGTTTGACATTCATCACAGGAAGTTCAAGTCACTGGGAGATCTGCAAGCGCACGCGGCGTTCCGAAGCATGAGGGCGCAGGGACCGGTTCGTGTGCCGGTTCAGCTTCAGTAAACGTAAGGAATTCACGGAGATGGCATAAGAGCACCAGTTTGGAAAAAGCAGTAACAACCAAAAGGAGAAGATCATGGACTATCGTTTCACAGTCAAAGCATTGCCCGCGGATGATAACGCGTCCTGGGCGCGAATCCCCCTGGTCGGGAGAAAGAAGCTGGGGCGGAAGCAGGGGGATAAGATTACCCTGAGCAACAGCAAGGTGTCGGTTTCGCTGACGCTTCATCAGGGGTTGAAAGAGGACGCCAACAAGATGGTTGTTCGGATCGCACCGTCTGTTTTCCGAAAACTGGGTGTCAGCGAGGGGGATGTGGTCGAGATCGGAGGCAAATCCAAGGGGAAATCCGAAATCTGTATCCTGGCTATCGATTGCTCCATCAGCATGGGGGACAACGGAAAGATTGACAAGGTCAAGAACGCCATGTCCCTGTTTCTTGATGAAAAGACAAAAATCAAAGAGGACTGCGATCTGGTCGGGTGCATCGGATTCGCAAAGGAAGCCTGGCCCATCTTTGAGCCATCCACCTCTTATGCAGTGATAGGCAAGCAATTGACAAAGTTGGATTTGCAATGGGGAACAAACCTGGTCAAACCGCTGGAATTGGCACAGGCCATGATCGTCGGCGGGAAGGGCAAGAAAGCCCCGAAATACGACAAAAAAGCGTTTTTGAAGCATGTCATCCTGCTGGCGGATGGCAACAGCGAAGAGGACCCGACCGCTGCCGCCGGAAAGTGCAAAGAACTCGGAATTGTCGTCGATACGGTGGGGATTATTGATAAAGCCAACGCGGGGCATCAGCTCGATAATTTGAAGTCTATCGCCAAAATCACGGGGGGGCGTTATGTGGACATTGATCAGGTGGATCTCGCGAAATTACGGCGTGTTTTCCGGGATGCCGCCAAGGACAAAACACTGGCAGGGCAGTAGGGCAATGGGCGTTTCTCATCTTTTAAGACGTGATGGGATGGTTGTAATCCCAAGAGGGTTGAGGTCAGCGCATGCATGCCGTTAAACTTGGCATAGAGATCGAATATCTAATGACCGACAGCAAGGGTCTGGGGGTCAGAAGCGGTTACAAAAAAGATGAAGATCCGCCACGGACCCTTGGCCTGAAGGTTCTCCGGGATGCGGCGCTGGCCATCGAGCCGGGAATAGGCCGTCAGCGTGACCCGCACGGGCACGTGAATGTCTATGCGTTTCAGAACGGGGTCATGCGGGGAACGAAAATGCTGCCCGACACCTTCTCACTGGTTGAAACAGTGACCGCTCCCAGCGCGAATCTGGACTTGCTGCGCGACCAGCTCTGGACAATGAAAAAGGCGCTGATTGAGGCGGCGGGCCGCCATGGCTGCTCGATATCCGGCGCCGCCTGTCCTGTAGGTTACGCCTATGAGGAATTCTCATCCCATAGGGGCGCCACTTGCAACAACGCTGGAATGCACATCCATTTCGATGCCGAAGATGATCGGGACAAAATCAAGCTTGCCAACATCATCACCCAGGTGATACCCGAGTTGACCGCCTTGTCCGTGAATTCGCCGATCTATGCCAGAAAACCACAGGACACCAACTCTTACCGACTCAAATCCTCGCGGTTGATCAGTGCCGAACAGGTGCGAACGTATCGTTATGTTGAAGGCCAGCGGCTTGTACCGGAGAACGATGACCACGATGCGGCCCGCTGCCAGTTTGTCACGCCGTTCACGAAAACCGGATGTACGGTTGAATTGCGCGGCTTTGACTGTCCCATGACCATTGACTGGGCCATGGGGATCGCGGCCCTGGTTCAATGCCTGGCGACCAAGGCCAAGCGACTCTTTATTGATGAGAAACGCAACACCATTGTCAGTGGAAAGAAAATCTATCGCCAGAAAAATTTTGAACGTGCGCTTGCAAAAGGACTCGGAGCGAAGTTCATTGTTGATCCCACCTTTCATATGTCTCGCGGTTTGGGCGACAATAATCAGAGTTCCACGGCGATGCACTTCCTGCATCATACTCCCGATGCGGCGCCCTTCCATGAAACGGGTACGAATCCTTTGGAAATTCCCGCCGTACTCGCCTTGAAACGGCTTCTGTATTACATTGAGCCTGAGGCCGTTGGTCTTGGGGTAATGCCATATTTGGAGCCAGTGTTCAAAGCGGTGGCTGAAGGTTGTGGCCAAGCCGATTTGCAACGCAAATGGTTTGCAACGCATGACCTGTCGGGCTTTCGGAAACAAATCGACAGTGTCGCGGCAGCAGCGCCGCAAGGCGTAACGGGAAGAGTTCCCGGACATGCGCGATACGTGACGGTACGCCAGAAGCGGAAACCGCAATCCGACAGCGCGGTTTATATGAATCGTGAAACCGCCGAACATCTTGGTGTTGAGGTGGATGAGGCGATCCAGCTTACGGGCCCACTGGGTAACGCTGTGCTCACCGTCAAAATGGACAGCGTATCTGAATCCACTCTTTCGCTCGCCAAGGAAGAGGTGCGTGTGTGCGCTTATGTGCGCAGGCAGTTGGGGATTTCACTCTTTGATCCTGCCTTGATCTCTGATCCGGGCGGTACGGGTTGCGTGTCGCTGGTTGTCAGAAAATGCGGGACGGATTGCTGGCAACCTGAACCAGCAAGTTCAGTGGCTTCCAATGTGGACACTCGGCCTGTGTATCGGGATGATGTCAGTGTTCCTCTGACGATAGTCAGGGGATTCCGCGCCCATGGTGAGGGAACGGTCGCACTCGGTGAGAAAACAGCATCGGCGCTGCAATTGATTGATGGAGATTTGGTTTCACTGACCCATCCGGAATCAGCGAGGAGCCTCACATTGGCTGCTGTGGCGGACTCGAGGCTGCTTCGGGGTGTGGCGGCGTTAATGGAGTCTGACCGAAAGATGTTGGGTGTTGGATTGGGTGATGTGATTAACCTGCACAAGGAATAGGGATGATAAAGGTTAAAGAATACGCAAAGGATGAAAGAAGATGAACCTCATTGCGAACTTGGTTTCCTTGGCCTTTACGGTTTACACGCTGGGTTTGTTTGTATATGTCGCCCAAAGCTGGGTTGGCGTACGCTTTGACCCAAGTTTTGATCAATTGTTACGGAATGCCTACGATCCATTCCTTGGCGCCATCCGTTCCAAGGTGCGCCCCGTCCGCTTGGGTCATGTGCAGTTTGACGCATCTCCGTTCATTCTCGTCTTTGGCATTTTTCTAGCCCGTGCCATGCTGCTCACTTTGATTTTATGGCCGGGGCTCTAAAATAATTTTGTTGGTGAATGTTATGCAATGCAAAGTACACATGGCCTTAAATGGAACTACGGATGCCACGATCGTGATGTCACTGCGGGTTCGAAAAGACATTGAAGCCGTCTATGGACGTTCGGCCACACCAGGTTATGCGGTGCAGGTTCATGGCCACACGGACTGTTCACCAAGAAATCTTATTGTGCTCAGGATGAGGAAAGAGGATCCGCTTCTTGGGAAAAACCATGTGGTTCGGATTGGGGGGCTCGCGCGTAAGCGCTTGGGGATTCAACCGGGTGACAAGGTTCAGATCATTCCCTTTAAATGGGAAACGTACTACCATGGCACCCGTGCGCCGGATCCGATGGTAATTGCTAAAAATGGTTGGATTGTCGGCCCGGGGAATGTCTATGGTTCGGGCGTCTACTTGACGCAGAATATGAATACAGCCCGTTCTTACGGATCATCGGGAAGTATTATCACGGCTGAAGTTGCCTGGGGCAATCAGATCGTGTGGCCCCTGCAGGATGGTACCATGAAACAAGAATTGACCAAGTGGTGCAAAGAACACAAACGTAATGCTGAGCAACTTCTTGCCCTGCCTGGAGTGACCCCGAATTACGAGTCCGACCCTCGGCATAAGCATGTGTTGCGCTGGGCGAGACTCTATGGCCACTATTATAATGGCGGACCTACCGTTCGTGTTTTCCCTGGACCCGTAAGATCCGGTTACAAACCAAATCGCTTGCGGGTTGTTTCCGTCGCTAAACCGGATGGAACCGTCCTCTGGCAACGTTCAAGACTGCCACGTTAATCTGGGGAAAGTAGATACCATAATGAAAAAGAAAGCAAAATGAAACACAGAGAAGGTATCTAAGCACCGGGATGATTGGAAAACTGATAAATTGTCAAGAAACGATAAAAAATAATCCGAAACAACACTAAACAAAAGGATATGAAAAATGAATGAAATATTTCTTCCGGTTACAAAAGACTGGGTCGTCGGTAAAGAAGCAAATCCAAACACAGTGAAATGGCTCATGCGAAGGGCTGAACTTGAAGCCGATATGAGTCTCCTGTGTGATTTGGCGCGAGTTTGGAAGGAGTGGGTCGGAGAGCCTGCCGAGGCGGAAAGAGTCATCGGCTTGGCCGTAGCGAAATCATCGGATTGGTGGAATATTGACAAGGTGCTTGATCTGCTCGATGCAACTGACCCATACGCGAGACCGATGTTGATAGAACTGGAGACGAAAGAAAGGCGATGTAGAGTGCTACTTCTCATCGCAGAAAAATGGCGAAAGCTCTTTGGTGATAACGCACGAGAGGATATAGAGCGGATTTTGGGTGAAATTGAGAACTATATCAAGAATCAAGAAGGCTCCCTCAATGACAACCGTTTTGATGTTCTCAATAAAGTATCCATCTTCTGGCATGATCTTGGAGAAAATTCAAAAGCCAAAGAAATGCTGGATCTGGCGGTAGACGCTGCCAAGTCACTCGATCATTATTGGTCTTTGGCGAGCGCGTGGAAAAACTGGTATGGAAATAACGCGAAAGCCCGCAACTGCCTTGAAAAGGCTGAAAAACGCTGCGACTTCAAGGATATCATAAAGCTGCTCAGTGCATGGAAAGAGTGGTTTAACGATGACGAGGCGGTCAAACGCCTGTTACGCATGGGGGAGCAACTGGCGATTGGCGTCAGCTATGATTTGTTTAGCCTTGCCGAGGCATGGATGGAGTGGTACGGAGAAGCGGAAGAAGCCAAAAGATTGTTGAAGATAGCCGAGAACGAGCCGGTTGCGGACTTCAAGGACATTCTTCGAATTGCAGGTGCATGGCAGAAATGGTTTCAGGACGAAACGATGGTCAAACGCCTGCTGGAAACCCTTGAGGCGAGAGCAAAGAATTGCAGTGACTTTGCCTCGCTTGCCGAGGGGTGGGCCGAATGGTTAAACGATCATGCCCATGCCCGCACCTTACTGAAAAAGTCGGAAGAGAGTGCTGTTTGTTGCAGGGATCGGGTTGATCTTGCGGCTATTTATCGACGGGTTTTGGATGATTCAGAGAATGAACAGAGGTTGCTGAAATCGGCCGAACAATCCGCAAGATGGTTTTATCAACTGGAACAACTTGCAGCGATATGGCGGGATGACTTTGGCGATGATGCTGAAGCGGATCGTCTTCATACTGAAGCGGAGCGCCTGAGGAAAGAGCAAGAGAATGAAGATTGATAAACATGGTTAGGATTGGCATGGAGTATGAGGGTGTCATTCAACGAGAAGGGCGTCCGGTGCGGTTTTCGTGCCTGAAACAGGATATCCGGGATTCTGTGTGCCGCCTCACGGGCGACTCGTGCCCGGTGGACTGTTGCGATTACCTTGCCGAGATCCGGACCCATCCTCATGCGATACACCACCCTGAAGCGTTGATTGAAGATCTGTTGCGGAAGCGGGATGGCTGGAACCGTGCCGCCCGCGAACATCGTCTCCAAGTCGCATGGAGGGAATGTTATCTGGGTGTGGATCGCATTCGCGCCGCAGTTGCCGGAAGGCGTTTGAAGCCGATCTATACGTTGGCGGATGGCAGGCTGCTGCGCTTTCCGGTTCGGAGCAACGCATTAAGAGGCGGTGGAGTGCATATCAATGTCTCCGGGCTCAGCGCCCAGGCCGCGCAGCGCGTGTTCGAAGAGTTGCACCATGCACTGAGCCCGAAATATAATCGGAACTTCCGCAGTAAATACCGTTCTCTGCCGTTACTGCGACCCAAGCCTTTCGGGATGGAATATCTCTCGCTCGGTTGCGATGAATCTGTGGGTACGCTGGCGGAGTTTGCCGCGGAAGTGATGGACAACATGCGTCGGAGCATCGTGCGCTTGCAAGGGAGGAACTGACACATGCTCTCCCCAGTGAAGATCGGCATCGAGATCGAGTATCTGGTCTCGCAGGATGAAAGGCCAATCGAAAGTGGTTATCTGTGCGGTTTCGCATCAAAGAAAGCCTGCCTGGGATTGGCGGTACTCGAAAGTGCGGCCCGCGAAATTGACCCCCATGCTCGAATGGAATATTCCCGGGGCACGAGGCGCTGGGTTTTCAGGAATGGCTCCTTCTTGATCCCGGATTCATTTTCGCTTCTTGAAACCGTCACTGCGCCTTCCTGCCGCCTTGACGATCTTTGCGAACAGCTTTGGATGCTGAAGCGGGGGCTGATTGCTGGTGCTGCGCAACATGGCTGCCAAATTTCGGGGGCGGCCTGTCCGGTTAGCTATCGTTTTGACGACATGGAATTTGCCTTTGGCCGACGCTGTAACAACGCGGGCATGCATGTGCATCTCGACGCGGCCACGGACTCTGCAAAACAGGTGTATTGCAGCATCCTGATGCCGATCATCCCTGAACTCATTGCCATGTCCGCGAATTCACCGATTCACAACCGAAAGGAAACCTGGGCATGTTCCTATAGGTTACAGGTCAGCCCAATGGCCAAGACACGCAAGATGCTGTTGCATGATCCTGAGCGTTTTCGGGAGTCGCGAGCGCAATCCCGGGAGGATCGCTATGAATTTCTAACTCCATTCAGCCGATCCAACAAGACCGTTGAAATCCGGGGGATGGATACCCCGATGAACATTGACTGGGCTATGGCGTTTGCGGCATTTTTGCAATGCCTCGCTACCCGCGTTCAGCGGATTGCAGATTCCCGCGATATGCCCGCACGCCAACCCTTTGACCTATCCCGCTTGGAAGAGAATAGTTCGGTGGCCGTCGGACGAGGCATCCAAGCCGGTTTTTCGTTCTCGGAGCGTCATCTGCCATGGCACTGCGATGGCAGCCATCCGCTCTGGCGTGGTCGAGATATGCCTTACCCTGTTAAAGATGGACGGCTGTCAGCCCGAAAGAGCATCGGAAACCTTTTGGCATGTATCGAAGAGGATGCGCGATTGCTTGATGCTGAGCAGTTCTTGCAGCATTTGTACAAAATGGTTGAAACGGGAATCAATCAGGCCGAGCAACAGCGGATCTGGATGGCCCGCGGCGGGTTCGAGTTCTATATGGAGAAACTTCAAGAGATGATGGCGCGGCCGCCAGATACGTTATTGCAAAGGACAAAGGGGAGTGATACGATGCACCCATTGAAGAGAAAGTCCGGAAATTCATTACAAGAAAGTGAGGCAATCTATGGCAATTAGTTTTGGTTTGTTATCGGTGGTCCTGGGATTTATTCTCATCATCATTGGGATTGTCAGGCTCGCGGCATCCAGACCCTATGCCGTGAAAATGCTGCTGGCCGCTGTTTTATTGATTGGGACCGGTATTCTATTGCTCCACCTTGGTGAAGGAACAGGGTTTGCCAAAGTGCCGATCGGTATAACTTTGCTACTGGTTGGGATTGTTCTGATTCTTTTTGGGTCCTGGTCTTCATTTTGGGGGCCTCTGGCTAGTCGAAACGCCCGCTTTGGTTCCAAGTTCATCTTTTACGGCTTGGTGGCGATTACGATTGGCATTTTAATCATTGCTTTGCCGTGGGCTTCACCAAGTTATGGCGGCCGTTCATCACATTGGCAGCGCGGAGGGTCGGATTGGAATTATATCATGTCGAGGCGTATGGGGCCGATTCCATTCGGGGCCTTCACGGCCGGGGCTTTGCTTTTCGCAAATGGGTTGGGCATCAAAAACGGGCTTACAGCCAGTAAGTTGCTGGGTGCGAACCTAACCATTCTGGCTTTGCTGATCATTATCTATTTCATGGGGCCGACGCTTTTCAGTCATTGGTAAGGAGGCCGGCTGCTTTGAGCAATTTCAACACACTTTATGGCGGAACATGGACAAAATCGAAGACGCATGAAGCTTGGCGTCAGGTATTGCCGCAGATCATGAAGGCGAAGATCGTGGAATTGACGGACAGTGATTTTGGCACAGGTGTTTCTTGCGGTTCATGCCTGATTGTCCCGGGCGGAAGAGCGATACAAATTACCGATGCTGGTGCAGAAGGGCATCAGACTTTCCGGCGTTATGTCGGGGGTGGAGGCGGGGTATCTTGGAGTGTGTTCGGGAGCTTATCTGGGGAGTGTTTCTTGTGAATGAAAAATGTTTATATTTCATTTACGGTACCCTTCTACGTGGGTGCAGCAATTACCATAGATTTGGATTTTCGAAGGAGGCAAGGTTTGTTCGCGCTGCGGTTTTGCATGGGGCCCGGATGTACGATCTTGGCGGCTACCCGTGTATTGTTCTGAGTGGAAGTAGTGAGGACTCGGTTCACGGCGAGCTGTATGAATTGCCGATAGGGAAATGCCAGAATTCAATAACAGCGATGGAACTGGGGGCCGGATGCACAGAGAAATGCGTGGTCTTGGAAAGAGTTCGGGCCGTTTCGTTTGTCTATGAAACCGCACCTGCCCATGCGCCGCGCATAGTGGATGGGGTCTGGCGTGAAACTTTATGAGGGGCTTAGGTCTTTTGCTTGGGTATCCCATGGACGGCAAGATTTTTATTCTTATATTCAGGGAGCTCTGTTACATCAGGACCGAACCAGTCTGGTGGCGTAAATGCAAGACTCTCTTCTTCCGAGTTGAATTCGACCTCTGCCGTGATCAATCCCTCGAGCCCATCCCCATAAACATCAAGCTCTATCGTTAGTTTGTCCCAGGGTATAAAGTACCGACGTTTGGATATGTGTCTGTCTTGTGTAAGGGGCCAGAGAAATTCGAATTGAATTTTGGGAATGACCAGCTCGCGTTCTGTTCGCGATAAATGACCGTTGCTTTTGATTGTCAGTAAATAATGCCCGTTCTCTTCACGTAGCCGCATTTCATTCCCATCATGTGCAAGGGGCAAATACCCTTGGCGAATAGAGATGTTTCGATATCGTTCCAATTCAGTGGGTGCGTTTTGTATCAAAAACTTACGTTCTATTTCTAATTTTGATTTTTGATTTACCGTTTCGGGACTCATCTGGCAATAAGAGCAGGGCAGGGTGCTTGATTCTACCGCAGGCGGTGTGGTTAGAAGCGAAAGCGAAGCTTCCGGTACGATCTGCCATTTTACAGAGCTTAGGTGTATGTGGTTATCAAGGCCGGACGCTTGTATCGCAGCATATTCTTCCGTGAGTTCACTGCAAACCGCCAACGCGGTCGCAACAATCAGGAGTAATTTGCTGTTGTCATCCCGATCCGCGCATGACCGTTTGAAAAATTCTGCCAACCAATTGTCTATCTCAGGCGCGGAAGTACGTTTTTCCACGTTAAGTGATGTCCATACATTTTGCCATATACGATTCGCTTCCTGATATATCGGAACTTTTTCAAATATATTCTGATAAAAGGCTGAAAAATATTCTACAGGCTCTAAGTCATTTATATATGTTGAGAGATTATCCGGGCACCCAAAAACCAGCGTGATTTCGCCTTGTTCAATACGGATTTCCCTGACGATTTGCCGCTTGAAATTCTCGATATCGTCATAAAGATTTCGGTCGTGGTGCGTTAAAAGAAAATCCGCAGGAATTCGGGTGTAGTCAATATCCAGTGCGTCCGCGAATCGCAGGAGGGCGGAGAGATGGCAGAGCCGGATGTTTCGGCGATAAATTTCATCGTTTGGTTCGGTTTCAGGGTCATAACTTGTGAAATATTTCAGGTCTTCAATCGTCTGATCGTACTCCCCTATGATTGTGTCTCTCAGTTTACATGATTTTATTTTATGAAGACCAGATAGTTTGATCAGCTCGTTTTGAACTGGAAATGTAAACGGACAAAGTTTCCCGTTTAAGCGTGCCGTCAGGGTTTTCTGGTGATGACCAACGAGAATGGCGAGCGAATGCCTCCGATCTTCTCCAAGACGCGCCAGCAATGTATCCAGCTCTGCATAATATCGACCACCCCACCGAACGCCTCGTTCCACAAGCAACATGCTTCGAATAGAATGGAGCTTTCGGATGGCCCTGATGCCAGATCTGCAACAGTGATCGAAGGATTCTTCTTTTTCACGTGGGAACATACCCAGTTCATGGCACATCGCCGATAAGTACAACAACAGTAAATCTTCCCGATGAATCGAAAGGTTTTCTTCACCGTCGCCTTCAAGCAAGAAAGGCTGGGTCAACTTCTGCAAAATGGACAGGATCCCCCAAATATGACGGCCTCCATGATCGTTAAAGTACTTGAATATGAGTGGATCGACAGCGTGAAACGCATCGAGATATTTCAAGCACCAGTTCGTGAAATCCAGTGCAAGGGATCTTTCCTCCGAATTATGCAGCGCATAATCAAAGAGGGGATTCAGCAAACTCCATTTTCGTCTGGATCTTCCCGTGGCAAGCCAGTTGCCGATGGCTTCAGCGATGCTTTCAACGGTGGCTGTCTTTTTGAACAGGAAACCACTGGCCATGGATGCCGATGCCGGCAATTCTTTGTTTATGGAGGTGGTCCATAGGATAACCGGTATCTGTCCTAGACTCACACGAATCTGCTTGAGCAAGTCAAGGCCGGATGATCCAGGCAGGTAAATGTCCAGCAGAATCAAATCTTGCTCGGGAATTATGCGTTGTGCTTTTTCCGTGATCGAAGTCGCGAAAGCAATCTGGACAGGACGGCCGCTTAATTTTGCATCACCACAAAGCTTCTCGCCGACCAACTTCAATACCGGTTGCCAATATGCCGCATGGTCGTCGATGACAAGAATTCGGTAGGGATCTTGGTCGTCTGGATTATTTATATTTGTTTGCCCATCAGGCGTCACAGAAGAAGCAGGCCCTTTGCTTTCGAAGAACATTGGCTCGGGTGATTGAGTCGCGGCATCATTCCCTGCGATGACAGGTGCGCCAGCGCGGCGGCGCAATTCGGAAAAACCCTCCATGATTCGCTCAACATGCGTAACGGGGATATCCGTCACAACCGGGTTGTTCTTGTCAGTACGAAACACTATTGAATGAACTGACTCGAGTCCATTTAAAAGCAAGCTTCGTGTGTCGGGGGGAGACCCCGCCCATGGAATATCGGCTATCTGTCGTGTAAGATTTTCCGGTAAATTCCGAATTTTATAGGATACAGTGGAATTCAAATAAGAACAAAGCTCTCGGAATGCCTCCGAAGCCTGACTTGCGTCTGACTGAGCCGCAAGTGCCAGCATGCGGATGGGTGCATAGAGAATGTTCACGACATCCTGGGCACTACCGTGTAGAAGCCCTTGGAGGTCTTCATAGCAGGCTTTGATGGCGAGTGTCTGCTTGCAAAAGATTTCCCCCATATCCATCTGACCATATGTCAGGGTCGCTGTAGCATCCTCCCTCTGATTTGGCGTATCTGAAATGGCCTTTTGAATGGCAGACGTAAGCTCTTGGATGTTTTCACAGAGGTAGGGCTCAAAAACTTTCTCAAAATGCATTTTTGAGGCGGATTCCAACTGCGACCAAGGGCGGGGCTCCAACTGCACGGGACAATAGACAACACAGGCATTCAACGGGTAATTGGCGAATGCCGTATACTCCTTCCAAAACCCTTGGGCCGACCACGCCACGATAATTCCGATGCCCGCTCCGATTGAAGCATCCTTATGCTGTTCGGAAGATATCACGATGGGGGGGATGTCGGGTACAAGCGCATGGATGACCCGCTCGATTGCGAGGTAAACGGGACTTCGTCTGGGCAGGATCAAAGGATTCATCAAATGTGTTTTCTTCATCCGGGATTCCTGGGTAGGTGCTTGTCCTGCATGATTGGGGCGGGGGCTTATCAATTCACATGGCCTGCTGAAGGCGCGGATTGATCTCGTTCTTGATGGGCTCGACCACCGAATTCATTAGGGCTTGCGCCTGGTCGCGTGACACCAATTTCTTTTCGACCAGTTTCTCGATTTCGGATTTCATAAACCAGGCGCGTTCATTGAAAAAGATAGCCATTGCGTTTGCGGCCATGGTTTCGAAATTTGACGGGGACATCCCGCTTTCACTTTGTTTCAATGCCGCGATCTCGACGTAAACCTCGCCGTTTTCAGGATCCCAGCATAACTTTCCAATGGTATTTATGTGGTTTACATGTGCGACGCGGGCAACCAGATGCATCTCTTTGGTTTGTGCAACGCCCAGAATGCGCAACACTTGTGTCGTGTCGTCCTCGAGTAGCAACAGAGTGAAGGGTGAGGTGTCATCAGACGGATTCTTTATCTCGACTCTGCAAACAGTCAGATTCTCTTTTTCCTCGACTTCGACCTTGTCGAGGTCCGTAAACAGGGGCTCCAAAACGGAACTTTTCAATACTTCGGCGGCTTCATTGATTTTCATGCGGCATTCCTTCAGGAGTCAGTGGTTTCGTTGGGGTTAAATCGTTTTGAGGGCGGCAGGAAACGTTTCGGTTGCAGGATCAAACCCGGTATAGCTCCGCGTTTCACCGGCAATGCTCCCATACATGGATGGCGTGATGCTCCCGTATGGGTCGTGGCGGGCGTCAAAAAAGGAAATGCACCGTTGCGCATACGCCTGAAATCCAGGAAAATCCGATTCATACCTGGTTAAATCGGTAAATTCAAAGGATGGAGTCTGCCGGTCCGTGATGCCCAAGCCGGAAGGGCTGGAATTTTTGACTCCAAAACAAGCGTTCGGTAGGGGGTTGATGCGTTCCGTAGCTGCGTTCATGCCTCTCTCCTGTTCTTTCATTCCTGAGTTGGGATTGTTGTGAAAAACCGATGCTTCAGCACCTCGGAACGGATGCGGCCTAGACGGATGGGGGAGTGATACCAGATCCCGATGTGAATGCCCATGTGATACACCGGGTCATTCAGAGTTCCGTCTATCAACAGTTCCCGTTCGTTTGCAGTCTGCTGAAACCGCAGGGAGCCTCTGTCCAGCAGGTGGGGAGGAGCCAACGCGCGCACCACGGTTACAAGAGCACGCTCGACGGTGGAAAGCGGGTCGGTATCGTTTCTCTCGATGGTTTCGCCTTGCACGGCCTGGGAAAGCATACCCCCGCGATTATACTGGTCCGCAAGGAAGGCCGCAAGACGATCCAGCGCGTGGCCGCTGTCCTTGGTTTTGATCTCGGCAAGGCATTGACGAGGCGGGTTCAACATGCGGGCGAAACGCTCGCATGCATCCGGTTCAAGCTCGCCAAGGCGGACTGCAGACCGCACAAAGCTCTCCGCCTGGTCGAAGAAATCGTGCAGGATGTCGGTAATCCGCGCGGCCTCTTCCGATGCAAGCGGCCGGGCATCCGCCGCGCGGCGCCCCAGCCAGTTTTTCAGGTTGTGCAAAACCACTTCACCCGGACCGGTGAGCCGTGGAAGCGGGGCCGCAGGTCCGGACAGGTTCATGGCGCGACCTCTTCGTCGATGGCCGGGTTTTGGGCCCAGTTTGGAAACGCGGCCACCAGATCGTCGCGGGTGAGCTCTTCTTTCTCGATGAGAAGGGTGGCTGCGCGTTCGATGTCCCTGCGAAACTCCTGTACAGCCTGATCCGTTCGCTCTGAGGCTTCGTTGACGATTGCCGCCATGGACGCGACAAGGTGTTGATTGGAGGCCGCCCCGGAGGGCAGACCTTCAGTGCCCTGGCCCTGAGTGCGCCCCCGCCCGCGAAGAAAGCCCTCCGCCTCGGCTTCCGGAGACCCCATGCCCCAGTGGGCGACCATTGCGTGGGCCAGGGCGTACGCCTGCTCACGGTCCCGGCTCACCCCGGACCCGTGCTCGCCGAACTTCATGACCTCGGATGCCCCGCCCGCCAGCATCACGGCCAGCTCGTGAATACAGTCAGAACGGCGACGGCGGGAGGACCGCGCATCTTCCTCTGCAAAACGAACGTAGCCGCCGAAATCCCCCCGCGGCGTGATCGTGACACGTTCCGGAACCCTCCCCATCAGCGCCATGCTCACGACAAGGTGTCCCGCCTCATGCCAGGCGGTCACCTCCCGCTGGAGGGCTCGGTTTTCAGAAGGGGAGCGGGTTTCTCCGTCTCCAAAGCGCAAGTGGTCGACCGCCTCGCGAAAATCGGCGGTCTCGGGCGCCATCCCCGCTCCCACCGATGTTGCCCCCTGCATTCGCCCCAGCGCCAGCAGCTTGGCTTCCCCGACCACCTTGGTGATTTCAGCGCAACTGAGCCCAAAACACTCTCGCGCGGCCCATTCGCACGGGATCTCGCATTTGGGCATCTCCCCCAACAACTGTTCCAAGAGCAAAACACGTTCCCGCAAACCGGGTTTGCCGACCTCGATCATCCGGTCGATCCGCCCTGGACGCAGCAGGGCATCATCCAGAGCCTCTTTTCGGTTGGTGGCCCCAATCAGAAAAACCTCCGATCCGTCATCAAAACCGTCCAGTTGGGTCAACAGGGCGGCCACGGCATCCGCCTGATCGCGCAACATGCCGCCGCCGCTGTCTTCCTGACGGCGCGGGGCCACGCCGTCAATTTCATCAATAAAGACCACGCAGGGCTGACGCATCCGCGCCTGTTCGAAGACTTCCTTGATCCGTTCCGAGCGCATGCCGGCCCATCGGCCTTGGAAGTCCGATGCCGCCAAAGCCATGAAATTGCAGCGCATGCGTCGGGCCAGACTGCGAGCCACCATGGTCTTGCCATTGCCGGGCGGGCCATGCAACAGGATGCCGCGCGGTTGTTTGATGCGGAGTGCCGCCCGCTTGCGGCTGTCGAGAAAGAGGGCCACAAACTCGTCAATCGCCTGACGGGTTTTTTCAGGCAGGATCGGCTCCGAACCCCGGTCCGCCTGCCGGTTGGCGACCACCAAATTGACGCCGGAAAAAGAGAGCTCCGCATCCGAGCCCTCCACGTTTGTCGACACATCGAAAACAATCCGGTCGCCCCCATAACCGTATTCGCGCTCGAAGGCCCGCACCCGCGCCTGCCATCCCGCGTGATCCAGAAACGGCAGCAAAGCCACCCGCATCTCCTCAGGCCTGAAAGTCTTTGAAACGAAGCCCAGCACGCCGCCGGTTTTGTCAATTTCGAGCCGATCCGAACAGGTCACTTTTTTTCCGGAGAGTAAAAGTACGGGCACGTCGGGGTGGGCCGTGCGCCAGGTCTGTAGGTATTCCTTCCACAGGGGGCGGTTCTCCTCGCCGAAGAACATATCCAGCACCAGCAATTCCGGGGGGCTCTCCGATGCCCGCTCCAGCGCTTCGCTGATGTCCCCCGCACCCACGATATCGGCCACATCCTGCAGCCCTTCGCGCATCAGGGGCAAGACCTGCTCGGCTTCGTCATCCAACAAAAGCAGCCTGGGGCGGCTGCGTTGAAGCGTGCGGTTGAAGCGTTTGTCGACGCAGGTCAACCGGATCTGCCGCCCGCCTTGCGTCAGGACATCATACACCGGGTTTTCGATATGCTGTTTGAAGCCCCGCAGACACTGTCGCGCGCTCCAGGCCTTTTTGTAGTAGGAGCCCAGCACAATGAGTTCGACCACCCGGGGGCTTACCGCCAGTTGTCCGCCCCTGGACTCCACCACCCGGGTGAGAGTGGTGATTTCACGCATGAGGATGCGTTCCACGTCCGCATAGCGCAACTGGCAGAAAGGGATAAAGAAATCGAGCCGGTCCAGAAATGAGCGGCTCAGAGAATGCTCGAAAATACTGCTTTTGTGATGGGAATCCGAAATCGACTCCTGCTCCAGCACTTCCCGGATGTGTTCACGGTCAGGGAGCAGGTGCTGTTCCTTGAAGGGCAGGCGCCCCCAGAGCGCGCGGCCCACATTCCCGATCAGAATGATGATCCACCCGTGGATGGGGGTGAAATCCAGACGCTCCTTCCCCCCTACCTTGGGAAGCTGCAGCACCGCACGGTCCAAGCCCTCCAGCAGGATGTCGCGGAAATCGCTCTGGTATTTCTCAAATTCGCTGAATACCAGAAACCCAGGGTCGCCCCCGCTAATTTCATGATGCAGCGTGTGCAGGGAATGCTGGAGAAACCCCTCGCAGCGCACCACCCGTTTTGTTCGAAGCGAGGCTTTGTGCGCTTTCGTCCAGTCCTCCAGAACCCGGACCATTTCGCCTTTTCCGCAACCGTTCGGACCCAAGACCAGGAAACTCCCTCCCAGACGCCCAGGTTGCACCGGACGATCCAGCGCGGCGCACAAACTGTCGGCAAAAGCCCGCATCGCGGCCGTTTGTCCGAAAACTTGCATTTCCAAACGTGTCCGCAGATCCGCCAGCGCCTCCGCGAGTGCCGGGTTTTGAAGGGAGGCCATTTGCGCTGCAGGTTTCGGCAAGGACTCCTCAGAGGGTTCGGGGGCGGATTCATCGCATACTCCCGCGTCGTCCCCATCACCGGGGAGCGGGAGGACATCCCGCTTGTCTGCCTGGGAAGGGTGGGGGATTCCCAATTGCGGCCAGGCATTGACGCTGTCCAAAGCCGCGAAAAAGTTCTCTTCGGTGAATTGCCCGCCATATTTCTTGTTCAAAACCCCCAAGGGTCCGAGCAGGCGGATGATCTCGGGTGCGTGTTTGGGTGTACCTGAGGTTCCGTCGGAAACCGTATTGGGCACCGCCCCGTGCCAGTCTCTTTCCGGCCATCGTTCGTGCAGAGCGTTGCGAGCCCGATCCGATTCATGGTGGGCAAGATAGAGAAACCCCTTCCACAAGGCGGTCAGATCGAGCAGACTCTCTCCATCGTTGGCGGCGAAACGACAGGCACAGGCCAGCAAGCATTCGTGGAAGGTATGCTCAGATTTCTTTTCGTTCCGTGCCGGTTCCATAGGAATCCTTTTTCTTTCTAGGTGCGGAAGAGCGTGGCCGCAAGCGCACGGACGTGTCGTGGGCGGCCTTGAGGACGGGGTCCAGCAGGGCTTCGCCCAGCAGGACCTTCGACAGGCTGGAAAATATGCGCTTCACGGTGTCGGCGGCCTGGGTGGCGGTGAGGGAGGAGTCCCCCGTCAGGAGCTTGATGGCCGGATGGATTTTGATCTCCCCATGCGGACTTTCCGGGCTCACCCGACGGGTGGCAAGAAGTGAAGCACGCAGTAGTTTCAGTGTAATGCCCGCATAGGCATCTTGCACCTGAGGCCAGCGTCCAGCCCAGGCGGTCACTTCCGACGCTGAAACTTCGGTTTGCTCCAAAATCCGGATCATCTCCGTTACATCGCCACGGGTTCGCCGCGGGTCGTGAACAGGGAGTCGGGGCTTTTCATCGGATGCGGGAGGCCCGGCGTTTGGCTCCAACACCAGATGATCTGGCACGAGATGCTCCACATCGGGATGATCGTTGACCGCCTTGAGGATGCAGTTGCGCAACTCGCGGATGTTACCCGGCCAATTGTGGTGCAGAATCTTTTCCATCGCCTCGGGCGTTATCTTCCGTTTCAGCGCCCCGGACCGAGCGGCCTCGGCTTGCCGGACAAATTGTTCAGCCAACAGGGGGATGTCCTCGCGTCGTTCACGGAGGGGCGGCAGGACGATAGTTCCGCCTTCCCGGAGCCGATCCAGCAGATCGGGACGAAACCCGCCGCCGGATGCGGCCTTAATTTCGATATCTTCATTGGTTGCCGCAATGAACCGGACGTCGACCTCGCGTTTGGATGATGCGCCCACGGGGGTGACCAGTTTCGTTTCGAGAACGCGCAGAAGTCCCGTCTGCACATCGGGCGGCATGTTGCCGATCTCGTCCAAAAACAGATCGCCCCCGTGCGCTTGCACGATTCGGCCTTCGCGTTCCCGGTCGGCCCCGGTATAGGCCCCCTTGACGTGGCCGAACAGCTCGCTGGCAAAAAGTGTCGGAGAAAGCGCCCCGGAATCCACGGTTACTAGGGGGCGGGTCTGATCCCCTTTGGAAGCATTCCGGTTCATGTAGTCCGCGAGTAATTCCTTGCCCGCGCCGCGTTCGCCGCGAATCAGCACATTCCGCCGGTCGGATGCCGCCCGGCGTGCGGCACGCAGGGCCAACAATAGAGAGAGGGAGTGTCCAACGATCTGGCCAGAGTCATCGGGGGTCAGGCCGTGACGCCATAGATAATCGCGCAGTTTCTCCGGGCTGGTTGAGTCTGTTCGAGGAATGAACCCCAGCGCACCGTGGGTTGCGAAAGACTGGCTGACCTCTTCGCGCTGCTTGCTGGAGAGGATGATGACGGGCAGTTCGGGAAATTCGGCGTGTAACCGCTCCAGGATACGCAGTCCGAAGTACTGGCGGGCATCATCGTCGTCGGAACGGCCCTTGGGCATGCCCGATTGGCTTTTGTCGCTGGCTGGTGTCACTCTGCCCGTGTAGAAACAGAGATCGAGCAGCACCAACGACCAGCGGGGGGCGGATTGCCAGCCCTTGCGGACAAATTCGATGGTGCCTGCGATATCGTTTTCCACGGAGTCGCCAATTGCGGCGCATAAGGGAGATTGGCCGCGGTAGAAGACTGCTTCGGCCAAGGGGTTGACGACCTCCTCGCCGGAGGAAAACTTCTCGTCGCCGGTTACGTCGCGGAGCCCGTACATACCGCAGAGATTGGCACGCTCGCGGTTGGGGCGGTCCTTGAGGATGCGACCGAAGAGGTCGTCGATGATCAATATGCGGGGGAGATGAGAGGGGGATTCAACCACGGAGGCACGGAGGCACGGAGAATCTTGCACCCTCTGTGTCTCAGTGTCTCCGTGGTTGACAATTTTCATCTTTCTCCTTAGCAGCAGCGGATTTCGTGTGGGAAGGCCGAGATGGCCTTTGATAGGGACTCGCAGGCTGTTGTGAACTCCCGCAGGACACGTTCAAATGGTTGCAGATCTTCCATGGTTGGCGTCTCTGGCATCGATTCAAGATCGGCATGGACGACCTCGTACTTCTGTTCAGCGGTCTCGTAAGCCTGCTTGGCGGCGGCCATCTTCTCCTGCACCTTCTCGCGCCCAAGCCAGAGTTCGTGTGTCAGCGGAATCAGCCACTGCTTCGTCTCAGCTGAGCAGCGGCACAATGGTGCGCGTTCAAAGAACACCTTCGGCGACATCTCATTCTCGAATCGGTCTAGAAATGCCGGCAATTCGATCCGCCGTTCATCCCACCTCTGGATATCCTCTGCCAGTGTCTGCCGCACCACCGAAGAGCGCACGCCATCGGAGGCAATTCGTTCAGCATGATTCAACGCCACCAGCACCCCATTCTGGAGCCAGTTGTGGTTGAGCTGCCCACGATCAGTCTGCCATTCGTTTTTCATGAGCCACTTTTAATACAGTTTGAATTGTGTCATGGACTTTTATGACGAGGTTGTGATCACTAATGCTCTCCTTTTCTTTGATTAAGGTCATCAAACCTGAAACGATAGAAAAGGGTTCTGACGTTCCGCTGCAATCCCATTCGGTTCGTAACACATCGAAAGGATCATCCGCTCCCCAAATGCTCCAGTAGCTAGGAGATTGCACCTCCTTCATTTGAGAATCCGAATAAGAGATATCTGAACAGGCCCATGCCTGTAGCCTCGATAAATTGAGGTTGGAATCAGGCTGATTGGCTAGAACAGCAAGGTACCCCTGACAAAGGATATACAGCCCAAGCAGATTGAATGGATTCTTTGGCAGCCATCCACTGGGGTTTAACTGTCTCAACTCCCCGGATTTCGTCAAGAAAAGGATTAAATTATCAACATGGTCTCTAACATACTCGGAGCCAGCCCGCCATCGAACCGTGTTCATTGTGCTGCAGACATCATCATCATTCTCTACAATGCATCCAGGGAATCCTTCTACGAGCAAAATAAGTAGATCGCAATCAATCGAGCCAAGCATCGCCTGCGCGTCCTGCCCCATTGCATCCAAAAGAGCTGATTTATGCGCAATCACAACTCGGCGGGTATTAGCAGGCTTCATCTTTATAATTGGATCGGTTAGATATCGTGCCCCTTTAGACTCAAGCAGCTTATCGAGCGATTCTTTTAAGTCGGCTCGCATGTTCCTTGTGAAATAAAAAAGCTCAGGACTATCTTGCATGATGAATCGCCTCCAGTATGGCTTTCGGGCCGCTATTCCAAGCTCTCGCTACGGCATTATAACGCGAACGTACTTCGGCTGATGAAAGTTCTTGTGCTGCAGCGAGATCCAAAATTCTAACATTCGGATAAACAACGGACACTCCGGCACCGAGGAGAGACTTAAGACCTTCCATAACCGTTATACTTGCGGCAGTAAAGGCCGGGCCAGCCGTATATGCGAAGTGCGACATATCACCCCGAATAAAACGACGCAATTCTGCATCCCTAAAACCAGAAAAAGCCACCGTAAAGACGCGCCATTGAAGGTACACAAGTTCTCTAGTAGCAGGGTCTTCCATAATGGGAAAGCCCAACTCATCTCTGGATAAATTTTCAATACTCTCAAATGCAGCTGCGTAGCCCTTTAGATCAGGTTGGTAAATCGTAGCAAATACAGTCCATCCTACATTGGCCCCAACAACAAAAGGAATTTTTGCTTTCAACGCCGCACGTCCAAGAGCAATGCGAGCCTCCGGATTATCAACCCCCGAAAACAGTATGTCAGCCCCTCGAACCAATTCATTTGCGGCATCAGCATTTGCCAAATCACCCTGAATGGTTTGGACTGACAAATGCTGGCTATGCCTTTTCATTTCTTTTGCGGCCACCTGAACCTTTGGTCTACCAATCGTGTCCCAGGTTGCAAAAGCCTGTTCGACAACATTTTCTTGTTGATATTGATCCCTGTCTGCAATGCGAATGCAGCCAACCCCTGATTTTGCCAGCATCAATGCTTGGGCTGCCCCGACTCCACCAACCCCACCAACCGCTACCACCGATTTTATGAGTCGTTTCTGATCCTGCTTAGACCAAAACCCGTAATGTCTTGTGTATGGGTCAATTTTCATTGTGTATATTAATTAATAATGAGAAATTCGCATTAAGAACTACTGCTTGTTGGCGGTTGATGAACAATAATCTCAAGCGTCACCATGTCGCTTGTAAGGCTACCATCTCGCTGTTCCGTGATCATATTGACAGAACCATGAGAACCAATGATACATACTGATGATGCTATACGGGCGAGCTGGCAAATTGAAATAAGATCAGACCATGACCCCCCGTTCGCCGACTTGCTTAGGTAACCACAATCTGAACGATCCCCCCATATAAGAATTCTTCGCGCCCAAGGCTCCTCGGAACCAGATCTAACAACACCACATTCATTCAACAATTCATATTTCAAATGAAAATCGGGATCCGTATTTTGTGGAGCAGATTCATTGTCTTTTGATATGAGTAGATCCTTGCATATTCTTCTGAATTGTTGACCCCAAATTTGAGAATCTCTAAATATTCCATGTAAGACAGGCTCCCAGGCAGGTTCAGTTGCGTTGGTCGGTGAACTGACGATTCCAAGTGCCTTACAGATATCAATTCTTGTGTGTGATCGACAACAATTGTTGATGTCAGCTTTAAGCAATGCAACAAATTCTTCGTAATTCACTTCAAATAGTTGGCAGGCCTGCTCCAATTTTAAATGCCAGTCATTTATACCTTTTTCTGTCATGTTTTTGCAACCAGGTTGTCTATTTAGCAGCAAATTGATGTCATCAGGTATCATTTGGCTTACATGTATTGGTTTGCAAAATATGCTGTATACAAACTGATGCCCGCAAATTTGTCTTGCAAGATTATTAACTAGCGTTTTCGAATCCTCTGATAGATCAGAACCATCGTATGTCAATAATGATGCGAACAGTTTTCCTGGCAAAACACTCTTGCACGCTTTTTTGCGCTTTTCATTGGATCGCAGTTTAATCGAGAATTCTATATATCCCTCTGGTTTCTTAGACAGCACCCCATCTACCAACTTCAATAAATCAACCTTGTTTGGATTCAATGATGGTAGAATCTCTGTACACCACCGCCTGAAAGATTTGCGCAAAACATAAGCCAGCCTTTTCTTCTCTACCACCTCAATGTACAACTGTGGTAGAATCTGCAATCCACGCCTTTTAGATATGCTGGTAGCTTGATCCAGATACCAATAGTCTATGTTGTTTCGCCTTACGTCACTATGCTGAGCAGTGAAGATTTGACATATCGTAGTTTGCCCCATATAGCAAAAACCAAATAATATGCCTCCGAGATGGGTTTCGTTTTTAAAGTCCAATTTCATCGACTTATCATTTGAAAAGTCTATGTCCAAAAGTAGTATATCAAAGTGTTCACCTATGAGAGATAAGGATTGGGTGAAGCCATTGCATAAAACAATTTCGACTCCTACATCCTTATAAGCGTAAATTTCGTAATCAAGCTTTGGACCATTTCCATCATTCACTAAATTATCAACACTGTGTTTGTCACAATGGCAAAACATACCGAAACACTCATTAAGCTCTTCGATTATTTGCTTTTGTTCATACTGATCGTCGAAGAGGAGGATTCGCAAAGAGGGACGCCATTCTTCTGGAACCCCTGATCGTTGGATTTCAATCACAGGTAGTACTTCATTTGTAACTTTAGGCACACGCTGTTTGTTCATGAATTACTTCCTCTCTCCAGATTCATTCGCTTTCTCAATTGCTCTAGTTACTGTATTCAAACCGAAGCGAAGCGTAGTTGAAATGGTGTGATCAGTAGAATTCCAACTTAAGTCTGGCATGTCTCCACCAGTTGCTCTGCAAAAAGCACGCACAACGCTTAACCCGTGCCCCGGTTTGCACGGAATTGTTGCGGTCTGTTCTCTAATTCGAACGGGGATGTATGAAAGGATCGCCTTGTTTTTTATAATAACATCGAAGTATTCCCCGCCAGAATCCTCAGAAAAAGTAATTTTAACCATTTCGTTTTTATCCCCGCAACGGTGTATGTTGACGATGATCTCGCTCAACGCAAGCTTTAGAAAATCTTTACGAATGTAATGTATGGGATAGGATTTCTCTACAGTATCTGGAGATACTTGATTAAAAGCTCCTGTATTGCAACTTTCTTCAGTTCTTAGACAATCGGAAATGAATGCTATTATAAAATCAACGGGATCGTAGGGTTGCTCCTCTACATCACATTCTAAACGGAGTTCCTCAATACTATTTACTCTACAAGGTTCTCTTGCAACGAAGCTGGCAAAAAAAGGATGAACATAAAGGTCTTGGACAACTCTCTTAAAGTCAGAGTCCAGACCGCTTCGATCATTCTCGTAGTCATTCTCAAGAATTTTATTTTTGATTGTATACAGTTGAGTCTCGATATTCCGTCCAATATCAGTTTTGAGCGTGTGTATCACATCACGACCAGCTTCAAGACTGCTGAACCTTGACTCCCGATCGTGTAGATAAATGGGTACAACGACTATATTCCAGGCAGCCCAAACGCTATCTACCAATACTTGGAGGTCATTAGGATCATCAAAACCGATAAGATTATTAATGCCAAACATCAGCCCATAGTCGTAGCTCGGGTTTTTATCATGAAAGTGCTTTCGCGTTCCCATGATATATATAACGGCACTTGTCTTCCGCTCCTTTGTTCCCCTTGCGATTACAGCTAGTTTATCACCGATTCGAGCGGGACAAAGACCAAACACCCGCAGGGACGTGTCAGTTATGCTATCATTATCAGATACTTTGAAGAAGTCATTGATTGCATGTTTTGGCTCTTCGATGAGATGCGATAATTCAGTATCCGTTATGTCTTCAACTATAAATTGATTGTAAGGGTTGTTGTTCGATGAAGGGGGTGGCCGTGCTGGTAAAGAGTCAGAAACAACTTGGGATAAGCAAACAATATTGGGCCGATAAATTGCGCTTTGTTCTGCTTCAGAACGGAATATTTCCCATGGTATCATCGCCCCTTTTGGCATATCTTCTTTTTGTGGCAAGGCCAAGCTTGTAAAAGCATTGTAAAGGTTTAGATATTTTTTATGGTCAGAGCACCTGACCTCTGAAGGGTTTGGCACCGGATTGTAGGGTGTTATTCGCTCAAGGGAATTTGGTGAGTTGGAGAATCTGAAAGCTGTTGCGAAAGAACAACCATCAAGTTTTGACCATTTATCCCGAAGTAAAGGTTCCAGTTGTGAAACAAGATCTGTGTGGCGGGCAGCATCTAAAGCCGTCCGAATTATTGAACGCGACATGTTGAGCATTCTATCCGCTGAGGACTTTTTCATTGTTTATTCTCTATGCTGCGGCAAAACCTAGTTTGTTAGCAGTAGATTACGGTTTCGCCGGTGCCCACTGGCCGTCTTTGATCATTTTGACAACAACGGGGAACTGGACATCGCCATCCTCGCCGACGGTGACTTTCCCTGCGGCCAGCGCCAGATTTTTCACTTCGGTCAAAGCCTGGCGTATGTCATCTGAATCCAATCCTCCCTGTTCGGCAGCATGTAGGATTAATCGCAGGGAGTCGTATCCAAAGACCTCAAAGAACACGGGGACCTGTCCGAACTTGGCTTGATAGGCCTCTACGAATGAAGCGAGTTCAGGTGTTTCGGGGGCAAAGGTGAAAAACTCGCTCGTGGTGTAGTAGGTTCCTTCTACAGCGTCTCCGGCTGCATCCATGATATCCGGCTGACTGATCGTGCCCACGGAGAGCAGTGTTGCCTCAACACCGCTTTCACGCAGTTGGATGGGGATGCTGGAAAGGCTCTTTCCGTACCCCACCAAGTAGACGGCATCGGGGTTGGCTTGCCGCACTCGCATTATTTGACTTCTGAAATCCGTATCAGCAGGACCAAAGGATTGCGCGGTTACGATTTCAGCCCCCAGATCGTTGACGGTGGAAACGAAGTTGTCACGGTAACTCGTTCCCATGCTGTCGTTCACGTAGATGATGGCAAAACGCTGCTTGTCCAGCTTTTCGACCGCGTATCTGGCGATCATTCCCGCGTCGGTCTTGGCGTTGATGAAGAAGCGGAACCCCCACGGATTGACACCGGCGATGCCATCATCGGGAACGGATGTGGCCAGAAGAACGCGGCGGTCGGCAGCGGCTAGTGGCAATAGCCCCTTCACACCTTCCTGCACGGCAATGAAGGCCTGGGGATTCAGCGAGGCCATCATGGATCGCCACGCAGTGACTGCCCTGCCAGGCTGTCCGCCTGTATCAGAGAAATCCACCCGAAGGTCAAAAGGTTTGTCCTCCCTTTCATTGAACTCGTTGATGGCAATCTCCATCCCATTCCTGATGGAGGTGCCGATGTAGGCTGATTGCCCGGTCAAGGGGAGGATCACACCCACCTTTAGGTCGTCTGACGTGCCGGGCTTTTGGTTGACAAACCAAATCGCCGCCACAATGATTACTGCGAACGCAGCACCAATACCTACGCGTAGCTTACTGTTCATTTCTTGTTTTCCTTTGGTTGGATTCAACGCTTCTTAATTGTTTCGGACGTTCACCCATCCATACTGTGTATAGCGCGATTTCGCTCACGCCGTCAATATCGAGCAAATCATGAATTCGATCATCATAAAACCCCACAACAGGGCACGCTGACAAGTTCATGGCTGTGGCGCCAAGCAGGATGTTTTGCACGGCATGCCCCGCCTCCATCACCGTGTACCGATAAGCCCGAGCCCCGTATTTCCAGCTCTGGCGCTTGGGAACACCGGTAATCACAGCAGTTATAGGCGGGAATTGTTCCGGCCAAGTCTGGAAACAATCCGCTATTCTTTCAAGATCGCAACGGACGATTCTCTCTAAATTGTGCTGCTGGGGCTCGTAATGCCAGATTTCAGCCCCGCCATCCCCCTTGCCGCGCTTTGTGAGCGGTTGGGCCGAGAAAAGGTACAGTTCCAAGGGATACAGCGCACCTGCGGAAGGCACGTAACGCGAGGTCGGGGTTTCTTCTGTGCGCACATGACTAGGCTTTATTCCGCATGCAATTCGGCAAAGTCCCGAGATTGTTTTGATCGAGAGAGGGGAAATAGCAAACTCCCGCTCGCTGATGCGGGACTCCAGAATGTTTCCGAATGGCTTGTTGATTGCCGCCGGAAACGCTTCCGGCAAGGCGAGCGTTTCGCTTGTAGGATAGCGTTTCCCACCCGAACCCACCGCAGCCTCAATTTCCTCAATGGTGAGCTTGCGGATGGCTTCGTTGAGTTGAGCAATAGGATCTGCTTCCGCGGAGACAGGTGGCATGTGCGCTGGAGAAAGCTTGGTGTTCGTGTTATACAATTCCCACAGTGCATCTTGCTTATCGGACTGGGGTAGGAATATTGATGCGAGATCATTCATGATGTAACCATCTTAGGGCCAAGGGTGAATTCGCGTATTGAGGGATTCGGGGCGATCTTGTAACCTTCCGCCAATGGTGGTCGGTAATCGTTCCAGGGCCAGTTGATCGGCGCAGCGATCGGAGATGTAAAGCGGCACCAGACCGGGAATAACCGCTTGCACGACCACGAGTCCGGTCTCGGCGGCCTGTTGAGGCGTGATATCCAAAGCAAATATGCGCTTCCCCTGTGAAAGTAGCATATTGATGTGGCCCGCGTCAGGATTGAGCGCTGCTTTTGGGGCACGCAAGGGCTCTTCTTCCTCAATGATCGGGTCATCGTCAAGCAGAAAGTCGAGTAGATGCATTCTGTCCCAGCTTGAGTAATACTCGGCATGTTGCGCAAAGCTGTTGGGTACTGTTGTCGTTGGCTCCGGGCGTTCGCGGTTGAGTGTTCGCCACGCCACGCCACGCCAGCTAAGTCCTGCCTCGCGAAAGGCGTGGCGCGCGGCCAAGTGTTGAAGGCGATGCGCCCCGGCGCCGAAAGCAATTCCAACGCGATTGTTTGGAAAGCGGGCAAAGACAACAGCGAGCATGACGTGGATGCCCCGCACAGAGGAAATATCGCGCAACCGAAACTGAATGCCCATGTCTGTCAGGCGTGTGATTTGCGTGACTTGACCTGGCGTGAGAAGCCTTGAGGGGGATACACGGGTGCCGCCGCATCTCGTGAGCCAAACAAGCATCAAGGAATCCCGCTCTACGACTTCTCGCACCGCGCGATCCAATGCTACGTCAAACTTGTGACCACATGCCAAACCGTTTGTTGTTTCAAACAAGGTGCTTTCTGCTCCAGGCACGGCCACCCAGGCAGGCAACTCGCATGGCTTTACCTTTTTACCACGCAGGATCTCATGGTATGTCACCGTTTTACACGGTCCCGTCGAGGCTTGTTCCGCCCATTTATGGCGATTCACGCCCGCATCAAGAAGAAACGGGAGTTCAAAGAAACTGTCGGCAGGAAGCCCTTGTGGAGAGGGAGGCTTGGCAGGCGCGTGTTTCAACCGTTCATGGTGCTGAACAAAGGCTATTCGTTCCCATGCCTCGCCGATGGCCGCCGCATAGGCAATCTGGGGATCGTCAGACACGCCGCTGGCCACGCAACGCGCAACCGACTCGGAGAGCTGCCCCTCGAATTCGTCTTGCACTCTGGCGGTTACGACATGAAGGGGAAGGTCAAGGGGGGACCTTGGGAATTTAATAAGATCCTTGATGGCCCCTGATGAACCGATCATTCGGTCAAGATCACATTGGTTAAGTAAATCAGCCATGGATTACGGTATTCTCCGGATATCTGTTAAGGCGACTACAAACGGTGCAACGGGGATTTATAAATGGTTGATGCGTTGCGATATGATTTCCCTTGCTGTCAAACACATGCTGAAGGAATGGTTCTTCGGCTCCCGGCCTCCGCGCCAGAATGTCGGCCATAGCATCGGCAACAAGCATCCAGCCTTCGAGTTTTTCCGATGATGTTGAGGTTACACGCGTTTTCGGTGGCAGGGTGGATTTTTGTGAAGAACAAAAAGGACATGGTGAGGTGTCGCGAATAAACAGGGGGCCAACGCTGAGAAATTCTCCATGGCGGGTAACAGGTAGCAACGGAACGCCATGCGCAATGCAACGGATGACGACAACCCGTAAATCGCTTACATGCATGTCCCATCCAATCACCAAGTCTGGCATTTGGTTATCTGTGGTGAGATCATCATCATTCGCCCACCAATTGATTCCGGACAATTCCGGAACAATGCCCCAATCCCGAAGGGCGTTAAGGAACGAGGGTTTAACCGTGCCGCGACGGGACATCAACACGCGGGCGGCCTGCACTTGTGCTATCGCTACATCAACATGCGTTGTCCATCTGGAAACATGTTGCACTAAGCGAGTTGGAACATTCGGGTTGTGCCACACGCCCACGCCGGATTGGGTCAGCAGCTCCAGAAGTTCTGTAACGGTTTGTTCTGCATGGCCGTGCCGCTTGAGTTGTAATGCCGTATCCGTTTTCTGGGCGGCTTCCTCCGGTAGTTCGATCAAGGCAAGTAAAGCCGCCCTAAGCCGACGAGGTACTTTCAGCTCCCCCGCCGTTTCTCCTTCGATCAGTACTTGTACGGTGCTTCCGTTTTGCAAAAAAGAGGCACCCGGTCGCAAAGTCCATGCGGCATTCTTGACTGTCGTATCGGTCACGCAATTACCGTCCCGGACGACTGCAAGCACTGGACGACTCGCAAGCTGGCAACACGCGTTTTTTATCCACGAGTTCCTGAAGGGCCTCGCCAGCCTTCAGTTTCTTTGCGGTCCTGATCTTAAGGGCACCCTGAGATTTGGGAGCATTGTCTTTGTTCACTTTGGACTTATTTTTCATTTCATCACCTCCTGCGCTGAATGTTTCATTAACTCTCCCTGTATGCTATCATAAAATGTGCCTTTTAGCAAGTCGCTATAGCGGGCCATAAGAGCTTTGGCTGATGCTCTATCCTGTGCATTCTTTGCGCATATAACGCCGGTGGCGACATAAATCCAGCGCTTTGATAACGGGTTCGGAAGCCTGCCGTTTTCAATAGAATCAGCAAGGCAAGCATAATTATCCGTGTATTTCTTCTCTGGGCCATTTAGCAGAATGTCAACATACTCAATGTAAGCAGCCACAAAGGAATCACGGTTGGACTTGATCCATTCCCAGATGTCGCGGTGAAGTGTTGTCGGCAACTCGGGATCGTCAAGCAAACGCCACAGCAAGGTGTTTCGTTCCAAATCGCTCAAATCCTTCCTAGTCCAAATCTCTTGAAGGTGCAGGCGCACAATAGGTTCAGAACAGATTGTTCTCATCAACCGCCAAGCCGCTCCCCGAACTTTTAAGTGCTCTGAATGACCCAATTCAACCAGCCGCTCGGCGTGTTCGGCCTTTACCAAATCGGAGAATTTTCTTTGACGCGTTGATTCATGCACCATATCAAAAACCTGCTCGCTTGCTGTGCCAGCAAGAATGCTGTCAAACAGCGCTTGATAGTCAAGGTCTTCTGTTGCAGCGCTATGGGTGTTCGTGTTCATTTCGCTTCCTCCAGTTTTCATTAGGCTTCTCCAAACTGATGCATGCTGGGAATCAGAATCAAACCAGCCGTCTGGGCTTGTGGCAAAAGTTCGCCTGCCAAATTCGCAACGGACGCGGCATCGAGCGAAGAAAACGGTTCATCCCAGATTTTAACCTTGGCGTCCTGCCCATGGGCAGCATTGAGTACAAGTCGTTTGCGTTCGCCGCCGCTTAGTGAGGATACCATGCGGGATTTGGAAATCTTTTGATTTTCAGGGGCGCCCTTTTGGTCAAAACGTCGATTGGGGCCGGCGCTAATGCGCTGGTATTCGCCGATTGTCAGGCTGTTGAAGACATTGTCATAGGCTGGAATGACGGCCAAGCCGTTGTGGCGGCGTTCCCAAGTTGATAAATGGGTCAGGCTTTTACCGCTGAGCTCGATGCTGCCTTTCTCGGAGGGTAGTACGCCCGCAAGTGTATCCAGCAGGCTGGTCTTGCCCCATCCGTTTGGTGCCTGGAGAAAGACGAGTTCGCCTTTGTGGATGGTTAGGTCGAGGCCGGTTGTCTGTCCTTGCTGCTCTTCTCCGACGACGAGGCGTCGGCCCCGGCGGGCGACGAGGCCTTTGATCGTTAGTAATGGCTCGCGGGTCGTACCCGGTTGCGTGACTCGCGTAAGAATGGCCCCACGAGGGAGGGACTCTTCTGTGATGATGGCATCGGGACCGGCCAACTGCCGGATGGTTGAGGACATGTCGTGGGTGTCTCGAACCGAGGGGTCGGCTTTGGCTTCGGCGATGGTTTCGCGCGTGAGGTGTCCATTGGCAAGGGTCCAGACGGTGGTGGAGAAATCGAGGATGAGGGGAATATTAAAGACGTGTTCCACGATGACGAGGGTTAGCCGGTGGGCGGCTGCCAATTCGCGCAGTAAGGCGATGATGCTCGCGGTACCCTTCTGATCGAGCCCGCCAAGCGGTTCGTCCAAGAAGATGATCTTTGAGTTGGCACGGGCACAACGGGCAAATGCGATACGCTTGGTCTGGCCGAGTGAGATCATGTCGGCGGAGGAGATACTGCGATCTCCGAGTCCCAGCGTATCGAGCAGCGTCTGGACGGATTGCTGGTTTTGGGCTTCGGATGCGTGCCAGCAGCGGGGGCGGGCCAAGATGCGCCACGGTTTTTCGCCGGGTTGGTCGGGGCTCGCAACGGCCAGGTTGTCGAGCAGTGTCTGCGATCCGAATAGCCGCGTGTCCTGCCAGGTTCGGCCTACGCCTTCGGAGGCGACGCGTTCGGGGGTGAAGTGATCCCAGGGATTCATATCCTGCCACCAGCGGCGCGGAAAGCGGAAATGCTCGGGGTGACTGTTGACGAAGAGATTGATCTCGCCGGCATCGGGTTCCATGTTGCCGGTGAGGATGTTGAGCAGGGTGGTCTTGCCGGAGCCGTTTTCGCCGCGCAGCAGGACCACTTCGCCTTCGCGCAGTTCGAGATCCACGCCATCCAGAATGACCTGTCCGCCAAATGACTTGCGGAGCCCCGTGACCTGCATGAGCACGCGATTGGAAGACTCATCGGAATCATGGAGGCACGGCGATTCGGAGGGGAGCATAGGTGCTGCCTCTCTGTCTGTCTCTGTGAACTCTGTGGTTAGTGTCTTCATTGTACTCTGTAGTTTCCTGCCAGTCCCTGTGGACGGAAGTGAACGATTAATACCAATAGCAATCCGTATGCCAACACGCGTACATTTGCTGCCACTGCATCAGGTAAATTCACCATCCTCAAGATTTCCGGCAATGTAAGAAGCACTGCCGCCCCGACCAGGGGCCCCTTGAAATTCGCCATTCCGCCCACTAACAGCATGCATACCATTAAGATGGATTCGTCCAGGGTGGCCGAGCTGGCATCAATATAACTCACGTAAGAGGCATATAGCACGCCCGCCATCGCCACGAGCCCAGAGGAAACTGCAAAGGCCTCCAGTTTGGCCCGCCGTACATTCTTGCCTAGTCCCCGGAGGGCCAACTCGTCGTCGCGCATGCATTGGAGCAGGCGTCCCCAAGGTGAAGATTGGAGTCGCCAGATGACCAAGCCGCAGATCGCTAAAAGAATTAACGCAAGCACCGATACGGATCCTATGGTATCTAATCTGTAACCGAAAATAACGGGTCTGGGTATTCCTGCAAGTCCAAAAGGTCCATTGGTAAGGTTGCGTATTGTGCCGGGATTCGCCTGGGGGTGATACCAGTTCTGGAGCAGGCTGAAGATCAGTGCTTGAGCCGCCAGGGACATAAGCACGAAGTTGTTGCCATGGAAGCGCCAAGCCGGAAGGGAGACGATGAGGCTCAGGACGGCGGCAATGGCCACGGCCCCCGCCAGTGCCGGTAGAAATCCCCAGCCATATATGGACAGAATGGCATAGGAGTAAGCTCCGATGGCGAAGTACCCGGCGTGGGCGAGGGTCAGGAGCCCGCAATAGCCGATGACCAGATTCAGGCTCAGCGCGGCAATTGCGTAAATGCAGAAGTAGATGATCAAGTGTAATGCGTAATTCATACCGCCTCCAGGCGCAGTTTTTGGCCCAGTATGCCGTGGGGGCGAAAGAGGAGAAAGAGCGCCAAGAGCAGGAAGGATACGGCGTCCTGCCAGCGGGCTGACCAGTGCCATACGGCCGCCGCCCGCATGATCCCGAGCACCAGTCCTCCAAGGATCGGCGCAAGGAAGGATTTGTTGCCGCCGATGACCACCGCGACAATCGCCATTAAGAGGAAGGGCAGGCCTCCATGCGGATCGAATCCGACATCATTGGCTACCGCCAGGGCACTTGCCGAAGCCAAAAACCCGGACATGGCGAAGGCCAGCAGTCTTAAGCGTCCGATATTGTAGCCGTGGAGGGCAAGTTGTACTGGGTTGTCAGCCATTGCTCGAAGGCGCAACCCTAGGTTGCTGAATTGCAACCAAAGGTAGAAGGCTGCAATTAGGATGAGTGAACCGCAGCCCGCCATCACCTGCGCACGGGTGAGCCTGATGGTTTCCCCGATGCGGTAAACTGTGTCGATGCCCGCGCGAAGAACTTGTGTTTCGTTGCCCCAGACGAGTGCCACGATTTGTACCAGAACGAGATACACTCCGAGCGAAGCGATCAGGTGGGCGCCGGGGGAGGCGTGTTTTTTTTCGAGAGGGGCATGATTGAGCAATTCGCACAGTATCGAAACGATGATTCCAATGCCGACGGCCACACTCATCAGTAGCCATACAGGCCATCCGTGCCGCAGTCCGGCCAGTGCGATGTAAGGTACCAACGCATAGATGCCGGCCAAAGCCAGGTAAAATACCCGGCACGGCAGATAAACCAACATGAACGCCAGCGCGAGTAGCGCTATCGTCAGTCCTGATATTGTGCCGTTAAGAAAAACCTGCATGATGAATGTATTGTCGATGTATGTGAATCTTTGGTATAACGCGAGACTCTAGCAGCAAGCATGCCAATTCAGTCGGACCCGGGTTGACAAAGAAAAAATCCGCCCATCGGGTATCTTCATCGTTTTGCAGGATCAGTCAACTCGCCTCACCGTGAGCAATCCGACAATTCCCATTTTTAGTCATAGGTGGAGCTGGGGAGGGCGGGTGAATACCTTCTTCCTCAGACATCTCTGCGATGGGCGTCATCTCCAAAAATATACCGTTTATTGGCGATCTCTGACAAAACATTCCGGGCGAGTGCCCGCAAGGCCTCTTCCTTTGGCACCCCGGGGGGGGGCTGCGTTGGGGGTTCGTGTTTTCCTAAGGTTTCGTGGTATTGAATGCCCGTTGACGAGGGCAGGTTCTCGTACGTGTCTTGGATCGCCATTCTGTCCGCCAGATTGTTCAGTCGCTCCAAATAGCTCTCTTCACTGCTGATCAACAGATAGTCGAACGCACTGGAACCGGTGGGTTCCGTGGCGTCTTCTCCTTTTAAAAGCCGGGTTTCCATGATTTGGTATTCTTTGGCAAGATTCTCAAGCGGCTGCTGGGTTCCGCAAGCATTTTGCAGCCATTCGTTCGCTTTCTTCATGTATAGGTCGTGTTTCATGGCGGAAGTCTTTCGCGTTATTTTGATCGATTATTCCTCGGAGGGATCCTTGGACAGTCTCTTTAAGAGGAGCGCCTTGATCCGGCACAGCCGAATGGACACTGCGTTCGGGGTGTTATCCACGATGAGGGCGATCTCCCGGGGCCGATAGCCTTGGCTGTAGAGTTCGAGTATAAAATCGTCCTCGGGGTTCAACAGTTCGGCGCGGGCCTCCCGCAAGCGCTCCCGCATCGAGTTCACGACCGCCTGCTCGGCGGGATTTTTTTCCGGGCTGTGTATCAGCTCGCCCAGGGTGGCATTCCCTTCCCCTTCACGATTCAGGGGCGTTTCCAGGGAAATGGTGTTGCGGCCGTTCCGTTCGGTCTTGGAGCGGAACTTGTCAATCAAACGTCTGTTGATGACCAGCTTCAACCAGGCGGGCAAGGCCCGGGGATTGCGAATCTTTCGCAATTTGCGCATGTTGTTGTCGAAAAGATCGTGCAGGAGCGATTGGACGAAGTCAGCGTAATCCGCGGGCTTGAGATTCAGCCCGATCTGTGGTGCCAGCCAGCGTCCCTGCACATGGGCACGCCGGGCAATGTCCACAGCCAGGTCTTCCCGCGCCTGTTTATCCCCCTTGAGGGCATCGCGGAGCAGATCGGCCACCCATATGGCATCTTCTGTTATTGTTTCCAAATCCATGAAGTTCATCCTTAGCCACGGCTTCGTGCGAAACAATAAAAAACTTTTTGAAAAGTCAGAAAATATGCGAAAAGGATCTTCTCCTCCCAGAGTCGGAGATCCGTTTTTTGGTCCCGTATCCGGTTGATTGCGGCTTGTTCCGTCTCCAACCCGCGGGTGTTGGTTTGGACGCGTTTTTGAAGTCCGTCCAATCGCCGCCGTGCTGTCTCCAGCCATTGCTGAAAGGCTTGGTGTTTTTGGCATCTTCCTCAGTGGCTGCGGCAGGGTTTTCATAAAATTTTGGGAGAGTTATGGGGGCATCATACGTAGAGCGTGTCATGCCTGGGGAGGGTTTGTATGTTGCGGGGGCTGCAATGAATGACGTTGTGATGAAGATGATCTTTCAAACGAATGGAAGAATTCTTCATTGAAAAACTAGAAAGAAACGGACGGAATCTTCGTCTTTCCTCCCAAGCAACTGGCCCGCATGTTTCCGAATGGCCTTTTTTTGAGGTCGCCCTATGAACCCACTATACAATCTCCTTCACCAGTTCCGAAACCTCCCGCTCCGCGTACACTGGAGCGTGGCGTTGTTTCCATTGGCGATGGCTTGGATGTGGATGATTCATGATCCCGGGGATTTTTGGGGGCACTTGTCCTTTGGGTTTCAGTTTTCCGTTTTGCTTTATGTGGCTGGGGTGTTCCCCCATGAGCTGGCCCATTGGGCCGTGGGTCGAGGGTTCGGAGTAAAGGGCCGTATCACCTTGGTGTATGGAGGCGGGCTTTGGATGCCGGATGATGGGGAGGCGTTTCTGGATCTGTCCAAAGGTTGTCAGGCACTCATCTTTTTGGCGGGGCCTGCGGCGAATTTTCTAATTACGTTTTTCTCTCTCTACTATCAAAATCACTGGTCGGAATTCGGTCAATGGGTCGGCTCCCTCGGGATCCTGAATCTTTGGCTTGGCTGTGTCAATCTGCTGCCGGTGGTTCCCCTTGATGGCGGGCGGGTCTTTCATCTGCTCTTACGGGCGGTGCCTTTGAAGGGCTGGGGGATGGTGGGCTTGTCGTTTCTGCCGGTCTTTGGCCTCGGATTACCGGCCTGGTGCTGGCTGTTGTATCATCGGATCTGGCTGGAAGTGATTCTGGTGGGCTTGGGGTTGTTGTTTGGGTGTTGGGTTCTCTGGGAGGAGCGGCACCGTTTGCTGCGTCGAGAACGCCGAACATCGTACGTCTAACTTCGAACGTTGAAGGGACGGGGCGAAGGGGGAAAGGAGCGCCGATCGCCGCATCGGCGGGGCGAAAGGGGCGACGCGAAGCGTCCTTGGAGTGCGTGTAGCGAGTGTAACGAAGTTACCGTTTTCGGGTGAAGGGGGGAATTCAGAATGAAAACTTTGAACCCGCCGCTGCTCTCCGAGCTATGGCGGGCAGGCATTAGAAAGTCCTACATTGAAAGTTCAAGGGATAGGGCGAAGGGGGAACCGAACGTCGAACATCGAACGTCCAACATCGAACGTTGAACGAAGGGGGGAGAGGGGCTGAACTGAATGGCACTAACTTAAGGGTATTTTAGAAGAAAAAAAAGTGAGAAAAAGCGTGA
>JAFIGC010000116.1 GCA_020831635.1 Verrucomicrobiota bacterium | reverse complement strand
GGATGTGTTTCCGAGGTTCCGTGGATTGAAATCCACGGCTATGCGTCGAACGTCGCTACGCGACGAATGCGAAGAAACCAACGGACGACGTGCCGGAATGAAAATTCCAAAACTTCTCAAAACTCGTCACTTAGTCGCTTATCAACATCGCGTGATAATATGATGTAATGATCCCCTACAACCAATTTAAAATCATAGACATATTCAATTATTTTAGCAATGTCCAAGACCGTTGCCTTTTTCAGGGAGGCCATCTGGAACGGGTACAATCTCTCGTCCAATTCGCCATGCACAACCCCATGATTTATTTTTTCAGAAACACCTCTCGCATCCAAGTGACCCTTTTTGATGCTTTCGGCGTTTATGTCATTCAGACGAACACCTTCAGGAAGTCGGACCACTACAAATACTTCAAATGGCAGCGTCTTGTTGATTTCACTGACCCCATTTGAAACCATTTCTACAAACGATAATAAATCGATATTTTCATATTCAGCTATGGACGGACGACTCCGATTCAGAACCAGCTTCAAAAATTGCTCGCCTGTAAGTGTCGAAACATGAACAACAGCACTAGGATCAGGGGATTCAGTCAAACTCAAGCCAAACATCTCATCAATTTTTCTTTTATAATCCTGCCTTTCTTCGAAGAGATTTTCGTAAGCCTCATACCTATAACCTGAATGATGAATGTACAAACTTCGCCTGGTGGGACTTTTTTGTGAAACGCACGATGCCAACAACATACATACAAAAGAATAATACAGTTTATGCCATTTCATATTTAACCGCCTTGGAGAAAAGAAAGGTTCAAATAATTGAGAACCCTATACGTTCTAAGTACACCCTTCACCCACCACTGGTCAAGAATTTTGGATAGATTGCCGTTCCGTTTTCTTCTCTGCGCTCTCCGCGCCCTCCTGTTCAAAAAATTCGCTGTTTTGGAAACTGGACGGGAAGAGGGAGTTATTACAGGAGAGAACAGAGAATCCAATGCAAACTACTGATATCCTTCGCTTTCTTCGCGACCTTCTGTTGAAAATACAAAGGATTGGGACGGAAACACGTAAAACGATTTTCAATTGGGATTGAAACCCCCAGATCCGTCAGGTGACGCTACGCGGCGCACTCGGATGTGTTTCCGAGGTTCCGTGGATTGAAATCCACGGCTATGCGTCGAACGTCGATACGCGACGAATGTGGACGACAAAAGAAATATCTGTCACTAAGATTCTCGCAGACCCTCCTCAAATTCTTTCTGCAATGGCTTGGAAGCCTTTACTACCGCTGCCCAGCAGGGTTGAGAGGCCACAATTTGCTTTGCTTGACCCAGAGAACAATCGAATACAGTCATGCATATCTGAATCGATTCCAGAATCGTACATCCACTTTGGTGTAGTCGTAAAACGATTTCTTCCTGTCCCACGCCGTCCTGAACGGCTGCGGCAGACGCTCTCGAAAGTTCTTCCAGTCTCTTCATCGTTCGTCCATATTTGTGAAATCCATAATAGCCCCCTCCATTACTCAACCCCCTCGCGTTGAAAGCGCTCCCAGGTCCACCCGCCGGGTAATTTGCCTTGGGCGGCTTCGCGGCGGACGATTTTGCAGACCATGTCGGCCTCCAAATTCACTTCATCGCCTTCCGCCATTTCTCCCCAATTCGTTTCCCTGAGGGTCGTGGGGATGAGGTGAACGGCAAATGCGTCATCCAACAATTCCGCGACCGTGAGGCTGATCCCGTCGCAGGCGATGGAGCCTTGCTCGACGAGATTGACGTACACCGACTCGGGGGCTGCAATCTCCACCCGTCGGTCCCCGCCTGCGGGGGTGATCGAGCGCACGATTCCGCGCGCGTCCACATGACCGGAGACCAAGTGACCGCCCAGGGCATCCCCATACCGCAGGGCGCGTTCGAGATTGACCTTGCCGCCGGGGGTCAATCGTCCCAAATTGGTTTTGCGCAAGGTCTCCTCCAACACGTCAAAGGCCAACTTTTCCGGAGTCAATTGCTCGGCCACGGTCAGACACACGCCGTTAACGGCGATGCTTTCCCCATCCGCGAAGGCGCGTTCCCAAGGAGTCAGTTCCAAGATCAGGCGACGCCCGCCCTGACGTTCCAGGAGTTCCGAAACGATACCGATTTTTTGAATGATGCCTGTAAACATGAGGGTCTCCAAGGTTAAGGTGTAAAACGCATCCACAGATCCCGGCCCAACACTTCGAGGGACTTCCTCTGAAATTCAGGTGCCTTTGCCAGGGACCAATCGCCTGCCACCGCCGGACGTCCGCCCTGTCCAAGCAAAATCGGGGCCTGTCCCCAGAAAATCTCCCGCACCAGATTTTGACGCAACAACGCCGCCGCAAGCACGCCCCCACCCTCGCAGAGAATGTGCTGCACACCACGTTGGCAAAGCGCGGTCAGAATAGACGGCCAATCGAGGTGTCCCGCTTCTGTCGCGCCATCCATCCAGGATACGCCCAAGGCCTCCAAGGCTTGACGGCGCGCATCGGAGGCTTCGGGTCCCAGCACGCACAGGGTCCGTGCGGAGAATTCATCCGTAAACACCTTCAGATCCAAAGGCAGACGGCCCAATCGATCCGGAACAATCCGCCAGGGGGCGCGGCCCTGTGGCGGACGCGGCATCAGGGAGGGATTATCCTGCCTCAAAGTTTCCGAGCCCACCAAAATCGCATCCACCTGACGCCGCAACTCCTGCACGCCTTCCCGGCATTCCGGTCCGGTAATCCATTGGGACGCTCCGGCGGCATCGGCAATGCGGCCATCCAGGGAGGTGCCCAGCTTCAAAGTCAGGTAGGGCAATCCCGTGGTTTGGGCATGGGCGAAGCCGCGAATCATGTCCGCACATTCCTCCCGCAACACGTCTTCGATCACGTCAATGCCCGCACCGCGCAAAATCGCGTAGGCCCGTCCGGCGTGGGCGGGGTTTGGGTCCGTACACCCCACGAAAACCCGACGGATACCCGCCGATTGGATGGCTTCGGTACAGGGCGGCGTCCGTCCGTGGGTGCAACAGGGTTCCAGGGTCACATACAAATCCGCCCCGGCGGTGGCCGCCCCGGCGTCGGCAATCGCCATGGGCTCCGCGTGGGGCGCGCCCGCCTTGGCGTGAAAACCCCTCCCCACAATATTTCCATCTTTGACCACCACGGCGCCCACGGCGGGATTGGGCGCGGTCAGTCCCCGGCCTTTCGCGGCCTCCGCAAGCGCCTCCCGCATCAAGGAAGCTTGGTTAGTCATCTCCGGTTCCCGAACCCAGCGACAACAGACCCTCCACAAAGGCATCGGCATCAAAACGCACCAAGTCCTCCGCCTGCTCGCCCAAACCGGTGAACAGCACCGGAATGCCCGGCAATTGCTGATGAACGTTGAACAGGAACCCTGCCTTGCTGCTGCCGTCCAGCTTGGTGATCACCAAACCGGTGAGCGGCACCGCGTCATGAAAAATTTTGGCTTGATTCAAGGAGTTTTGTCCGAGGCTGGCGTCGAGAATCATCCAAGTGCCGTGGGGGGCTTCGGGATCGCGTTTCTGAATGGCCCGCACCATTTTCCGCAGCTCTTCCATGAGATGGCTTTTGGTGTGCATGCGCCCGGCGGTATCGATAAAGAGCAGATCCATGCCCCGGGCGTGGGCGGCGTCCATGGCATCAAAGGCCACGGCGGAGGCATCCGATCCCTGCCGTCCGGAAACCACGGGGGCGTTGAGGCGTTCGCCCCAAAGCCGCAATTGCTCCGTCCCGGCGGCGCGAAAGGTATCCGCCGCCCCCAACAACACCTTGCGGTCCATGTCCGCGGCCCGGTGGGCCAGCTTGGCGCAGGTGGTGGTTTTTCCGGCGCCGTTCACGCCCAACAGCAAAATGCAGGCGGGTTTGACGCCGAAATCGAAAGGATCCGTTTCCTGCATCACCAAACGGGCCCGCAATCCGTCGCGCAAAACCTCTTTCGGAGGTTGCGTACCGTGCAATTGGTTTTCCTCCAAATCGGAAATCAGTTCCGCCACCAGGCGGGGCGGCAGATCGGCGCGAATCAGGGCCACCTCCAGTTGTTCCAGGGTCAATTCATCAATTTCCGCGCCATCGGAAATCACCCCTTGGATGGCGGACGCAAAGACATTGCGGGTTTTTTTGAGCGCTTGAACCCAACTGACCATTACAAGACCTCCGATTTCGGCACGCCCTGCCGCAAGGGGCGGTCGAGGGTGCGGATCATTTTATCCAGAATCCCGTTCACAAATTTGCCGCTTTCATCCGAACTGAGTTCCTTGGCCAACTGAACGGCTTCGTTCACCGCCACCACGGGCGGCACATCTTCGCAGTAGACCAGTTCGTAAAAGCCCAGACGCAACACATTGCGGTCCACCCCGCCCAAACGGTGAACATCCCAGTTTTCCGAGTACCTGGTGATGTGTCCGTCAATCTCATCGAGGTTCAAGCTCACCCCGTCGATGCGTTCCAGGAAAAACGCCTTCATTTTTTTGGACATCTTTTTTTTCTTGTCGGATAAAAACAGCTCCAGGGCCTCCTCCCAGGTGTCATACTGGTTGTAGTCCCGCTGAAAAAGGAATTGAACCGCCCACAGGCGGAGAAGGTGTCGATTGGGTGCGCCAGAACTCATAAGCAAATTTTCAAAAGGTGGAGGAAACTTCCAAGGCGGCCCGCGCGGCATAGGCGCCGCGGCTTTCGGAGCCGGAGAGGCAGCGGGCCTCGGCTTGTTCCATGGACCGCGCACTTACCACCGCATCGATGACGGGACAATCCAAATCGAGGGAAAGCCGTGCAAAAGATTGGACCAGCGAGCCCGTGATGAGTTCCGCGTGACGGGTTTCGCCATCAATCACCACCCCGCAGGCAATCAGGGCGTCGAACGCCCCCCGCGCGGCCAAACGCTTGAGGGTCAGCGGAATCTCAAAACTCCCCGGCACCCAAACCACCTCGATGTCCTCGGGGCGCACGCCGGCGGCAATCAGGGCTTCCACCGCCGAGGTGAGCAAGCCCGAAGTCAGGCGGATATTAAAGCGAGCCACCACCAGGCCGACCCGTCGACCCCGTCCCTCCAAAGTTCCAAGGTGCGTCCGCACCCCTTCCGGAAGCGCGGGCATTTCCCGGGTGATCTCGTCATGAAAATGTTTTTCGGATGTACGCATAAAATTTCAGGGGTTGTCTTTCAAAGTCGCAATTCGTCATTCGTTATTCAACATTCGTCACTACAACAAATGTCCCAACCGCGTGCGCTTGGTTTCCAGATATTTGGCGTTGTGTGGGTTGCTCTTCATCACCACGGGAAGTCTTTCGACGATTTCGATGCCGTTTCGGGCCAGCCCCTCCACTTTCAGAGGGTTGTTGGTGAGCAATCGAATGGATTTCACCCCCAAGTCCTCCAAGATCAGGGCGCTGGAACGATATTCCCGCTGATCGGCCCCATATCCCAGCTTGAGGTTGGCATCCACGGTATCATATCCCTGATCCTGCAGGGCGTATGCCTGAAGTTTCGCCCCCAAGCCAATGCCGCGGCCTTCCTGACGCATGTACAGAATCACGCCGGCACCCTCCTCCTGAATCACTTTCATGCAGGATTCCAACTGCTCCCCGCAGTCACAGCGCATCGAATGCAGCACGTCTCCGGTCAGGCATTCGCTGTGGACCCTTACCAACGGCGCGGTTTCCGCATTCAAATCACCCTTGATCAGAGCCAAATGCTCCTTGTCATCAAAGGAAGATCGGTAAATGCGGCAGGTGAACTCGCCAAAGGGCGTGGGAATCGACACTTCCCCCTCGCACACCACCTCCCCTTCCCGGGATTGACGGTATTCGATGATTTTTGCCACCGAGCACATTTTCAGCCCGTGTTCCTTCGCAAACGCCACCAAATCCGGCAAGCGGGCCATTTCCCCGTCATCATTCATGATCTCGCAAATCAGGCCCGCGGGCGCACAGCCGGCAAGCGCGGCCAAATCCACGGATGCCTCGGTATGCCCGGCCCGGCCCAACACGCCGCTGGGATGGGCCTTGATGGGGAACATGTGACCCGGACGCACCAAATCCGCGGCCGTGCTCTTCGGATCCGCCATCACCCGCACCGTTTCCGCGCGGTCCGAGGCACTGATACCCGTGGTAATGCCGTACCGGGCGTCCACCGACTCCATGAACGCGGTGCGAATGGACACGCCCTCGTCGCCCGCGTGCCGCATGTCGCCGATGCCCAGGCGGGCGAGGGACGGACCCGGCATGGTCACACAAATCAAGCCCCGACCGAATTTGGCCATGAAATTGATGATTTCCGGAGTGACTTGATCGGCCGCACAAACCAAATCCCCTTCGTTTTCGCGATGTTCGTCATCCGAAATCACCACCATTTCCCCGCGTCCCACCGCCGCGATCACCTCTTCCACGGAATCGAAGGCCACGTCCAACAACGCATCGGAAGCGGATTCCGACGGAATGGATTGTTCTTGTTCTGTTTGCGCCATATGCATGTTTCATTTCCACTGGGGAACTTCGGGGCAATACAGAACGGTCCCCGCTCCCGGGCAAAGGCCCTGGAAACGGAGACACGATCTTCTTTCATCCCGACTGTACGGTCGGCCGCGTATGGTCCGGAAACCGGATTGAACGCATCAGTCCCCCGCCGAAGCGGAAGAGTCGCGGGCTGTCACCGCCGGTCTGGAATTTCCGGAGCATTCCGGATCACCAAGCCCTGAAGATCAGTTAAAGTTGTGGGGTGAATATAGGCCCATTTTCCCGGAAAGACAAGCGTAAGTGGACTGAAACAGTGCTGAAGCGTAAAAAGTTATCGTATTCGGAGGACTCTCTGAATACTTGGGATCTTTGCTTTGAATCCGCACAATCCGATAAGCGGCAATGGATTGTCGGGAACAGTCGCCTGACCGCACGGGTACACCTCGATTCCCGACAATCCCTTTCGCGCCGTGATCTTGCACGCCTTTTTTGCCAATATCCCACGGATTCAGGTTCCTCGCTTGAATTCCAAGTAGAAGCGGCATAAGATCAAGCCTTCTCCATTTACTTTTCATTCCTCACTGCATTATTCCCAATGGACGACCTGACCCTCCTTTCCGCAAGCAAAACGCCAGTGCCCGCTTCGCCAAGCGAAGCGCGATTGGAAACCTTTGACAACTCGCATCCCGGCCGCGACTACGTGATACGCTTCGATTGCCCCGAATTCACCTCCCTCTGCCCCATCACCGGTCAGCCGGATTTTGGACACATCACCATCGAATACGTCGCCAATCAAAAGTGCATCGAAAGCAAATCCCTGAAAATTCACCTCTTCAGCTACCGGAATCACGGAAGCTTTCATGAAGAAGTCACCAACTTGATTTTGGACGACGTGGTCAAAGCCTGCGCCCCCCGACGGGCCAAAGTCATCGGAGATTTCCGCCCCCGTGGCGGCATCGCCATACACGTCACCGCCACCTACGAAAGCCCCACGACATGAAAACATTGGTCTGCACCCTGCTCCTTCTGGGACTCACCGCCTGCGGCAACGTCGGCAGCGAACCCGTCACCCCGGAAACGGTCGAATTTTCCGTGAAAGGCATGACCTGCGAGAATTGCGTCAACGGCATTCAGCACACCCTCTCCAGAATCGACGGATTCATGGAGTCCAACATTGATTTGGAATCGGAAAGTGCCCGCATCACCTACGATCCCGCAAAAATCACCCCCACACAACTCATGGCAAGAATTTCACAACTCGGCTTTGAGGCGGAACCTCTTCGAGTGCGGAGTGCGGAGTGACGAGTGTGGAGTGACGAGTGTGGAGTGGCGAGTGTGGAGTGACGAATTTCGAGTGACGAGTGTCGAGTTCAGAGTCCCTCGTTTACGAGGTTTCAACGATGGGCCTTCAGGCCCGGAGTAAATTTCGGAAAGAATGCGGACAGGAGTGTCCGCGCTCCGTTCCTCCCGTCTCCGCGCCAAAGGTGCACCCATCCCATCTCCAGGCCCGAAGGCCCGAATCTCCAGCGAGCCTGCGAGCGAATCTCCAGCGAGCTTGCGAGCCCAGCCGCTCTAATATCTCCGAACCACACCCACGATGGTGCCGCCAATACTGAAATCGGGTTGGTTTTTGTCCACGTATATGGGCTTGTGTCGTTTGTTTTCCGGTTGTAGGCGATAGCGACCGTCCTCTTCGCGATAGATGCGCTTGATGGTGGCGTCTCCGTCAATCACGGCGAGCACGATGTCGCCATCCTTGAAATCCTTGCCCCGCTGAATGATGACGTAATCCCCGTCGTGAATGCCGGCGTTTTCCATGCTGTCACCGGAAACTTCGACGGAATAACGGTCCTGCAGACCAAACAATTGCGCGAAATTCAAGTGACCGAGAATGTTTTCCTGGGCCAAAATCGGGAAACCGGCGGCGGCGCGGCCCAAAAGCGGAATGCCGGGCTCTTCATCGGCAAGCTGAATCCCGCGGCTGATCCCGGGCGTCCGGACAATCCAACCTTTTCGCTCCAGCATGGCCAGATGATCGGTGGCGCCTTTGGGCGAACGAATGTGAAAGTTGTCTGCGATTTCCCGCACGGTGGGCGGGCGGCGGTCTTCGAGTATCCGGGTCCGGATGAATTCGTACACCGCGCGTTGTTTCTTGGTCAGGCTTTGTTTTTCTGTCATAACAGATGTACCCTATACGCCCGTTCCACGGATTTCAAGGGGAAATCTAGCTTTTCTGCATTTTTCTACGGCTGATTTTTCTAAAATGGGAGTCCGCAACTGCAATGAAGAGGTCCAACGGATGGCAGCGCCGTCCAACGGATAAGAAATATTGAAGTCCGCAACTGCAAAGAAGAGGGCCAACGGATGGCTGCGCCGTCCAACGGATAAGAAATATTGAAGTTCACAACTCAAAGAAGAGGGCCAACGGATGGCTGCGCCGTCCAACGGATAAGAAATATTGAAGTTCACAACTTCAAAGAAGAGGTCCAACGGATGGCTACGCCGTCCAACGGATAAGAAATATTGAAGTTCACAACTTCAAAGAAGAGGCCAACGGATGGCTGCGCCGTCCAACGGACGCAATGCATAAAACCAACGGATTCGACAAAGTTTAAGACAAAGCTTACGACAAAGTTTAAGCCCCCCCCCTTCGACACGCCAATACGGCAAACTGTCACCCTTCGTTCAAAGTTCGATGTTCTGTCCGCCTCCAAAACCCCAGTCCCCATCCGTTGGACGGCAAAGCCATCCGCTGGTCGCCCCTCCAAAACCCTCATCCCCATCCGTTGGACGGCAAAGCCATCCGCTGGTCCTCTCTCCAAAACCCCAGGCCCCATTCGTTGGAATGGCGAAAATCGATGCCAATGGCAACCAAAAAGAAACATCCCTGACAAAATTCAAACATTTCAAGGTTGCAACTTGTCCGATCACAAATAGCATAAGCTTTCATGCCCACCCACACAATTGTTTTCATATGAACCTCATTTCCACCATTTCCCTCCCCCGCTGCATTCCATTTCTCACGGCGGCAATTTTCTTGGCTCAAGGATGCGCCCACAGAAATCAAAAGCTTTCCCCTTCCGAACGCAGGGTGTTCCAAGCCTATGAACAGGCGGCGGAATTCGCGCAAAACCGGGTGGGAGACAGCTTGGTGCACTTCCGGGTGGAACAGTCCGCCGCCTCCCAAAGCGGACGGGATCGCCGGCCGGGGACGGTTTCGTTCGCGGGAATCGTGCTCACGGAGGAGGGCCATCTGTTGGCACCCTTTACCATTCGTCCGGAAACCACCGACCGCATCGAAGCCTGGATCGGCGAGCAAAGCTATCTGGCCCGTCCACTGAAATATGATGAAAGCGTGGGCATGACCATCATGAAGGTGGAACCCAATCTGCCGCTGACCCCCATCAACATGGACGCCCTCAAAGACCTGCGCGCCGGCGAACACGCCGTGGTGGTCATTGGATCCGACGAAGAAAGCGAATTTTCCCGCTTCACGTTTTTTGCCATCTGCCAAGGGGTGATCGAAGGCCGTTACCGTCAGTTCAGCCTAAGCCCCACCCCCAATCAAACCCGCGGCGCCCCGGTATTCAACGTGCATGGCGACTTGGTGGGGCTTGCCAGCCAAAGCAACGCCTGGGCGCTTTCGGATTTGCGGGAAGATCTTGCGGAGTTGTTGGACGAGGCCAAGGGCAGAACCACCGGACGTTCCCCCCGCAATGAAAACGCCTGGTTTGGCGCCACCCTGACCCCCATCAACCGCGATTATGCCCGGGCCAACGACCTCCCGCGCAGCGCCCTTTGGCTGTTGAGCGTTTTCGAGGGCTCCCCGGCTTATGACGCCGGGTTCCGTTCCGGCGATTTGGTCGTGGCCCTGAACGGCGAGCCCCTGCGTCTGAGCGGTTCCAGGGTTTATCAATATTTTATGCAGGCCCTCCGTCCCCGCGTGGGCGCTCCTTTCTCGGTCACCGCAATTCGGGACGGCAAAGAAGTGCATGGGAAGGGCGTCCTGACGCTCCGTCCGGAACCCAGAACCCTTCGCGCCGAAGACCTGGGCATTTCCGTCAGTGAAATCAATGACATGCTGGTCGTGCAGCACAACCTCTTCGAAAACCAGGGCGTGCTCATCACCGAAGTGGATCGCGGCAGTCCCGCGGCCACGGGACGACAATTCGGACGGAATTTGCTCCTGCCCCGGGACGTGATCACCAGCCTGGCCGGAAGACCCACCCCCACCCTGGCCGCCTTTGGCGAAGCTTTGGACTATATCCGCAGGGAACGCCCCGAAGCGGTTCTGGTGGAATTCCAACGGGGGCCCACCGCGGGCTTGGAAGCCCTGAACATGAGAATTGGCGACCGGGATTCCGCCTCCAACTAAGAGAAACATCGATATGAATAAATTCCACTTCCTTTCCATTCTTGTCTGCCTCGCCCTCCCCGGTCTGGCGCAGCAGTTGTTTAGCCCCACGCTGGACGCCCCTTTGGAGGGCACCCTGCAAACCCCGGAATTCTCCTCGGACATTCCCGCGGAAATCATCGCCAAGGTGGACCCCTCCGTGGTCTCCATCCAACACGAACGCGCCGGAGGCACGGGCTTCATCATTTCCGAAGACGGCTACATCCTTACCAACGGCCACGTGGTCCAAGGCGACGACCAAGAAGATCCCAGCCGTCCCGCCCGCACCATCACCGTGGTCTTGCACAACGACCTCAAATACCCCGCCAGCGTCATCGGCCTGTCCTTGGACCCGGACGTGGCCCTCCTGAAAATCAACGCCCCCATGAAATTGCGTCCGGTGGAATTTGCGGACAGTCACAAGGTCTCCGTCGGTCAGCGCAGCTTTGCCGTGGGCACCCCCATCGGGTTGCGCCGCACCTTCACCAGCGGCATTCTCAGCAATATCGAACGCACCGACCTCGGCACGGAAACGGTGGTCTTTCAAACCGACGCGGCCATCAACCAGGGCAACAGCGGCGGGCCGCTTTTTGACCAGCAGGGGCGGGTCCTCGGCATCAACACCTACGGCGGACGCGGCACCAACAACATCGGCTTCACCATTCCCATTCACGTGGCCCGGGACATGATCGACGACTTCAAGGAGCACGGCCGCTTTGTCCGCAGTCTCATCCCCCTCTTTTTCACTTCCGACCTCTACGACGAACTCGCCCGCGTACTCGACGTGGAGAGAGGCATCCTGATTTCCTATGTCATGAAACATTCCTCCGCTTGGGAAGCCGGCCTCCGCTCAGGTGACATTCTCGTGGAGGTGGACGGAGAGCCCGTTTCCGCCGGAAACCGCGCCGAACTGCTCAATTTCGAATGGAAGCACACCGTGCGCCCGCCCGGGGAAACCATCCGGCTGAAAGTGTTGCGAGGAAACGGGGAAGCGCGGCACGAAGTCGAAATCGAAACCGTACTGGAACCCTTGGGGCCCCTGCCCCAGTTCGCCCGTCATCGGGGCGAAATCCCGGAATACCGGTATGCATTCGTCGGACTGGGGGTCAAATCCCAAAGCATGTTGCATCACGTCATTCACGCCCTGCCCCAAGGGGTGGAAGGGGTATTGGTGAAATTCGTGGAAGACAACTCCACCGCCAGCAAAGCCGACATCCAGCCCTTCGACATCATCACCCACGTGGCCGGACAACCGGTGACCAGCCTTCGGGAATTTCAAGAGACCTTCGAAGCGGAACTCCAAAAACGCAACCCCGCCATCGAAGTCAACCTCGTCCGCCGAAAATTGAACATTCGCACCGCCATCGCCCCGGATTATCTGATGCAGCATCGTCACGTGGCCCTGATTTCCGCCTCGGAGAACAGTGAATACGTCGATCTCATGCGCCGGGAACTGCTGGCCCTCGGGGCCAAAATCACGGTGTACACCGAAGATGGTCATCCCGTCTCCCGCGATCTCCTCGACCGCCCCTTGTACGCGGATGCGGCCTTGAAAGATTTGGAGGTGGAAAACTACGATGTCGTCCTCTTTGCGGGTGGATCCGGCGCCCGGGCCTTGTGGGAAAACGAAGAAGCCCTGCGGGTGGTGCGCGATACCATTGAAGCCAAACGACACCTGGCCGCCGTCGGCACCGCCGCCATGCTGCCCGTGCTGGGCTCCCCCGAACCCTTGGAGGAAAAAATCACCACCAACCGCGAAGACTCCGCCATTGCCGTCAGCCGCGGGGCCAATTACACCGGCAAAGACGTGGAATCCGACAAACTGGTGCACACCACCACCGGACAGGAACGCGACGTGGTGCGCGAATTCCTCACCACCATTTATCAGGCCACCCTCCGCACGCCGGTACGGTAAAACGGGTGAGTTTGCCGATCCGGGCTTTCATGGGGTCTCCCTGAGCCTTTAAATCGTGGGAATCGGGTCCAGGGTCTCGTCAAGGCTGGTGGGATATTCCAAGCGTTGGATAATATGATTGTGGTCGTCGCAAACCACGACCTTGGAGCGGTGCGACTCCAAAGCGGCCACATCGATCAGGGCCATGGAAAAGATAATGATGCGATCCCCGTGATTGACCAAATGCGCGGCGGCGCCATTGATGCCGATGATCCCGCTGCCGGCCTTGCCTTTGATGACATAGGTTTCGAAGCGGGCGCCGTTGTCAATGTCCGCGATCATGACAAACTCATTGGCCACCATGCCCGTGGCCCGTAGCAGGTCTTCGTCAATGGTGATCGACCCCACGTAATTGAGGTTGCACTGGGTCACCCGGGCATTATGGATTTTTCCGCAAAGGATTTTTTTCTGCATGATTTCTAAAAGTGAAAGGAGGGCGGAAAATATCGGAATTTCCGCCGGGTGTCGATGAAATTCCCGGAAGAATCAGCGTTCGGGGGTCATGCACTTTCAAAGTTCGGGGTCGGGGAGTTTCCGATACAAAGTCGCCAAACTCACCTTCAGCGATTTGGCAGCCGCTTCCTTGTCCCCCCCGTGTTGAAGTATGGAATGGGTGATGAAGGCTTTTTCCATTTCCCGTAAAAAGCCTTTCAGGGACTGTCCCTGATGATTGCCTATCAGGTCGCCGGAGGGGGAGCTTGAAACGGACGCGGGTTTCACGGTCGCGTTTGTCAACAAACGCGCAGGCAAATCATCCACTTGGATTTTGCCGTCATCGGCAAAGGTGCAGGCGTGTCGGACCGCGTTTTCCAATTCGCGCACATTGCCGGGCCAGCGGTAGGACTCCAGCACCATTTGCGCTTCCGCGGAAATTTCCGGCATGGCGGCGCGGTTGCCACTGACCAAACGGATGAAATGAAAAACCAGCGGCAGAATGTCCTCCGGACGTTCCCGCAAGGGCGGAATCACCAAGGGAATGACGCTCAAGCGATAATACAGATCTTCCCGAAAGGTTCCCGCGACCATCATCTCCTCCAAATTTTCGTTGGAAGCGGCCAACACCCGCGCATCCACCGAAATTTGCTTGGTGCCCCCCACCCTGCGGAGTTCTTTTTCCTGAAGCACCCGCAAAAGCTTGCCCTGCAAATTCAGGGACATGGATCCGATTTCATCCAAAAAAATCGTCCCCCCGGCCGCGGTTTCAAACAGCCCTTCTTTGTCCGAAGACGCCCCCGTAAACGATCCTTTCACATGACCGAAGAGTTCGGATTCGAGCAGGGGTTCGGGCAGGGCCGCGCAGTTGATGGGCACGAAGTTTTTCTGGGTGCGGGCGCTGTGGGCGTGAATCGCCTTGGCGATCACCTCTTTCCCCACCCCGCTTTCCCCGCCGATCAAAACGGTTTGGTCCGTGGGCGCCACCCGTTCGATCATGTTGCAAATCTTCCGCATGGCCGGACTTTCCGCGACCACGTTTTCAAAGCCGTAACGGGCCTGCAGTTGCGCCTTCAACTCCTGGTTTTCGGAAATCGCCCGGCGATACTCCAAGGCCCGCTGCACGGTAATCATCAGCTCATCCACCTTGAACGGCTTGGTCACATAATCAAAGGCACCCACTTTCATGGCTTCCACCGCAGATTCCACCGATCCATACGCGGTAATCATGATCACGGCCATGGAGGGATGCAGGGCCTTGGACTTTTTCAGCAACTCCAAGCCATTGATCGGCTGCATGCGAATGTCGGTGATCATCAAGTCAAAGGCCTCTTCACGCAAACAGGCCAATGCCTTCTCCGCCCCCAAGGCGGGCTGCGTGTCAAATCCTTGTTTTTTCAAAAGCGAGGACAACACCGACAAAATGCTGGGTTCATCGTCCACTAAAAGTATGCGTACCATGTCATTTTCCTAAATTGTAGAAGTTTACATTTTATTTGCAGAAGTTTTGACGGAATTTCAAGCGTTTTCTCAAATTTAATAATTCTATGCTTTCCGGCCATTTGGTATTTGAAAGGGAATGAACAGGAGTTTTCAGAGAGAACAGGGCAACTCTTCGCTTCCATCGCGCCCTTCTGTGAAAAAACAGAGGAGTGGAACAGAAGCAAGCAAAGACAGCAAAGGCAACCCCACCGCAATTCCCCTCCGCGCTCTCTGCGTCCTCCTGTTCAAAAAATTCGGTGGTATGGGGCGGGAGAAATTGGAGTGCGGAACGCCCCCTTTGCCCCAAAGCGGTAGCTTCGTTGCACTCGCTACACGCACTCCAAAGACGCTTCGCGTCCCCGCTCCTCTCGCAACGGGAGCACGCTGACAATAGCCGTTACTTGCCAACCCCGCTCATGTGGAGATGGATATATTGGATTTCTGAACCTGAAAAAACAACTCAGGCCATAGGCGCTTCGGCCCCCGCCATCCGCTGAATCGCGGGGCCGTGTTTTTCTTGCAATTGGTTCACTTCTCCGATCACTTTGTCCACCACTTTGGACAAGCGGGCAAAGGTGGATTGCACTTCGTTGAGCTTGTTGGCTTTTTCGGTCTGGTCTTTTCGCTTCCGGGACAAGGTCCGCTCTTGCTCCGCCAATTCTTTTTCAATGAGTTTGGAGAGGGTCTTGGGAAAGTCCTCCTCACACTTCCGAAGCTGGGCTTTGCGCAAGGGGTCCAGTTGCGCGTCCAGGGTTTCCATGGCCCGGTCCAACAATTCGTCCTTGGCGGTCCGACCCAATTTCTTTTCCTTGTTTTTTTGCGGGAAAGCGGCGGAAAGGTCTTCGTCTTCCCCGAAAAGTTTCCGGCGGCGTTTGCCGGTAGACCGAAAAAACAGCTTGTCGGCCAAACTGCGTCGCACGGGAATCTGATCCAGGGGAAGCAACGGCGAGGATCCGCCCACCGATGTTTTCGGTAGAACTTTGAGGGCATTCTCGGCGAGTGCCTCCAGCCGAATGCCGATCAAATTGAGCGCGGCGTCTTCTTCGGCGTCGAGCTTGAGTCCGGTTTGCGGGGTGTTGCCCAGGGCCGCGAGTTTGGCCTCGACTTCTTTCACCTGTTTTTCGATCAGTTGTTTCGTGGGGGCGGCCAGACGACGCTCCCGTAGTTGGGCAATGCTTTCGTCACTGTCAAACCACGCGTCGATCTCTTCTTTGGTGCGCACGCGAAACTGTTCCCGGGCTTCGTTTTGCAGTTTGCGCAGGGCGTTCAATTGGTGCTTCATCAATTCCGCGTAGCGTTTCGTCCACGGCTGATTTCCCAGCAAATTCGCGGCCTCGTGGGCGCGTTGGAGTTGCGCCTGCTGCTCACGGGTGGATGCCAGGGCACGGTCAAACGCTTCGGCGCGCTGACCTTCGCATTGTCCGGCAATGTTTTTGGAGAGTTTTTCCGACTGGCGGATGGTATCGGCCATGAATTCCAACAAATAGTCGGTGCTGTTGAGGTAGGTCAGCAGGTCTTTCAGAAATTCGTCGAAATCATCCTCCCCGCCGCCAACTTCCACGGGGGCGGGCCCGGCGCCGTTGGCCAAACGGCGCGCGGCCGCGCTGCAAAGGTCCACCGGATAAATGTGCAGGCGTCCGCTTTCGGAGGCGTGACGCAGGGGCGCGCTCATGGTCAGCGACTCAAAGGCTTTCACGATCGCGCCGGGATCGCTGCTTTCCAAACTCTGGGACAAGGTGCCGTCGGGGGACAAATCCCGTTTTCCGGCATCGATGTTCACCACCACGAACACCCGGCTGAACTGATCCAGCAAATCGTTGAAATCATCAAACACCTGCTCCAAAAACAAATTGTCGGTTTTCACCACGAACACCGCCGAGGCGGCGCTGTCGCGGAACTCCCGGGACATGGCGTCATACCCGAACTTCATTTTGCTGTAGAGTCCGGGGGTGTCCACCAGCACCGTACCCGATTCGCGCAGGTTTTCCGCGGGCAATTCCACCTGCACGCGACGAATGGCGGAGGGCAAATGCACGTCGGGATCGAAAGTCTCTCCGAAATCCTCAATCGCCCGCACTCGTTCCGACAAGGTGCGATGACTTTGTTCCAATAGCGTTTTGAGGTCCTCAGGGGAAGCGAGCGTTTCTTTTTTGCCGCTGTAGCGAATCACGGAGTAGCTGGGTTCGGGCCCGTATTTCAAATTCACCATGCAGGGATAGGCCGGCAGGCTGGTCACCTCGCTCACATAACTGGCGCTGATCGCATTCATCAATGTGGATTTTCCGCTTTTCAACGGACCAAAAAGCAACACATAAGCCTCTTGACCCTGCACCTTGTTGACCAGCGACTCCAAGCGATGCAAATCATTGGCGAACGCGGTGTGCATGCTTTCCAAGGAAGACTCCCCAATCGCCTCCAACTGTCCCACCGTGTCGGACAAAGCCTCCGACAACGGCATCAACGCTTCACTGAATTCAGTACAAAATTCGGAAATATGTGTTTTCATAAAAATCCCTCCGGGGTCCAATCGATATTTTAAATGTAACCTGAATCCGTGAGATATTTGCAAAGAAGGCGTGCAAGATCATGGAGCGAAA
>JAFIGC010000005.1 GCA_020831635.1 Verrucomicrobiota bacterium | reverse complement strand
ATTCGGTATAGCTCCCCGGCCCCCGGCGCTCCTCCCCGTAGCAGGGGGCGCCCCTTCCTCCTTCGCGCTCCGCTTGCGACGGTGGACACGCCGGAGATGCCCGCCGGGCCTCTCCAGCTCGGACGGTCATTCCCTCAGCCCTGTCCATTTTCACGAAAATGCCCCAATATAGGTGGGAGGTCCGCATGAGATCAAGCATCCGGTCTTCTCCGAGGGCTTATTTCCATTTGCCAGCATTCCAATCGAAGCCGATCTGCCCAAACATGCAAATCAAAAGCGTCGGGGTTGACGTCCGTGTTCTGGTATTCTTTTGTCATGCGCTTTCCTTGACCGAACGGCTTGACAGAAGCCTTTCGGCTCTTTACCCTTGCGCACATGTCATCTTTCTTCTCCCGTCGTTTAGGTTTTACCCGTACCCGCAAAAAAGACATCCCCAAGGGCGTTTTTACGAAATGTCCCTCCTGTGGGGAAATGTTGAGTCAGGCGGACTTGGAAAAAAATCTCTTTGTGTGCAGGGCCTGCGGGTATCATTTTCCCATGGACCGGGTTTCCCGGGTGGAAATGCTCACCGACCCGGACACTTTCGAGGAATGGGACGGCGGCATGATGAGCAAGGACCCCCTGAAATTCACGGGCACGGATTCGTATGAGGCCAAGCTCAAATCCAACCAGGAAAAAACCGGGTTCAAGGATGCGGTTTCCACGGGACATGCCAAGCTGGAAGGGCGGGCGATTGGTCTCGGGGTGATGGATTTCTCGTTTTTGGCCGCCAGCATGGGCTCGGTGGTCGGGGAGAAAATCACCCGCCTGATCGAAAAATCCACGGAACGGGATCTGCCCGTGGTTTTGGTCTGTACCTCGGGCGGCGCCCGCATGTACGAGGGCATGTTCAGTCTCATGCAAATGGCGAAAACCAGTGGCGCTCTCGCGCGGCACGCCCAGGCGGGATTGCCGTACATTCCGATTCTCACTCATCCCACCACCGCCGGGGTTATGGCGAGTTTCGCGACCTTGGGGGATGTGATTCTCGCCGAACCGCAGGCGCTCATCGGGTTTGCGGGGCCGCGGGTGATCAAAGAAACCACCTTGCAGGATTTGCCGGAAGGCTTCCAGCGCTCCGAGTTTTTGAAGGACAAGGGCTTGATCGACCGGGTGGTGCCCCGCGGGGAGTTGCGGAAAACGGTGGCCAATTTGCTGGATGTGTACATGGATGCCCGCGAAGTCTAAGCGCATACCCGCAACCCAAATTCCGAGCACACCCATGAACCGCGAGGAAAAGCTGGCCGCGCTGTTTGAACGCACCCACGCGGGAATCAAACCCGGCTTGGCGTTGATGAATGAACTCCTGCAGGCGCTGGACAACCCCCAGTCCCGCTTTCTCAGCGTGCATGTGGCCGGCACCAACGGGAAGGGGAGCGTGTGCGCCATGATCGAATCGGTGCTGCGCGAAGCGGGTCTGCGCACGGGACGGTTTACCTCCCCGCATTTGCTACGGGTGAACGAACGCATTTGCCTCGACGGGGAACCCATTTCCGACGATGCCCTCCACGCGATGTTGGAGAAAATCGAACAGGTGGAAGCCACGCTTTCGCGTCGTCCGACCTTTTTTGAAACCCTGACCGCGTTGGCCTTTTTGGCCTTTGCGGAATCCGGGGTGCAAATCGCGGTCCTGGAAACCGGCATGGGCGGACGGTTGGATTGTACGAATGTGGTGACGCCCTTGGTTTCGGTGATTACCCGAATCGATTTGGATCACATGGCGTTTTTGGGCAATACGCTGCCGGAAATCGCGGCGGAAAAAGCCGGGATCATCAAATCCAACCGTCCGGTGGTGATGGCTCCCCAAGCCGACCCGGCCCGGGAGGTGATTGTGGGCGCCGCCGAAAAGTTGTCCGCCCCCTTATTGGAAAGCGGCAAGCGGATTTCGCTGTCGGGTCGGAAGCAAAGTCTCGACGGACAGCGTGTCCACGTGGAATCGTCCGAAGCGGATTATGGAACCCTTCGCTTGCCGCTGCTGGGAGCGTTTCAATTGGATGCCCTGGCGACTTCGGTGTGCGCGTTGGAGCAGGTGTTCGGAATTTTCGGCTCGGAGTTGTCACCCGAAGTCCTGAAAAAAGGGATTGCGTCGGTGGCGTGGCCCGCGCGTTGTCAGATGTTGCAAACGGATCCACCCCTGATTTTGGACGTGGCCCACAACCCCTCCGGGGCGTCCGCGTTGTCCGACACCCTGGTGGAATTGTTTGGGCGCAAGGCCAAAGGCGTGTTTGTGGTGGGTCACATGCGGGACAAAGACGCGGAAGGTTTTTTGCGGGGCATCGCCCCCAGAGTCGCGCATTGCATTTGCACCTCGGTGGGAACGGACCGGGCCATGCCCGCCGATACGCTGGCGGCTTTGGCAAAGCGTCTGGGGCTTCGGGCCGAGGTATGCGCCTTGGCGGATGCGAAATCCCGGTTGGGGGAAGCCTTGGGTGACGCGGATTTCGGTTGCATTGCCGGCTCCGTGTATTTGGCCGGGGCTTGGTTGGGGCAGGGCGGGGATCCCGGCGAATCGCTTTAAACCGCATTCAACCTGCAACCGGCAATACCCAAGCAAGGAGCAGAAGAAAATCGACGCGTTCCGCGAAGGCATCAGGGTGTTTTTTGGCGTGGATTTCCTGTAGGAGAAAAAAGGCCGCAGGGCCGAGGACATCGATGTTGGCTTGCTGCGCCAAGCCCAACAGCAGGGTGGTGAACAGCGCGGCGCGGCTGAGCCTGAGCATCTTCGGAAAGGTGTCGGGGAATTTTGGGGTGCGGGTCGGATGGGACATGTCCCCGGCGCGGTCCCGCCATTCACTCCAAAGCACATTGGACAGCAGCCATCCGGCGCGATAGCAAATCCATGCGAAAATGCCGGAGGTGGCGGCGAGTTCGGGATGCAAGAGGGGGAGGGCGGCCCAGCCGAGAACCACGCAGGGGATTTTGACCCCGGGGAAGTCCTGCAAACGACGTTGGCCGGGAAGCAGGCGTCGGGTGTAAAGCGCGGCCAATGCCATGTATCCGGCCGCAATCAGGCGGGTGTGCGGGGGACTGAAGACGAGGCTGATGGCAACGCCGGTCAGCGCGAGTGCGATCACGGTGAGGACGGGGACGGGGTGTTCGCGCAACCAGCGGGTTCTTTGCGGGTGGTTGATGGCGTCTTCGGGGGAGGAAGTCCCCCATCGGTCCAACCCATAGACGCACAGGGCGGCGCAAAAGACCAAGGCTTGCAACGCGGGCGGAATGGGGGTATCAAAATGCACGCCCGCGGAAAGCAAAATGGCCCAGGCAATCAGACCCACGTGCAGGTTCAAATGCCAGAGCGGCTGGAGCCGGTTGCGGAGGTTCACGGAAAACCGTCAGCTTTACGTTTGTTTCAGCGCGACTTCCAAATGCTGGCAAACGGTTTCGAGAACCTTGATGCGGGCATGGGCCTTGTCATTGCCTTCCACCAAAACCCAGGGTGCCCGGGGAGCGTGGGTGAGGGCGACCATGTCGTCCACGGCCGCGGCATAGGCATCCCACTGTTTGCGGTTGCGCCAGTCTTCCTCGGTGATTTTCCACTGCTTGTAGGGGGTGTTTTTCCGCTCTTCGAAGCGATGGAGTTGCTCGTCTTTGTCAATTTGAATCCAGAATTTGATGAGAACGGTGCCGTGTTCGCAGAGTTGGCGCTCGAATTCATTGATTTCTTCGTAGGCCCGTTGCCATTCAGGGAGTTGGGCGAAGCCTTCGACCCGTTCCACCAAGATGCGACCGTACCAGGATCGGTCGAAGATGGTGACGCGTCCGGCCCGGGGCAAATGGCGCCAGAAGCGCCAGAGGTAATGGTGGGCTTTTTCCTCGTCGGTCGGGGCGGCAATGGGGATGACGCTGTATTCCTGGGCGTCGAGGCCTTGCACCAAGCGACGGATGGCGCCGCCTTTTCCGGCGGCATCCTGGCCTTCGAAGACCAGTACGGTGGAAATCTTTTTGAGTTTGGCCTGGTGCTGGAGTTGATAGAGTTTGCGCTGGAGGGATTTGAGTTTCTTTTTGTAAAGATCGCGCTCCAAGGTTTTGGCGAGGTCCATTTTCGCGAGCTGTCCGCGCTTGGGTTTCATGCGCCGGTTCCAAGCGCTCATGGCCATGCCCTTGGATTTTCCTTTTGAGGTCGCCTGGTCGGGCGTTTCCATCGCGGTTTCGATTCGGGCCAGGATTTCCCGGGCCACCCGGAGGGTGCGGGTCCGCTTGCGTTTGCCGTCCACGATCAGCCAGGGAGAAGGTCCTTTGGCGGAGTGTTGGACGATTTCTTCGGACAACTCGATGAAGTTGTCGTAATGGCCCCAGTTTTCCCATGCGCCCGGTTTGACCTGCCATTCCGTTTTGGGATCCGCGGAAAGTTTTTCCAAGCGTTTGCGTTGGTCTTTTTTGCCCAAATGCATCCAGACCTTAATGAGAATCACGCCGTTTTCGCAGAGGGTTTGCTCGAAGTTGTGAATTTCCCGCAAATGATGGGCGAAGGTTTCCTTGGAAATTTGGCGGTGGACGCGTTGGAGGAGGGGACGTGAATACCACGCGCTGAGGTAGAGGCCGATTTGGCCATTGCCGGCAAGGTCCCGCCAATAACGCCAGAACAGCGGGCGTTCCTTTTCCAAGAGATTGGGTTCCACGTAGGCGTGGGTGACAATACCACGGGGGTCCATCCAAGCGTTGAGGGTGTTGACCATTTCGTGTTTGCCCGCGCCGTCCACGCCCGCGAAGAGCACCATCACCGGGCGCTTGGCGTTTCGAAGGGCCTGCTGGACCGCGACCAGCTCATTGCGCAAGTCGGGGATGGCGTCCTTGAATTCGGATTTTTTCGTTTTTTCGCTGGCTTCGATGTCTTCAAATGATGCACTCATGGGGATTCCATAGCGCACTTCGTCATGAATGTAAAACAAATCCGCCAAAGCGCATGATCCCGGAAAAGTGGTGGGCACGGTGGGAGTCGAACCCACACGCCTTTCGGCACCGGATCCTAAATCCGGCGTGTCTGCCATTCCACCACGCGCCCGTTCGATCCGGTCCCGCCTGGTGGCGGGGAAATTGGTGGAAGCTCAGGGGCTCGAACCCTGGACCCGCTGATTAAGAGTCAGCTGCTCTACCGACTGAGCTAAGCTTCCATGCGGGCGTTCATAGTCTAAAACCACGTGGATTGACAAGGAAAATTCAGGGAAAAATCGGGGTGTCCTGGCTGGGGCCAGGCAGTAATCCCGCCAAATTTGAGACTTTTGGGGTTGGAATGTCAACTGAAGTCGGACCCGTCCGACTCGTCCGATCCGTCTGAAGGGCCTGTTGATGGATTCAAAAAATGCATGGGGAAACCGCTTATCTTCGCTTATCCTACGCTAATCAAAATACATAATTGGTTCATTTTAGCGTAAGATTAGCGCCGATTAGCGGTAAAAAAACTTCGTTTCATTCAATCGACAGACCCTGACGGCGGTGTGCAGTGCGACTTTCCTCCGACAGGTCCCACGGGTCGGACGGGTCCGACCCAAACGACAAAAATGTGAAACCCGTGGTGAATTTTTCATTCGGATGCATTTTTTTTACGGTTTTTCTTTTGAAAATCCGCAAGACGGTTTACGATAATTTTGCAACTGGTATGCATGCACGACAAAAACTCGAAACAACCTTGGAACTGGACATGGAAAACGAACAAAATCCTGAAACTTACAGTCATCCGGGCCAGCCGGTCCGTCATTCTTATCCGCTCGCCATCCAAAAAGCCGGGGTCGGGACTGCCTTGGGGTTGCTCCGCAAGACGCTTCCCTATGCCTTGGTCCGCTTTGGTATTCTCGTTGCTTTTAGTTTGTGCAGCGTATTGTGGTGGGGAGGCACCATCGGCGGCGGCACTTATTTGCTGAGCCGCGAGAATTTTTTCACCACGATTTTGGGGTGGGGTTGGTTTATCGCGGGCGCCGGCGGTTATGGGTATCTTTGGTATACGGTGCTCCGTTATTTCCTCTATCTGATCAAAGCGGGGCACATCGCGGTGCTCACGGAACTGATCACGAAAAACGAAGTGGCCAATGGTGAAAAGAACATGTTTGTGTACGGCAAGGACATCGTCACGTCCCGGTTTGCCGAAATCAACGTGCTCTTTGGTTTGGACCTCCTCATTGCCGGGGTGGTGCGCGCCTTTAACGGCACCCTGAACTTCATCGGCGGCATGCTGCCGATTCCCGGGTTGAAGAACCTGACCAAGGTGATCGGCGTGGTGGTCAAGGCCATGACCACGTACATCGACGAGACGATTTTTTCCTACAATCTTGCCCGCGGCGACAATAATCCATGGCGATCCGGTCGCGATGGGTTGGTGTATTACGCGCAGAACTCGATGGAAATATTGAAAACCTCCGTGGGGATCGTGTTGTTGGAAAAAGTGTTGGTTTTGGTGATTTGGCTGGCCTTTTTCCTGCCCATGATCGCATTCGTCCGATTGATGGGCGATCCGTCGGCTCTGGTGGGCTTTGTGGTCTTTTTCGCCTTCCTGATGGCTTGGAATTTTGACAAGGCCTTCCTGCATCCGCTCTTTTTGATCATGATCATGACCAAATTCCACGTTTGCGCCAAGGGCCAAGCCATTGACGAAACCTGGGACGCCCGTTTGGAAAAAGCCAGCGGCAAGTTCCGCAAGATCAAAGACGGCATCAAGGAATGGAAACCCTCCGGTCCCGCGCCTTCGCCCGTGGCCGCCGAAGGGCCTGCGGATGAGCCCGCCGCGCCTTCTCCCGAGCCACCGGCACCCGCGCCGGAGCCTCCCGCACCTCCCCCCGAGCCGCCGGCACCCACGCCGGAGCCGGAGCCACCCGCGCCCACGCCGAAGTCCGCGGAACCGCCGCCCGTTTCGGATGCGCCTCCCCCCAAGGATCCGCCTCCGCCGCCTGAATCCACCTGATGAATGCGCCGCCCGTCCAAATTCAAATCAAGGCTTTGATTCCCACGCCGGGTGGCGCGGCCCTTTTTTTGGGAGCGGATAGCAAGGTCATGTGCGTGTTTATCGACACGGTGGTGGCTTCGGCTTTGCTCATGGCCATGAACGGGGAAACCCCGCCGCGGCCATTGACCCATGACCTCATGTTGTCCGCTTTTGACGGACTGGGCGTGAAAATCACGGACGTGATGGTGTACGATTTTCAGGACGAAACCTATTTTGCCAAGTTGCATCTGGCCCAGGAAAATGATCTCGGGCGCAATTTTTTGGAAATCGACGCCCGCCCCAGCGACTGTATGGTCCTGGCCGTGCGCACCGGGGCGCCGGTTTACGTGGACGGCGAGGTTTGGGCGCAGACCGAGGACATGTCGGAAATGTTTGAAAAGTTGCAAAGTGACGGCGACGAATCCGGTGAGTGAAATCTGAATCCGTGAGATCTTTTCTTTGAATCCGCACAATCTCATGGATCGAGGTGAAACCTTTTGCGCTTCTCGTGGAAATCCGGTTGACCATGGGCGATGGATTGACTAGGGATGTGGCTTCTCGTTCAGGGTCGGTCGCGTTCGGTCGGCCCTGTTGATTTTAGACGCAAAGAAAGGCAATCAACCAGATGGCAACCCGAGTGCTGATAGGCGGACAATGGGGAGACGAAGGCAAAGGCAAAATTGTGGACGTGCTCACGGAGCGCGCGACCTGGATCGCGCGTTTTCAGGGCGGTAACAATGCCGGACACACCGTGAAAGTCGGGGACAGCAAATATGTGCTGCATCTGATTCCCAGCGGAATTCTGCGGGAAGGCAAAACCTGTATTCTCGGCAATGGCTGCGTCATCGACCCCGCAGGTTTTCTCAAGGAACTGGACGAGGTACACGCGGGGGGCGTGAATACTGACGGGCGGCTTTGGATTTCGGATCGGGCCCAATTGGCCTTGCCCTATCACCGCGCCCTGGACGGGGCCCGGGAAAACCGCGACTGCAAGGACTCGGTGAAAATCGGAACTACCCGCAGGGGCATTGGCCCCGCGTATGCGGATAAAATGACCCGGATCGGCCTGCGCGCCGGCGATATGCTGGAATCCGATTTCGAAGAACGCCTGCGGGTGAATATCCGCGAGCACAACGAAACCCTGACAGGCCATCGCTGCCCCACCTTGGACCCGGAAGAGGTCGTCGCCGAAGTGATGGCCGCCGCCGAACGCATGAAGCCCCTGATCACCGACACCACGTTGCTGATCAATACCGCGGTGCTGAAGAGCGAGGAAATTTTGTTTGAAGGCGCCCAGGGGACGATGCTGGACATCGACCACGGCTCTTATCCTTTTGTGACCTCCAGCAATACCACCTCCGGGGGCGCGTCCACCGGCACCGGGGTGCCGCCAAACCGGATCGAGGATGTGATCGGCGTGGCCAAGGCGTATACGACCCGCGTGGGGGAGGGGCCTTTCCCAACGGAATTGGATGATGACACCGGTCTGAAAATCGCCAAAATCGGCGATGAATTCGGAGCCACCACCGGACGACCCCGGCGTTGCGGCTGGTTTGACGCCGTGGTCGCCCGGTATGCGGTCATGGTCAACGGCATCAATTGGTGGGCCATCACCAAGCTGGATGTGCTGGATGATTTCGAGACCATCAAAATCTGTACCGCCTATGAATTGGACGGAGAGGTTATCGAATATTTGCCTTCGCACATCAACCGCTTCGCCGCCTGCAAGCCGGTGTATGAGGAGATGCCGGGCTGGAAAACCCCCACCACCGCCTGCCGCAGTTGGGAAGAGCTTCCCGAGGCTTGCCGGAACTACATTCATAGACTCGAAGAGCTGACCTGTGCGCCCGCCGGACTGGTTTCGGTGGGACCGAAGCGCGATGAAACCATTCTCACCCCCAAGGCGCCCGCGGAGTTTCGCGGCTGATTTCCCATGAGTGAGACGGAAACCAAAGTGCCCCGCCATGTTGCCATCATTATGGATGGAAATGGCCGATGGGCCCGGGATCGGGGCTTGCCGCGAATCAAGGGGCACGAGCAGGGGGCGGAATCCGTGCGCGCGGTCATGAAAGCGGCCCGCGATCTCGGGGTGGAGATTTTGACGCTGTACGCTTTCAGCGTTGAGAATTGGAGTCGCCCCGCCGCCGAAGTGAATGGTTTGATGAGCCTGTTGCCGAAATTCCTCGGCAAACACGAGCACTTGTTGCACGAAAACAACTGCCGATTGCGGGCGATTGGGCGTTTGGGTGATCTGCCGCCCAAAACCTTGGCTGAATTGGAACGGGTCATGAGTGCCACTGCCCAGTACTCCGAACGTCAACTCGTGCTGGCCCTCAGCTATGGCGGACGCGCGGAGTTGACCGATGCGGTGCGCGCCATCGCGGTAAAAGTGGAGAAAGGCGAATTGCGGGCCGGGGACATTGAGACGGAAACCCTGACCGCGCACTTGTACGCCCCCGATTTGCCGGACCCTGATCTGATGATCCGCACCAGCGGCGAGGAACGCATCAGCAATTTTCTGCTGTGGCAGCTTTCGTATGCGGAATTGGTGTTCATGCCGGAACTGTGGCCGGACTTCAGGGAAGCGCAATTCGAGGAGGCGCTGAGCATCTACGCGAAGCGTTCGCGGCGTTTCGGAGGACTGGCCGCATGTTGAAACATCGTCTCATCAGCGGCTTTTCGTTTATGGGGCTGGTGGCCCTGATGGCTTTTTTCGCCCCCACTTGGGTGATCGGTGTGTTTATTCTTCTGCTTTGCGCCTTGGCGGTGATTGAAACCGTGGATCTGCTCAATGCCGCCAAATATCCGGCCCTGAAGTGGACGGCCATGATTGTGGGCTTGCTGTGGATGGGCGCCGCCTGGATCGGCACCGCCATCCCGGATTTGAAGATTCTCTACTGGCTGATGCCCGCCCTGTCCGCCTGGGCCATTTTCCTGGGGTGCCTTTTTCGTAGCGACCAAAGCCGTTCCCTGGAAAAGCTCACCGGCACCTTTTGCGCCGTGGCCTACGCGCCGGGTTTGATGCAATTTCTGTTGCTGATATTGATGTTGGGACGGGGCCCCACCCATGGCGATGGCCGCATGTTGCTGTTTTACGGCATTTTGGTGATCAAATTCACGGATATCGGCGCCTATTTTACCGGATCGGCCATCGGAAAACACAAACTGATCCCCAAAATCAGTCCCGCCAAAACCTGGGAAGGCGTTATGGGCGGCATTTGCACGTCCACGGCGGTCAGCCTGATTTATTTCGCGGTGTTCAATAAAACCATCAGCGGATTTTCGTTTGTTTGGCTGGACGCGGTGATCCTCGGCGTGCTGCTGGGCGTGGCCGGCATCCTGGGGGACCTGGTGGAATCCATGCTCAAGCGGGGGGCGGACATCAAGGACAGCGGGCATTGGATCAAGGGCATGGGGGGCTTGTTGGATGTACTGGACAGCCTGCTGTTTGCCTTCCCCGTGTTGTATCTTTATCTGCAATGGGTTAACTACCGGGGAGCCTGAAACCATGTCGCAAATCGAACGTCTGCTGGAAATCATGCACACCCTGAGGTCGGAAAACGGCTGCCCCTGGGACCGCGAGCAAACCTTGGAAACCCTGCGTCCCTACGCGGTGGAAGAGGTGTACGAGGTGCTGGATGCCATTGACCGGGGAGACGTGGACGACCACTGCGAGGAATTGGGCGATTTGCTCTTGCAGGTGGTGTTTCATGCCCAACTGCGCAAAGAGGAGGGGGCCTTTCAATTCGAGGACGTGGCCCGGAGTATTTCCGATAAGCTGGTGCGACGTCATCCGCATGTTTTTGGCGACGTGGATGTGGCCGATTCCGATGAAGTGCTCAAAAACTGGAACGAAATCAAGGCCGGGGAAAAAGCGGGGCGAGGGCGCGAAGAAAATTCGATTTTGGACAAGATCCCCCTGCATTTGCCCGCCTTGCTCAAAGCCCACGACATGCAGAAGGCGGTGGCCAAATCCGGGTTTGACTGGCCGTCGATTTCCGATGTGTTGGAAAAAGTCGACGAGGAACTCGCCGAACTGCGGGCCGCGATTGATTCCGGCGATCGCGCCCATGCCGCCGAAGAATACGGCGATTTGCTCTTTGTCATGGCCAACGTGGGCCGCCATTTGGGCCTTTCCGGAGAACAGGCGCTTCAAGATGCCTGCACGAAATTCCAGCGGCGCTTTCAAAAAGTGGAGGAACTGGCCAGTGATTCCGGGAAACCCTTGCAGGCGCATACGTTGGAAGAATTGGATGGATATTGGGACGAGGTGAAACGTACGCATGAAAGGGATTGAACGGGGAAGGAGAGGGTGGCCTTTCTTCTTGTTGGGCGGCCTTTGCTTGTTTTTTCTGTTGCAGGACCCCAATCCCGCGGGTCACGGCCTTGACGCCGCATCGCCCATGGCCTCTTGGGTGTCCGTCCACGATACCCCGGGCCGACGCGCCGCTGAAATGGTCGCCCACCCCACCGTGGCCAATCTTCTGGCGGCGGATTCCGATCTTGCCGAGCGGGTAAACGAATCCATCGACCATGCCTGGCTCCAAAAGTTTTTTGCCGACGAACTCGTGCTCATTCGGGAGCAGGCCATGGGGCCCGCCCGGACCTCCGGCCTCGTGGCCATCAGCCGGGTTGGCTGGCGACACGCCATCCTCCGACTCACCCTGGAATTGACGGGGCCGCGCCATCTCACGCGTGAGGGACTGCACCTCGACAAAACCATTTGGAAGCTTGAACGGGAGGATGCCCAACCGGTTTGGCTGGCCTTGGCCCAAGGGCATTTGGTGCTTTGCTTGCATGAAGACCCCCATGCGATTCGGGAAGTTCTGGATCGTTTGGCCGGATTTCGTCCCCGCCTGAACCCACTGCCCTCCGAGACGTTCGAGGAGGTGATGGAGTCCCGGCGGACGCCCGACCGTTTCCTGTGGTTGGGAACACCGGGGTTCCCGCATCGGGTCCATGCCGAATTGGAAATGCGCCCCACCGAATTGGCCGTACGCTTTTCAGGGCCCGGGGCCGAGCATTGGGCCGGTTCCGCATCCGATGCCCACATGGCCTTCGCGGCCCGTTTGGGTGGGCCCCACGCCATTTTCGTCGCCCAACTGCCCTCTCTTCCCGCTTGGGGGCTTCCGTCGCCCTCTCTATTTCTGCTCATGGGCCCCCCATACTTTTGGCAAGTGAACGAGTTTGGCGTGCCCGCGCCCCTGTTGATCTTTCCGGTACAGGACTCCGAACACGCCGAATGGATCTCGGAGGCCATTTTGGATCGATTGAGGATGCATACGCAAACCGACTGGACCCGCGAAATCGTCGATCGGGGCTGGCGGTATTTGCCGGAGGCACCCGACGCGGGGCCGGGATTCAACGGCAACCATCCCCCGATTGCCCTCTTGCACGGGGAGTATTTGATCTTTTCCCCGGCGTCAAATGTGACCCACCGCCTGTTGGATCGTTTGGGTCGTCCGGAAGCCGACTTCGAATTGCGGGACGTTCGATGGTTGGAGGCGGAACATGTGATTGCCGACTTTCATGGGGCCGGACTGCCGTATTCCTCGCGAATGCGCGCGGAAGCCGCCTCTTCCGGGACTTCGACACAGGCGAAATGGTTGTCCCTCTTGGGTCGATTGACCCGGCTTTCCTTTCAGATCCGTTCCACCGAGGACGGTGAATGGGTTCTTCGAATGCAATGATTTGGATCTTTTTCGGTTTCCACGTCATTCGTGCTTGAAGTTTCTCATTTTTGCATTAACGAGTCCAATATGTCATTTTTCCATATTTCAGTCCCTCGGGGCGTTTGATTAAATTAGGTGAATCATCCAGTGTAACTCTTGTTTTTCCGTTTGGAATGAAGTTTTGGCCCGGCATATGCTTTTATATGTATCATTGTAAAGAAAGACACACCCATGAATGAACGCACCTCATATCTAGATAGCCTGTTTAGCGGCTCGAGCCTGACCACGGGTTCATTGTCGGTGATTTTGGTTGTGCTTGCATTGGCCGCGGCATGGAGCGTTTGCTTTGTGGGGGCTTTTTTCCAAGTGAAGCGCACCCCGATCACTTCCGTGATTTTCGCCTTGGTATTTGGGACCTTGACTTCATTTTTGTTGGCGGCGGGAATTTGGGAGCATTTTGCCGATTTGGCAAATGAATTTACGCCGGCCGGGCTATGGTTTTTTTCCTTTGTGTTTACCACGGTGATTTTCGCCGTCCCCATTTTGCAATGGCTCTGGAAAATCCATTACGCCAAAAGCCTCTTCATCATGACGGCCGGGATGGCTTTCTTGTTGGGCTTGTTTCTCGTGGTGCAAATGAGCATGCAACCGGTGAAAAGCCTTCCGGCGCGCCCCACCTTGCCGCTGTTTCCGGGAAATTAATTTTCCTGCCGGTACCCTGTCAGTCCTCCACGCCAATCCACCGAATTTTTAAACAGGAGTACGCAGAGAGCGCAGAGGGCAATGGTGGTGGGGTTGGAGAGTCTTCAGAAGGAAGATGATACAGAAAAACGTGTATGATGGATGAAGCAGATCAACCGATAAGGATGTAGGATTTTTTTGGGGGGGAGAGTCCCACGGATAGCCTTGCCGAACCACGGATGGAAGCAAGAGTCAATTTATCGGTTCTTTGTTCTATTCTCCTCGGTGTGACTCCGAAATATCGTTTTTTCCTATTTTACATACGTGGTCCGGCATGGCTATCCGTGGTCCAAACCGTTTTGGTTACAGTCCTTTTAACCTGTTTGGTCGCGGATGACATTTGCCTTAGGATTTCAGAACTTCGTGTATTTTCGTGGCAAGTTGTTCGAAAGAGAACGGTTTCTGTAAAAATTGTTCTCCGTGATTCAGAATCTCTTTCACGCGGATGGTGTCGGGGGAATGACCGGACATGTAGAGGATTTTAATTTCCGGGATGATTTGTCGGATCTCTTTCGCCACCAGGTCGCCGGTCATGACCGGCATGACCAAGTCCGTGAGCAAGACTGAGATTTTGTCCCGATGCGTGCGGGCCAGTTCGATGGCTTCTTCAACCTTTTCGGTGGATAAAACCTCGTAGTTTAATTTTTGCAGCAATGTGGTCGTGAGCGTCAGAATCATTTTTTCATCTTCCACCATCAAAATGGTTTCCCCTTGCCCCTGAATGTGGGCGGGGCGAAGATTGGACTGCGGCTTGACCATGTCCAGCATTTGTTTGTGGGCGGGAAAATACAGATGAAACACCGTTCCTTTGCCCGATTCGGAGTTGACTTCGGCAAAGCCTTGGTTTTGTCGGAGGATGCCATAGACGGTGGCCAAACCAAGCCCGGTGCCTTGCCCAACCGGTTTGGTGGTGACAAAGGGCTCGAAGATCACCTCCAGAAGTTCGGGCGGTATGCCGTGGCCATTGTCGGAGACATCCAACCGAACATAGTCACCGGGGGAGGTTTCGGGGGGGAGGGTGTGCTTGGCGGGGTCCAAATGAACGTTCTCGGTACGCAGGATGATTTCCCCGTTTTGCCCCACCGCATCGCGGGCGTTGACACAGAGGTTCATGATCACCTGATCGAGCTGTCCCGGGTCAATGAACACGGGCCAAATATCCGATCCGGGTTGCCAGTCCAAGCGGATGTCTCGCCCCAAAAGTCTCGTCAAAATGGAGAGCATGTCTCTGATGGTTTGGTTCAGGTCCAGGATTTTCGGGGCAATGGTTTGTTTGCGGGCAAATCCGAGCAATTGACGGGTGAGTTTGGCGGATCTTTGGGCCGAATCGAGGATTTCCCGGGTGTATAATCGCATCTCATCGTCAAGAATTTTGGATTCAAGCATCAGTTCCGCGTTCCCGAGGATCACCTGCAGGGTATTGTTGTAGTCGTGGGCCACCCCTCCCGCCAGACGTCCCACGGATTCCATTTTCCGGGCCTGGAGGAGTTGATCTTTGAGGGCCAGGCGCTCCGCCTCGGCTTTTTTGCGGCGGGTGATGTCTTGAAAAATCAGTGCGATTCTTTTCTCTTCCAGGGCGTAAGCTTCGAGGAGGTAATGGCGCTGGCCGTGGGCGGGGCTGAATTCCAGGCTTTGCGGGATACCCGTTTGCATGACCTTGCGCAATGCGGCGAGCAGGGATGGCGCGAGAAATTCAGGGAGAAAACGCGAGGCGAGGTTGCCATGCAAAGCGGAGGCCGACTGTTTGACCATTCGCTCGAAGGCGGGATTGACGCTGATGAACCGGAAATCCACCGGGTCATTTTCTTCCTGATGAATGATTTCCAAGGAAACCACGCCGATCAAGGCGTTTTGAACCAAGACCCTGTATTTGGCCTCGCTGCGGGCCAATTCTTCAAGATGGTTCTTGCGATTGATGGAGCCCGCAACCACGTCCGCGAGGATGCGCAACATGTGGATTTCCTCATTGGACCATTGACGGGTGTCGCGGACGGAGTCGAATCCCAGACTTCCGGCAATGCGGTGATGATCGTCCACCAAGGGCAAATAGAGAAGGGATTGAATCTCCTCCCGTTCCAATTCGGCCCGATCCAAAAGGGCTTCCACGGGCAGGTTGTCCGTGGAAGGGATATGCACGGTTTTTCGCGCATCCATTTGGCTGAAAAACCAAGGGAGTTCGGATTCGGGGATTTGTTGCAGGGAATGAAGATGTGAACTGATGTTTTCGGCACACCACTCGTGAGTATTGGTGAGGTGGCGCAGCTCGGGATCGATTCGAAGCAAGCAACACCGGTCCACGGCGAAAAACGAGCCCAGGCGTTTCAGAATTCGGTTGATGCCCCCATGCCAATCCTCGTCGGGCAGGTTGGCGAGGTCTGCCGATATTTCGGTGAGCAGGTGCAAAAACCGAAGGTGGGTGGACGTTTGGGCGGCGGCGGTTTCGGCTTCGGTGACATCCTGGGCCATTTTCAGAAAGAGACCGGGCTTCCCGGGAAAATCGCGTACATGCCGACTGTGAATTCGCAAGATTTTGGAGCCGGTCCCGGTTTCGACTTCGGCATCCATTTCGTGATTGCCGCCGGATTCATTTGGCGGGGGGCGCATGGAGGGTGGCCAAATGCCGGGTTCATCCCCTTCAAATTCGGGAAACCATTCCAGCATTTTGGGGTTGGCACTGAGGACACGCATGTTGGGCGTGACCAAGGCGACCCCGACGGGAAGATTTTCACTCAAAGATTTGTAGGCTTCCGTGGTTTGGGCCAATTCGCGGGTGCGTTCGGTCACGCGTATTTCCAACTGGTTGGCGTGAAAGGATTTGCGGTCTACCACCGAGCAGAAAAACCCGACAATCAAAATGCCCAGCCCCAAAAGAGTGTTGCTGAGGATATGGTTGGGACTTTGCGGGTACGCTTCGCCGGGTTGCATGTTCACGAACAGGAGGCGGTCGAATGAAAACACGGGCATCACCCCTGCGTAGGGTTGGGTTGCGCCCCGGTGCGGGTTCACCCGATTGAGATCGTCACTGGAAGTAAAAGCCTCGCCGTCAACAAATGTCCATTTCAACGTGCCGCGAAGTTTTGGAAACCGGGTCGTCATTTGATGCGCCAAAAGCCGGGAGGAAATCTCTGCGGCCAAAAAGCCGGTTGGATCGTTCTCCCCAGCGGGGGACAAGGCTTGGTAGAGGGTAAATCCCTCTTCAGAGTTTCCCTCTGGGCGCAGAAGAGACATGGCCATTGCGGGATCGCCATTCCGGAGGGTTGAGTGCATGGCCCGGGCATGTGCCGGATCGGTCATCGGATTCATTCCCCGTCGATCGACATCCAAGGGGGGATCGTTTGTAAACAGGAGGGGGGCCTCCGTATCTCCGTCGTTGGCGTGCCATGACCAGGTGGTGACCATGTGTGGGGAAGCAAAATTTCGCATGTGCGCTTGAAAGCCGGACGCTTGCAACGGTTGTTGATTTCGAATGAAGGTCGTGATCGCGACCCATTCCGTGTTTCGAAACGTCTCCAGGGCGTGGTGGATGTCCGAGAGCGCGGTGGAGGCAAGTTCCTGGAAGCGATCCATATGTCGATGCGTTTCATGTTTTCGGGTCGTCAAGACGATGAAGAGGGTCAGAAAGGCGCAAAACAAAAAGGTGAATATATCTTCGATGCCGCGTTTGTAGGAGCGAATGCCGGGGTGTTGGGTGGGCAGATGAACCAAGAGGAGCCAGCCTGCGAAAACGAGAAGGCACAGGCACAGGGTTGTGAATCGGATGGGTTGCAAGACCTTGGATTGTTCTCTTTGCCAGATTCCCGAGGTGTCGTAGAAGACCAACAAGGCTTCCATGTCCATGGCGCTGGGTGCGGAATTGGGCGCAAAGTTGAATGGATAGGCCACGACTGGCAGGGAGAACGCATCGGCCTTGTCCGGTGGCAGAACTTGCACGCGTCCGCCGTCCAAGGTTTCTTGAAAAAAGCGAGTGAGACGGGGCGTGGCCGGCGGCGTGGCGTTTTCTCCATATTGCCGCCATTCTCCCCGTTCATCCCCGAACCAAAGGCTCAGTTCTCCCTGCAAAATATTTGCCTGGTTGATGAGGTCCATTCGTTGCAGCCATGGTCCGGCCCGTTCCGTGGGGTCGGAGGTTGAATGAGAAAGCGAGGAAAGGGACGTCGGCGTGGGCTCCACGGCCAGAAACAAGTGGTGTATGCGTTGGGTGGCTTGTTTTTGGTGTCGCTGATTGACCAATTTCACGGCCTCGCGAGACCAACTCCATCCCGCAATCATTAAGACGAAAAATAAACACAGTAGGATGAACGTTTTGATCCCGTTCAAGGCATTTGTCGGATCACTATCGTTTGACCTGGGGTGCATCGATGGAGTATCCTAGATTTTATCACTTTCCGCAATCCGAAAATCACGGAATCGGAAGGACGGGGCGCATCTTCGAATGGGTGAATGTCCCGCGGGATGCGCGCGTTTACAGATAAACGGGTCTTGGCTTGTCGTCAGGTGTTTTTTCTGCAAGGCAAATGGCATAGAATCAATTCCACTTTTATGAAAAACATCAGCAACTCCCTTTCTCTTGAAGCCTGTATTGGCCAACTGCTCTGTCCGCTACACGGACGCGATGATCTTGATGCCGTGAAACGGCTCCAGGAACGCGAGCACTATGGTTGCGCTTTTCTGAACAGCATTACCCTGGACGCCTTTCAAAAGACCACCGTCGCCATCCAGTCCGCAGCCTCCTCCCCGGTGATCGTGGCCGCGGATCTCGAATGCGGGGCCAAATCGGTGACTGACCGCAGCACGCGTTTTCCCTGGGCCATGGCCTCCGGCGCGGCTCGCGCCGAGGCCGCCACGGAAACCATGGGCCTGGCCACCGCCGCGGAGGGGCGGCATGCGGGCATCCATTGGACCTTTGCCCCGGTGGTGGACATCAACTATAACTTCCGCAACGGTGTCAGTAATGTCCGCACTTACGGGGATGATCCCGACACGGTGCTCCGTTGCGCCCGCGCGTTCATCCGAGGCGTTCAGGCGGAGAACCGCATGGCCGCTTGTGCCAAACATTTTCCGGGAGACGGCATGGACGAGCGGGATCAGCATCTGCTCACCACCGTGAACAACCTTTCGGAGGATGCCTGGATGGCCACCTACGGCAAAGTCTGGCGCGGGGTGATCGATGCGGGCGTGCGCACCATCATGTCCGGGCATATTTCGTTTCCGGCGTGGCAGGGCGAGTTTCAGCATCCCGAAAACGGACTGCCCGCGACCCTGTGTCCGAAATTGCAGATCGAACTGTTGCGGAAAGAATTGGGGTTTGACGGGGTGATTGTTTCCGACGCGGCGCCGATGACGGGGCTGACCTCGCGGGTGCCGGAAGACGAAGCCGTGGTCCGCTTCATTGCGGCGGGCGGGGATGTCTATCTGTTCGCGAGACCCGGCAAGGACCACGGACTGATTCTCGAGGCGGTCCGGCGGGGCCGCCTTTCCGAAGCGCGGGTTCGCGAGGCGGCGGACCGGGTGCTGGCCCTGAAAGAATGGCTGCGTCTCGACCGACAAACACAGGGGCCCTCGCCGACGGAGGCGCAAAGCCTTCACTTCCGGGAAGCGGCCGAAACCATCGCCCGCGAAGCGGTCACCATTCAGAAAGACAATGGGCGCATCGGACAGGCACCGCCCAAAGACGCCCGCATTCTCACGGTGACGGTGGATGTCGAGGGTCATAAATTCCAGCCGCCGACTCTGGAGGCTTTTGATCAACACCTGCGCCATGCCGGGTACACGGACGTGACCCACTTTCGCAACCCCGGATCGCATCAAATGTTGGACGCGGTGAAGGTCTACGACACGATTTTTCTGAACATCTATCTCCTGCCACACATGCACATGGGCCACACGCGGCTGTACAGTCCGCAGGCGATGATTTTTTGGCGGGGATTCGCCGCACGGCACGCCGACCTCCGCTGCACCAGCTTCGGCACGCCCTACATACTCTACGATCAGCCGCACCTCCCCAACATGCTGCTCGCCTACAGCGGTGTGGAACCCTGCCAACGCGCCGCCGTGGATGTCTGGCTGGGGACACGGAAAGCGGTTGGGGTGTGTCCGGTGCGTCAGCCTGAAATCCGGATTGTGGATTTTGCCGGAGACCCGCCCTTTAGGGCCTCTTGATTTATTCATAAATGCATAAGGAAACCGCTTATCTTCGCTTATCTTACGCTAATAAAAATACATATTTGGTTAATATTAGCGCAAGATTAGCGCCGATTAGCGGTTAAAAACCTCCTCGTTTCAATAAATCGACAGGCCCTGAATGCGGGACTCCGGCGGGTCTCCGGCGCTTTGCCACTCCCCGGTAATAAACACTTTGACGGGATCTTTTGGAATTCCGGTTTGATTGAGCAGGAGTTGTGCGAGCAATTGATCGGTTGCCGCTTCACCGAGGCGGGCATAATTTTGTTGGATGCCGGCATAATGGCTGCCGAGCGGGGCCATTTCCATGCTGGTCAGGATCAGTTCCGGGTTCGTTTCTGCCTCCCGGATCCACTCCAGGATGGGGGGACAACTGACGATGAGGCATTCCGGGGAGAAAGCATTGACCCATTTTAGAAAGGCCTTTTTGTTTTCGGCATCGGACTCAAATACCGCATCCATCTTGCGGATGTCCGGGGAAATTCTCGCCCAGAATCCGCCGGAAATGGCTCGCTGGGAACGGTTTTCCACCCGCAGATCGGTGACCATTCCGATTCGTTTCTTTCCTTGGCGATGCAAATGATGCAGGATTTCCCCCATTTCCGCGAAGTGATGGAAGCGCACGCGGTTGAATTCCGGACGCCAGAGCCCGCTGCCGGCAATGACCACGGAAAAATTCGCCCAGGTCCAATTCAAGTGACGGTGGGGGAGTTGGATCAGCGGGGCCAGCAGTAGCCCCCGAATTCCGCGGGCCCCCAACATCCGTTCCACGCGGGCCGCGGAAACGGCGGGATCCTGATAGTGACATTCCAGCCCATATCCGTTGTCCCGCAACCTTTTTCGGACGGCATCCTCCAGTTTGCGAAGATGGGCAAAGGCATGAACCCTGGCCCGTTCCGCATCGCTCCAGTACAATGCCACCGTTTCGCCCAACGCGTCCACCCCCCGGTTGCGGCGGATGTGGCCCATCAGTTCCGCGACCCGCGGGTTCGGTTGATAGCCCAGTTGCTCCGCCACCTGCCGAATCCGGGAGCGGGTGGCCTCGGGAATGCTCGGATGATTGCGCAAGGCCAACGAAACCGTCGCCGGAGACACCCCCGCCGCCTTGGCAATTTCACGCTGATTGGTGGATTTCTTCATTCACTAATCGTGCTTAGTGATGAACGGCTTGTTTCGCAAGCGGAAAATGTGCAAAGATGTGGCCAAGCGTGATGTCACGCCGATTTTGAAACCCGAAATGGAGTTCTGTCATGAAGAAAATGTGTACACTGTTTGCCGCCTGTTTATCTCTGAGCGCCCTGGTTTGTCAGGGGAGTTTGATGTTCACCGCCACCGAAGACACTTTTGTCCGTTTGGACTCGCCGAATGACTCATTCGGGACAAGTGATTTCCTGCTTGTTGGCGGGCATGCTTCTGTAGGTCCTTTTAATTCTTTTTATAAATTTTCCGTGGACTTGACCGGATTTCAGACGGGTGAAACGATCGATTCGGTTTCATTCCGACTTACCTCTATCGCACAAGCCGGAAGCGGAACCGTGAATTTGAACCTTTATCAACTCAGTGCCGCGAATTCTGACTGGATCCAAGGGACCTCAGGAGCTGCCGATAACGATACAAATCCCGCAGCCACCTTCAACAACAAAGCCGGACAAGGTCTAGGCGCCACACCATGGGCTGGAGGAAACAGCAACGCGAACTTTGTAGCCGGAACCGATTATGTGGATACCGTGCTGGGAAATTACACCGGTGCTGCAAACGATGGCTCTGGGGGCCAGACCTTCACGTTTGGAAACGCGGCATTGACCTCCCTGTTGAACAGTCAAATCGGGAATGTTGTGGACTTGAATTTCGTGCTCATGGATCAGACGGGGGACACGAATTTCCTTCGGATTGCATCCTCCCAAAACGGGACCTATGCGGCTCCCACACTTGAAGTGAATGTCATCCCCGAACCCGGCACCCTGATTCTGTTGGGGATTTCGCTGGGGGCTTTGGCCTTGTTCCGTCGTAGATCCTGAGCCCATGGACGGGCCGGCTCCGCTGAGGCGTGGCTCGGACAAATCAGGACAGCTCTAACTCCTAATCCTAATCGTAATCTTAATCCTAATCGAAACGACTCTGGAGATTATGATTACGAGTACGATTATGAGAAGGGTTTTCCAGACCTCTACCCTCTAACCTCTCCAATTCCCCATGCCTTCACTCAAAACCGATATCCTCATCGCCGGCGGCGGTCCCGCCGGTGTTCCCTGCGCGGTGGCCGCCGCCCGCGAAGGTGCGAAAGTGATCCTCGTGCAGGATCGCCCGATGCTGGGTGGCAACGCTTCCAGCGAGGTGCGCATGCACATCGTGGGGGCGGATGCTTTCGGGGGACGGGAGTTGGAGGTGGAGGCGCGGGAGGGCGGCCTCTTGGAGGAATTCCGTTTGCAGCAGTGTGTGGAGAATCCGCAGCGGTCCGCGACCTTGCTGGATTTGGGCCTCTACAATCTGGTGCGGAACGAACCGAACATCACCCTGCTGCTGAACACCACGCTGGTGGGGGCGGAATGCGACGGCAAACGTATCCACCGCGCCCGCGCGGTTCGGCACGGCACCGAGGAAACGTTTGAAATCGAAGCCGCCGCGTTTGTCGACTGCACCGGCGACGGACGCTTGGGGCTGGAAGCGGGCGCGGCCTTTGTGCAGGGGCGCGAGGAACGGGAACGATTCGGCGAGCAGCACGCGCAAGCGAGGGCGGACAAGAAAACACTTGGATCGTCCTTGTTGTATCAGGCTCGTCAACACTTACAGCCCATGCCGTTCGCGCCTCCCTCCTGGGCGCGGAAGTTCACCGCGGAGGATCTGCGGCTCCGTTTGCGCATCGACGAACCGAGTCATGAAGACGGTCTCGAATACGGATTCTGGTGGGCGGAATGGGGTGGGGAACTGGACACCATCGCCGACAACGAACGCATCCGCGACGAACTCCTCGCCATCCTCTTTGGGGTTTGGGATTTCATCAAAAACAGCGGACGTTTTCCGCAGTCCGCCAATTGGGCCTTGGACTGGTTTGGATGGGTGCCCGGCAAGCGGGAGAGCCGTCGCTTTCTGGGGCGTCATGTGCTCACCGAAGCGGACGTGCTCCGGGCCAGCGTCCATCCCGACAGCATCGCCTATGGCGGTTGGCCGATCGATCTGCATCCTCCGGCGGGGGTGGATGCCACCGACGAGTCTCCCTGCCGTCATATTCACGTGCCCAATCTTTACGGGATTCCCTTGCGCTGTTGCATGGCCCGCGACATTGACAACCTGTATTTCGCCGGACGCAATCTTTCCGCGTCGCACGTCGCCTTCGCCTCCACCCGGGTGATGGGCACCTGCGCGGCGGTGGGGCAGGGGCTGGGTACGGCCGTGGCCCTGGCGGTACGGGAATCCCTTGATCCCGAAGCCCTGATTGCCGCCGCGCCCCGCATTCAGCAGCGCCTGTTGCGCCAAGACGCCTTCCTGCCGGGCGTGGCCCACAACGACCCCGATGATCTGGCGCCCCGCGCCCGGATTCAAGCCGACAGTGAGCGTCCGGGCGCTTCGTCCGCCGAGGTTTGCAGTGGTTATACCCGATCCACCCATGGACCCGGCGGCACCGCTCCGGATCAGACCGTTCCCGGTCTGCACCGGTGGATGAGCCAATCCCTCCCCGCCACTTTGGCGTTGAGTTGGGAGGAGCCCGTGAAAGCCCGCGCGATTCAAATCATTTTCGACACCGGACTGCATCGTATTCTCACCCATTCCCAAAGTGACAAACTCACCGCGCGCATGATTTGGGGGCGTCCCCAACCGGAGACGGTGCGGGATTATGACGTGGAGATCCATATGAACAATCAATGGGAAACCGTGACCCAACAACGCGGCAACTTCCAGCGCCGCAATTTCCTTCCGCTGGACCCGGACCGGGAATTCACCCGCCTGCGCATTCATGTGTTGGCCACGCAGGGGCTGGACCATGCCCGCATCTGCGAAGTGAGGGTGTTATCATGATTCGCGCCGCCAAACCGCCTACGCTCCGGGACATCGCCGAAATGGTGGGGGTGACCCCCACGACCGTCTCGCTGGCATTGCGGGACAACCCGCGCATTTCCACGAAAATGCGGTCAACCGTCAAACAAACCGCCGATGAACTGGGATATCGGCCCAACGCGGAACTCTCACGGGTGATGATGAAGCTCAAAGCCCGCCACCATGAAGAAATGCGTCCGACGGTGGCCCTGGTGGTCGAAGGCCGATTAGGCGTCGATTTTGATTCGCCCCTTCGCGACGCCTTTCAGGAGATTGCTGAAAAAGCGGGGTATGCGGTGGATGTCATTCAAATGGGCGATCCCCGGATGTCCTTTGCCCGTCTGGCGGATGTGCTGCGCGCCCGCGGGATTCGCGGTGCGGTACTGTATCGAATTGGCGGCGTGGTCCCGGTTCACACCGAGTGGATGGAGGGGTTGGCTTTTTGCTGTGTGGGAACTGCTCCCGAAGGGAGCAAACTCGCCGCCTGTGTCTGGGCGCAAAGAAGGGCAAGGTCGCAAGCCGACGCCCCTTTGCTGCAGGCCGCCATGGATCTGTTGGATCAGCAGTTGCAACACCACCGATTGGGTGTCCCCGAACATGGGCTGACGGTCACGCTTTCTTGAATCGCCAGATCAGTCGGATGCCAAACGACGCCAGGTGGCCGGGGCCATGCCTGCGCGTTGCTTGAAAACCCGGCTGAAATGATGGCGATCGGCGAAGCCGGTGGCTTCCGCGACCTCGTCGATGGAGTCCTCCGAATACCGCAGGCGCAGGCAGGCTTCGCGGATGCGCAAGTCCATTGCATAATCCGCGGGGGTGCGTCCGGTTTCTTCTTTGAACCAGCGCAAAAAACTGCGGCGGCCCATGGCGCTGACTTTGGCCATTTCGTCCAGCGAGGGCGGCGCGTCCAACCGGGATTGAATCAGCCGAAGCCAGGATCGCATCCGCGAGCCGGGCGCCTGGCTTTCGGCGGGCGGAAGTTGGGACCAGGCCAGATCCAGGCAGGCGCGGGCGAGATGAAAGCGTACGATTGGGTCCGTGTTTTCTTGAAGACTCACCGTCAGTCCGGCCCAAATCTCCGCTTCTCCGCTCCGCAATGGCAACACCCGGTGTACTGGACGCATCAGGGGCGCGTCGGCGGAAAAATGAATCCATACATGCCGCACCCCGGCTTCGGGAACACAGTCAAACACACAGAGAGGGGGAATCAGCACCACCCGGTCCGGATCCAGCGGCACATTTTTGCCACCAACGCGAATGGCGGCGCCCGCGTCCGGATTGTGGTAGGCCCGCCAGAACGGACTGCGGACGGCGGCATGGCCCCATCCCGCGTCCAGGATCATCCATCCCGCCTCATGAATCCAGAAACCCATGCCATGTCTGGGCAGTGCCTGCCCCGAGCCCGTCAGCGGATCAAAATAGCGTGTATCGCAGTCTTTCATTGCTCCATGCCATCGGACTTGAGAATTCGTCCTTCCTCCGTGAGCCGAAGGGTGGCGATTTCATGCGGGGTCAGCGGGCAGGTGTCGTAGTCACCCACGGTTGCGGTCACGGTTTCGCCGCGGGTTTCCTGCAGACGCAGTATCCAGCCCCGACCCGCTTCCGCCGCCTTTAGCGCGAGCACCTGCACGGAGGCCGGGGTGATTTCAAGTCCGGACTGCTCCCAAGAGAGATCGCCGGCGTGGGCGGAGTCGGGCACGATTTCGGGCGGATTCTGGAATTCCGTCGCGCGGCGGTCGGGATGCAGATCCAAGGCACCGGATTTTCCCCGGAGCAGACCGAGGCGAATGTCGTGCAGGCCTTGATCGAGAAAATGCACGTGGGTGTCGTCGGTGTAATTGAAGGGCGCATGCTCGGCGAAGGGCGCGGCCCGCAAGAGGGTGAACTCCAGCCGACCCTCCACCGCCGCACAGGCGTGCACGCCGTTGTTGAGCACGACCAAGGCTCCGTCCGCCCCCTCCAACGCGGCCCAATCGGCGCAGACCTGTTCGCTGCCGTCGCAGTCACGACGGACGAGACTCCCTCCGCCCCGGGTGAGCAGGGCGGTTTGGCTGAGTCCGGTGTCGAATGCGATTTTCAAGAGCTGCCGTTTTTCATGCCAGTCGGCATGGATGCGCAGTTCCACCAAAGATTCTCCGGTCAGGTGCAGTTGATCCACCCAAATCTCCGAAGTGCCCCAGCGATACGTGTCGCGGAGCAGGGTCAACACCTCCCCGCTCTCCACAACGCGGTGATCCACATGCTCCGGCTCGCCGAGGTCCTCCTGATAGGCGGTGACGCCATGTCCCCAGGCGCCGCTGGTGTCGCGAAGGACCCGCAGTCGGTAAGGGCAGGGGAGCGACAAGGGTTTCCGAACCTCGGAAGCGTCCTCCGCCAGTTCTTCCGAGCTTCGGAAAAACTGTTGATCGGCGGCCCGGGCTTCGAAGGAGTTGTCGGCCTTGCGTTCCACGGGATGTCCGGCGATGCGGAAGACGCGGTGACCGCAGGGAGGGAGTTTCACGCGGGCGGTGAGCTTGGCCCAAGGCAGGCCCCAGGGACCGAGATTCGCGTCGGCATGCTGCCATTGAATCGGAATCCGGGAGCCGTCTTGTGTTTCGAGGTGGGTGATGCTGAATATCCCGTGGGGGACTTGAAAGGTGTCGAATTCCACCAAGGCGGTGCGGGACCAGGGGAGGGAATTGGCGACAAAGAGGACGGAACCGCTTTCGCCCCGGGTATCCACCCTGCGGGCGCGGGCAAAGACGGAACGGCGGATGCTGTCGCGGGCGTCGCGGACCACGGCGCCGGCGCGATCGAGGGTTTCGCGCTCGGATTGCGCGGTACAGGTCCCCGCGAGGATGTCGTGGAACTGATTGAACAGCAATTCCCACCAGGCGTCGTGCAGTTCCTTGGGGGCGTGTCGTTCGGCGGCGAATTGGAGGGCTTCGGCCTTGAAAAGGAGCTGTTCGCCCTGGCGGTTGGCGTGTTTGATGGCCCGATGCGAACTGTAGCAACCCCGAAACACGCCGTTGAGTTCGCGGCGCAGCACCGGGAGATCCGCCATCGCGGCTTCCGCCTCCACGGCGTCAAAATATTCCCGGAGGGTGCTGAAACGAATTTCGGGCAGGCTCTCGTCGTTTTGCAGGTCCAACACGCGTCGGATATGTTCTCGGGTGGGGCCGCCGCCGTGGTTGCCGACCCCGAACCACATCACGCCATTACGGAAACCGGGTACAAAAAATTCGGTGGCCGCCCGGCGGATCGTCGCCTCCACTTCGTCGGGACTGGCGGCGTAGGACTGCGCGTACAGGCCGGGAATGCGCTGGGCCAACACCCGGGAGCCGTCGGGACTTTCCCAGAAAAAAAGCAGGGGCACCTCGTCGTCGTCATCGGGCTGCGGGCGCATGAAGACATAGCGGCTGTATCCCGTGTGACGCAGCAATTGGGGCAGTCCCGCCGCGTGTCCAAAAGAATCCACGTTGTAACCGATGTCGGTGTCTCCTTTTGGTCCCAACGCCTCCCGCAACCAGGTTTTTCCGTAGAGGGACTGACGCAAAAAACTCTCCGCGGAAGGGAGGTTGCAATCCGGCTGTTCGATCCAGCCGCCGACCACTTCCCAGTGTCCGGCTTCCACCAGTGCCCGGATACGGGCAAACAGGGCCGGGTCCAGTTCCCTGGCCCAGCGATAGGTGCAGGCGGAGGAGCGGGTGAATTGGAAGGAAGGCGTTTCGTCCGCCCGGTCCGCCGCGCTTTGCAGGGTGGTCAGGCTTTCCGCCACGCCGTCGCGCAAAGGCCAGAGCCAGACCGGGTCGAGGTGCGCTTGGGAGACAAGGTGTAAAATTTTGCGTTGGGTGTTCATGAAAAATTGCCCTTTAGCCGAAAGACTTTTGACCTGTCGAGGGAAAAGATTTCCGACCCGTAAGGGTTATGTGATTCAATCGGTCTTTTGAATCGGAAAACAAAAACCCCGGCCTTCCCCCCACACGGGAAGACCGGGGCCCACACATCAAATGTGAATGATTTAGTTTTTGCGGCGACGCAGGAACATCATCGAACTGAGCGCGATGCCGAGAAGGGCAAGGGTGGAGGGCTCGGGAATGACGGTGATGTTGTCGAGGTTCCAGGCCACATAATCGTCTGATTGTCCTGTAAGGTTGCCAATGCGGATAAAGGCGTTGTCCGAGTTCGCATTGTTGAAGGCCAAACTTCCGCCATTGAAAGCGGTGAATTGTTGGGTGTCGTCAACAAATACCGTGTAGGTATTGGTCGCATAATTTACCTGACCCGAAATGGTCGCGTAGGTGCCAGATGTGAACAAATTGGACTCTGTCCGCGTTGTAGCGCCGTCTAGCACAACAAAAACGCCATGTGAACGGACCGTCAGGGATAATGCCGCGCTTGCCCCGGCGGCACCGCTGCTTCCAATCGTAAACCGGAAAATATCCACGGAGGCTGCTGCAAAATCATCCGTCGCCCGCCATTGAAAGCTGTAGTCCAGAATCGAGCTTTCGCTGTCAAAGGTGAAGCCGAGATCGGCATTGGTGGTATCGAAGCCGTAGTAGGTGAAATTACTGCCACTTCCGGCACTGGAGGACAGTCCCTGTGTTCCGCCCACACCCACACCCGCCGTGACGTTGATCGGGTTTGCATTCGCAGGATTGCCCGGATTGGTTACGCTCCATCGGGAATTGTTCGCCAAATTTCCGGCAGCATAATCTTCACCGGTTTCAAACCCGATGGTCAAGGCCTGCGCCGCGAAGGGCAGGGCGGCGGCGGTAAAGGCCGCAAATATAAGTTTTTTGTTCATCTTCATGTTTTTCTCCTGTAGCGTTTTTGTGTGAGGGGACCGTCTGTGGGGAACGTCCCCATTTCTCGAACATACACATCATCGCATGGAATGTATCCTCTCCGCAACACCGAGTATTGTTAACACGTTAACAATTATTTGACGGGCTTGGATTTTTTTGCGGTTGACGACTGCCACGCCGAGCCTCTATGGATCTCGCCATCTATGAAATTGGGATTCGGACTGTACCGTCATCAACTCAACGAAGCGCATTACCGCTTTGCCCGCCAGTGCGGCGCCACCCATGTGGTGGTTCATCTGGTCGATTACTTCGGCGCCACCGACAAGGACAACCAGCCGGTCGGCGGCGATGTGGGTTGGGGACGCGCGGGCGGCTCCGATCCGTTCTGGGAACCGGAGGCGCTGGCGCGGCTGAAGGCCGATCTCGCCCGGCACGATTTGGTGCTGGAGGCGGTTGAGAATTTTGATCCCGCGCATTGGTATGATGTTCTGCTCGACGGTCCGCGCCGGGATGAACAGGTCGCGCACCTCTGCCGCCTGATTCAGAATGTGGGCGCCGCGAGCATTCCCCTGATCGGATACAATTTCAGTCTGGCCGGGGTGGCGGGCCGGGTGTCGGGGAACTTCGCCCGCGGCGGGGCCGAGTCGGTCGGCATGAACGGGGTCATCGATCAAACCCCGATCCCCGACGGCATGATTTGGAATATGGTGTACGATCCGGAGGCCGCCGGAAAACCGCATGCGCCCGCCTCAACGGACGCGTTTTGGGACCGGCTGGGACGGTTTTTGAACGACGTGCTTCCGGTGGCGGAACAAGCGGGGGTGCGGCTGGCGGCCCATCCGGACGACCCGCCGGTGGAGCGTCTGCGAGGTCAGCCCCGGCTGGTCAACCAGCCCTCGCTGTACCAGAAGCTCATCGATCTCAATCCGGGGCCGTCGAACGCGCTGGAGCTGTGTCTGGGCAGTCTGGCGGAGATGACCGAGGGCGGTGTGTATGAGTGGACCCGGCACTATGCCGAGGCGGGGCGCATCGGGTATATCCATTTCCGCAATGTGCGGGGTCAGGTGCCGAACTATCACGAAGTCTTCATCGATGAAGGCGACCTCGACATGCGCGTGATCGTGCGCCTTCTCCGCGAAAGCGGTTTTGACGGGGTGCTGATTCCGGACCACACGCCCAAAATGTCCGCGCCCGGTCCCTTGCATGCTGGCATGGCCTTCGCGATGGGCTACATGAAGGCCCTGCTGGGGGAAACCGCATGAACCCTGTCCCCGCAAACAACCCCTCATCCCCAGATCCCATGACCTCGATTCCTGACAACGACACCGATCTTTTCGCCCTTCTTCAGCAGCGGCTCTACACGCCGGTGATCTGCGATGTTCTCGACGGCCTCGGGGAGTACCACCGCTTTTTGCCGGCGGAGGTGCGTCCCATGTTGCCGGAGATGAAAATCGCGGGCCTCGCCATGCCGGTATTGATGATGGATGTGTACGGCGAACAGGCTCAGCCTTTCGGCAAATTGACGGAGGCCCTGGATCAACTCCGCCCCGGCGAGATTTACGTGGCCTCGGGCGGCGGCATGCGCTGCGCGTACTGGGGCGAGCTGCTTACGGCCACGGCCAGAACCCGCGGCGCCGCCGGTGACCCCGTAACAGGTGCAGGACTTTCAGGCCAAATACGAGGCCTTTTGCACGGTGGCGGATTTTCCGCAGGCCGCCTCGCTTTATGCGTTGGGCTATTGGCACTGGCCGGATGAACCGGAAGTGCCCGGGATGGGCGCGGAGGTGTTTGAGGAGAGGGGGTAGGGGGTGAAGAGATAGGGACACCTCGGCAGAAGGTGTGTGCTTTGTAGCGTTTTGGTCATAAAAATGCTACAAAGTACGGCCTGAAAGACCCGGGGATTTCAATGTCACCTCCTCGGAAGAGGTCGTAGGTTCTGGAAAGCGGCAGCTTGCAAGCTCGCTACACGCACTCCAAAGACGCTTCGCGTCCCCGCCTTATCTGCGTTGGGGGCACTTTGTCGAATGACCGCTTCATCCTGATCCGCGCTTAACCAACATGCCTCCACAGCTCTCCACGCGCGGACGCGAAGCGTCTTTGGAGTGCGGTAGCGTCGGGAGGAACGACCAGAGCTGCCGCTTGGGGGAAAGCGAACGCCGAACATCGAACGTCCAACTCCGAACGTTGAAGGGGCGGGGCAATGGGGACGGGATTGTAGATCTGCGCATCGGCGGGGTACAATTTTTCATTGACATTTTGGCTGAAAAGCCAAAAAAAGACCCATGAGCATATGGAAATATGTTTTTGACAATGATTTCTTACAGCGGGTCGACATCGAGGACTTGCGCTCGAAACAAACCAAGTTGCAGACGAGTGCCAGCGTGGAACGGCGCAAGTTGTTGTTGCGTGTTTCAGAACTCGAGGAAGAGCTGGGGGAAACGGCGGTGGTGCTTCGCGCGTTGAAGGAACTGATGCTGGAAAAAGGCCTGTGCTCCGAAGAGGATCTCAAGCGGAAACTTTCCGATTTGACCGAAGAGGCGACGAAAGAAGTCCCCGCAAAATCCGGACAACAAGGATCGGGGAAACAATTGCGATTAAGGAAATGCGCCAAATGTGCCCGCATCTTGCAACGGGACCGAAAAAAGTGCATGTATTGTGGGCACGAACCCCCTTGATTACCCAAAGGAAGCAAAGGCAATTCCACCGCAGGCACCCCTCCGAGTGTTACAACAACAAACACACGATTTTGCATCATCTTTCTGCGAAAGAACGGGTTTCCAGTCTTGATCCATCGGGTTGAAATCGATACATGAACCCCATGCCCAAGGACTCTTCCGACCCCAAACCCCTTTTGAACGCCCGCCGCGACCCGCCGGACGGCAACCGCACCCATCCGGGCGTGTTGTTCGGCAGCAGTTTTGCCGTGGCCATGGGCCTTTTCGGTTGGTTGGGTCATTTGTGGGACGAAAAAACGGGTCGCGCGCCCCTCGGCGTGCTGTTGGGGATCTCCGTGGGGTTGATTTATGGCGCTTACGAAGTGTGGAAACTGGTGCGAAGAGGGGAAAGGCCCGTTCCCACCGTCGATTCCGATTCGCTCCTGCGCAAACAGGACACTCCAGGAAACGTAAACGACGAGGGGGCCACGCCATGAAGCAAAAAATTCTATCCGTAGTCTGGTGGTTGCTCTCTTCGGCACTGATTGGCGGTTTGGCCATTGGCATACACTATTGGTTGGACGGTGCGTTGACGAGCTTCGAGCTATGGACCGCACTGGGTCTCCTGGGGTTCAATCACGTGATGTTTGGCTTGGCAGCGCGGTTACAGGCGAAAACCGGGGACGCATTCGGCCTGATTTACGGGCTTTTATGGATCATGGGCAAGCTATTCGTGAATACTTTCACAATTTTTTTATTAATAGGGTTGCAAGCTGTGAGAAGCCCTGTATTTGTGCCCGTGTTTTTCATCACCTATACCGCCGTCCTCGCAATGGGCATTTTGCGGTTACACCTGATTTCAATTCAAACCCCGAACCTTCATACGGATGAGCGCCGAACAGAACGTTGACAAAATGCAACAAGTGGTTGATCACATCACCCACCACGTATTGGATGGCCATGGCTGGTCCATTGGCCCCGTGCATTTGGATTTTGCCGGGGCGAATCTGCCTCCCTGGTTCAAGTTGTCCGGTTTGATGGGCCTCTTCGCGGCGGGGTTGCTCTGTTGGCTGTACTGCAAAGTGTACGATCAAAAGGCCAGGGTGCCGCGGGGCATCACCAATTTGCTGGAAAGCGTGGTGGTGTTTGTGCGCGATGATATCAGCGTGGCGAATCTTGGCAAAGTCGATGGCCGGCAATACGCTTGGCTCTTTCTCACGCAGTTCACCCTGATCCTCACCTTGAACCTGATGGGACTCATTCCCTTGTTCACCACCGCCACCGCCTCGTTGGGGGTGACCGGCGCATTCGCCTTCACCACTTTCGCGGCCATGCTCTATCTGGGAATCGATCGTTTCGGATTTCTCGGATTCTTGAAAAACTTCGTACCGCACGGCATTCCCCTGCCGGTCCTGTTTTTGCTGGTACCCATTGAGATCGCCGGTGTCTTCATCAAGGCCATCGTGCTGTCCATCCGGTTGTTTGCCAACATGCTGGCCGGACACATTGTTTTGTTTGCGATGACCGGATTGATCGTCATTTACGGCGCGCCGGCATTGCCCGCGATTTTCGGAGGACTCTTCGTGTATTTTCTTGAAATCCTCGTGGCGTTTCTCCAAGCATACATTTTCACCATGCTCTCCGCGATCTTCGTGGGGCAGGTGTTGCATCCCGAACATTAACCCTGTTTTTTCAACCGTAACTCAAACTACACAACGAAGGTAATCAATTATGGAAATGTCAGCAGCTGTATTCGCCGCCATTGGCGCGGGTCTTGTCACCATCGGCGCCGGACTTGGAATCTCCAAAGTGGCCGTGGCCGCCCTCGAAAGTTCCGCACGTCAACCTGAAATTCTTGCCAAGCTCCAGACCATGATGATCATCGCGGCCGCGTTGATCGAAGGTGTCGCCCTTTTCTGCGCCGTGATCTGCATCATCGCCGTTGGCAAGTAATTCCGTCCTCTGAAATCCTTTTCGGAGAACCATTCCCATGTCGGAAAACACATTGGTGGAAAACCCACACAACCATGCCGTTGCCACCTATCAGGAGGTACCGGGCGGTCACCAAGCCGGAGCCCACGCGGGCGCCGGCCATGACGTGGCGGGCAGTCACGGCGGATCTTCCGCCGTGGATGCGGCCATGTTCTTTTGGTTTCTGCTGATCTTCGGCATCGCGGCCTACATCCTCAAGAAATTCGCCTTCACCCCAATCCTGGAAAACCTGGATCACCGTGAAGCGGAAATCGAGCAGTCTCTCGAAAACGCGGACACCCTCCGCCGGGAAATGGCCAAGCTCGATGACAAAATCAAGGAGATGGTCGAGGACGCGGACAAGCAGACCCGCGAGATGATCGATCATGCCCGCGACGCCGCCAAAGAGGCGGCCCGCGGCATCGAGGAAAAGGCTCGTGAAGAGGCCTTGATCATCAAAGAAAACGCGGATCGGGACATCAAAACCGCGCGCGGCAAGGCCGAAGCCTCCCTTCGGGCCAGCAGTGCCGACGTCGCGGTCGAATTGACCATGAAATTGCTCAACCAAACGTTGGACGCCAAGGGTCGCAAGGCCCTGACCGATCAACTGATTGCGGAGATGTAATTCCGAATGTCCGCCGTTGCCAAACGATACACCCCCGCCTTGTTCAGTGCCGCCCGCGAAGCGGACGCGCTGGACAGGGTATACGAGGATGCCCAAGCCTTGTCGGCTTTGCTGGATTCCTCCCCGGAATTCGCCTCGTTCCTCAGTCACCCCCTCATCCCCGCCGTCAAGCGGGACGAGGTGCTGACCGCGCTCTTCAAGGGCAAGCTGCATGAGGTTACTCTCGTGTTTCTTCGCCTGCTGGCCCGGAAAGAACGGCTTCGGGACTTGCCCGACATCCTGTTGGAGATCGAACGCTCCATGGACGAGGAACGGGGGATCGTCAACGTGTCCCTGCGGTCCGCCGAGAAATTTCTCGCCAAACAGGAAACCGATCTGAACCAAAAACTGGCCGACCGGCTGGGGAAAAGCATCCGCTTGCACAGCGAAGTGGACGAATCCCTGATCGGGGGCTTTCTCATTCAAATGGGTGACCGCATCGAGGACTACAGCCTCGCCGCCAAACTCAAAACTTTCAAACAAAACGTCATTAACGCTTAAGCAAGGAATCTCATATGTCCATCGACATCCAGCCCGATGAGGTGGCTTCCATCCTCCGTCAACAACTCAAAGACTTTAAAACCGGCCCGGAAATTTACGAGGTCGGCACGGTCCTGAGCGTGGGCGACGGGATTGCCCGTGTGCATGGTCTCTCCGGTGTCATGGCCGGGGAACTGGTGGAATTCACCAAAAACGGCCTGCGCGGCATGGCCCTCAACCTCGAAGCAGACAACGTGGGGATCGCCCTGTTCGGTTCCGACACCGAAATTCAGGAAGGCGACCAAGTCAAGCGCACCGAAACCATTGCCTCCGTTCCCGCCGGGGACGCTCTTTCCGGCCGCGTGGTCGACGCCCTCGGCGTTGCCATTGACGGCGGTCCGCCCATTCAGGCCAAAGAACAGCGCCAGATTGAAGTCAAGGCCCCCGGCATCATTGAGCGCAAAGACGTGCACGAACCGATGCAGACCGGGATCAAGGTCATCGACGCCCTGACCCCGATTGGCCGAGGTCAGCGCGAATTGATCATTGGCGACCGCAAAACCGGCAAAACCGCCCTCGCCATCGACACCATCATCAACCAACGCGGCCAGGACGTCCACTGTTTCTACGTGGCCATCGGGCAAAAGCGTTCCACGGTGGTGCAAGTGGTGGAAACGCTGAAAAAGCACGGCGCCATGGAATACACCACCATTATCGCCGCGACCGCCTCCGATCCCGCCGCCATGCAGTTCTTGGCCCCGTATTCCGGGACCGCCATGGCCGAATATTACCGGGACAATGGCAAACACGCCCTGATTGTGTTCGACGACTTGACGAAACAGGCCCAGGCCTATCGTCAGCTTTCTCTGCTCCTCCGCCGTCCTCCCGGACGCGAAGCGTATCCCGGCGACATTTTCTACTTGCACAGCCGGTTGCTGGAACGCGCCGCGAAAATGAGCGACGCCAAGGGCGCGGGTTCGCTGACGGCCTTGCCGGTGATTGAAACCCAGGGCGGGGACGTGTCCGCTTACATTCCCACCAACGTGATTTCCATTACCGACGGTCAGATCTTCCTCGAAAGCGACCTCTTCAACGCCGGACAGCGCCCGGCCATCAACGCCGGGATTTCCGTGTCCCGCGTGGGCGGCGACGCGCAGATCAAGGCCATGAAAAAAGTGGCCGGCACCTTGCGACTGGACTTGGCGCAATACCGCGAACTCGCGGCCTTCTCCCAGTTTGCCAGTGACTTGGACGCCACCACCCGCCGCCAATTGGAACGGGGCCAACGCCTCATGCAGGTCATCAAACAGGGCGTGCACCAACCGTTGGACGTGGTCAAACAGATCGTCATCATTTACGCCGGGACCCGCGGGCTTTTGGATGACATTCCCGTGGACCGCATCCGTGAATTCGAAGCCAAAATGAATGACGCCCTCGATTCCTCCTACGCCGACTTCACGAAGTTGGTCCGCAAGGAACTCGCCCTCACCGACGAAGTGGAAGCGGAATTGAAGCGCATCATCGAAGACTTCAAACGCACTTGGAAATAACCAATGGACCTCATCGGGCGGCCGACCTCCCCGTGATGTTTGCCGCCCGATCCCCCGAACCGACCCCGAAAGCACGCAATGCCGAGTATCAAAGAATACAACAGCAAGATCAACAGCCTCAAGAACACGAGCAAGATCACGAAGACCATGAAAATGGTCTCCGCGAGCAAGCTCCGCAAGGCACAGGAATCCCAGCGCAACGCCAAGGATTTCGCCCATGAGGTGAACCAATTGATCCGCCGGATTGCCGGGAATGTGGATGAAAATCTGCATCCGCTGCTCAAGACCCGCGAAGAGGAGAAAAAAGTCCTTGTGGTGATTTTCACCTCCGACAAAGGCTTGTGCGGCGGCTTCAACAACAACCTAATTCGCTTTGCCGAACGGTATTTTGAAGAACGCAAAGACGACGGCATTGATTACGAACTCGCGTTTTGTGGACGCCGGGGATACCTGCATTTCCAATCCCGGGCCACCATTCACCGTCAATTCGATCTCGTCAGCGCCGACCCCGGTGCCCACACCGCCAGTCGGGTGATGAAGCATTTGGAAAAAGTGTTTCTGGACGGGTCCTTTGATCGGATCATGATGATGGTCAACGAATTCATCAGCCCGCTTTCCCAAATTCCGCGGCTGCATCAACTGTTGCCGTTGACGGATCAGGATTTGGAAAAAGGGGAGAGCGAAGCCGTCGCCCCGGTCACCGACATTCTCTCCGAACCCGGCATGGAGCAACTGCTCTCTTTCCTCGTACCCCGTCTGGTCTCTTTCAAGGTGTATTTTGCCTTGCTGGAAAATGCGGCCGGCGAACACGGCGCCCGCATGACCGCGATGGACAACGCCACCACGAACGCCGCGAACCTCATCGAGGAAAACACCTTGCTGCGGAACCGGGCCCGTCAGGCCGCCATCACCACCGAACTCATTGAAATCATTTCCGGCGCCGAAGCGCTGTAACCCATCCCCGATTGACCCATCTCCCAATCCCCCCAATTATTATGACTGCAAAAAAGAAATCCTCCTCTTCAAACGCCACTTCCTCCACTGGAAACGTCGGGCGTATCACCCAGGTCTTGGGCGCGGTGTGCGACATTGAGTTTTCCAGCGGCGACATGCCCGCGATTCTCAACGCCCTCACCTGCAGCAACCCCTCCATCAACGATTTGGAAGGAAACCTCACCTTCGAAGTGGCCCAGCATTTGGGTGGCAACGTTCTGCGCGCCATCGCCATGGACACCACCGACGGTTTGGTACGCGGCATGGAAGTCAAGGATTTGGGCCGCCCCATCAGCATGCCCGTCGGCGAAGGCACCTTGGGACGGGTCATGAACCTGCTCGGAGATCCCATCGACAACCAAGGCGACATCAAGTGCACGGAACGCTCCGCCATTCACCGCGAAGCCCCCAAGTTCGAAGACCAGGACACCAGCGACAGCATTCTCGTCACCGGCATCAAAGTCATCGACCTGCTCGCCCCCTACCGCAAAGGCGGCAAAGTGGGTCTATTCGGCGGCGCGGGTGTGGGCAAAACCGTGTTGATTCAGGAACTGATTCACAACATCGCCAAAGAGCACGGCGGTTATTCCGTTTTCGCCGGGGTGGGGGAGCGTACCCGTGAGGGAACCGCGCTCTTCAAAGAAATGGCCGAATCCGGGGTGATCGACAAAACCTCCATGATTTACGGTCAAATGAACGAACCTCCCGGCGCCCGCGCCCGGGTGGCCCTGTCCGCCCTGACCGTGGCCGAGCATTTCCGGGATGTCATGCATCAGGACGTGTTGTTGTTCGTGGACAACATCTTCCGTTTCACCCAGGCCGGCGCCGAAGTGTCCGCCGTGTTGGGCCGCATTCCCTCCGCCGTGGGCTATCAGCCCACCTTGGGTACCGACATGGGCGCCCTGCAGGAGCGGATCACCTCCACCAAAGACGGTTCCATCACCTCCATTCAGGCCGTGTACGTGCCCGCGGACGACTACACCGACCCCGCGCCCGCCACCACCTTCGCCCACTTGGACGCCACCACCGAATTGAGCCGCGCCATTTCCGAATTGGGCATTTATCCCGCCGTGGATCCGCTGAGTTCCACCTCCACCATTCTCGCCCCCGAAGTCGTGGGCGAGGAGCATTATGCCGTGGCCCGCGGGGTGCAGGAAATTCTGCAGAAGTACAAAGAACTCCAGGACATCATCGCCATTCTCGGGATGGAAGAACTCTCCGAAGAGGACCGCCTGACCGTGTACCGCGCCCGCAAAATCCAACGTTTTCTTTCCCAACCCTTCCACGTCGCCGAACAGTTCACCGGACTCAAAGGCACCTACGTGGAATTGGAAGACACCATCCGCTCCTTCAAAGAAGTATTGGACGGCAAACACGACGACGTGCCCGAGCAGGCCTTCTATCTGGTCGGCAACATCGACGATGCCCTGGCCAAAGCCGCCAACATGTAAATTGATTTGGATCCCCGCACATGAGTTACAACCTCCGCATTCTCACCCCCGAAGGCCCGATATTCGACGATACCGTCGATACCGTGCAGGCGACAGGCTACAAAGGGTCTTTCGGGGTTCTCACCGGCCACGCGCCCATGATCACCGCCCTGCTGGTGGGACCGGGAAAAGTCATCACCTCCTCCGGCACCCAATGGTATGTCTTTGGGGAGGGCACCCTCGAAGTGCGCAAACCCGACGTGGTCATGCTGGTGGATTTTGCCGAGAAAGTGGATTCTTACGAAGCGGCCAAGAAATTGACCGCCGAAGACGCTGCCGGGGATAAGGACTAAATCCGCCCCATGCCCGCCTGGACAGATCGACTCAAAGTCAAATGGGGGATCACCTCCAATTGGCAGGTGACCGCCATTCTATTGACGTTTTCCCTCGCGGGCCTCTCCATCACCCGGATTCGTCCCATTGTCTGGTTGCTCTTCGGGTTCACGGAAGAAACCTCGATATGGATCAAGGTGCCCACCTACATCCTCATGATTTTCCCCACCTATCAGGTCATGCTCATGATATTCGGCACGCTGTTGGGGCAGTTCAAATTTTTCTGGGCCAAAGAAAAGGCGATGCTCAAATTTGTCGCCCGACCCTTTCGCGGCAAGCCGGCGAGCGAACAAGGATAAGCGGAAAGTAGATCGACAGTCCCTTGTCGATAAGCCAAACCGTAGATCGGCAGTCCCTTGCCGATAACATTTGCCGATTGAACGAATGAGTCTCAACCACGGAACACACGGAATTTTTTGGGCTTGTTGGGTAAACCACTGATACCACTGATTTTCACTGATGCCGGGGTAGTTGGGCTTGGCTTTTGGGGAAGGGAACCACGGATGGCATTGATGGACACGGATCTTTTGGGTGCTCGGGTTCCGAGGAATGAACCACTGATACCACTGATTTGCACTGATGCCGGGGATGAGGGCTTTGGTTTTGGAATGGGGAACCACGGATGGACACGGATGTTCACGGATTTTTGTAGGGGTTGGCTTTCGAATGATTGAACCGCCAGTTGTATTCTTTATTCTCAATTCCCATCGTGTCGGCTCAGTGAAGATCAGTGCGTTCAGTGGTTGGCCTTCGGCAGGAATGAACCACGGAAACAGATGGCCACGGATTTTGCGGAACATTGAACGTCCAACTTCGAACGTATATCGACGGGGCACGAGGGACAGGAGCGCCAATCGCCGTATTGGCAGGGGCTAAGGGGGGCATGCATTTGCCTTTGTCCAAAGCTTTGTCTCTCATTCTCTCCCTCTGACCTCTCAAAAATGAACCACTGATCCCACTGATTTTCACTGATGCCGGGGTTGTGGGCTTGGGTTTTGGAAAGGAACCACGGATGGACACGTATAGGGATTGCGGGGATTGCAGGGTTGCGGTTGTGCCGGGCAGGTATTGCGGGGATTGCAGGGTTGCGGCTGCGCCGCGCATGGAAGGCGGAAACGGGGATTTTTTAAATTGGAGTGCGGAAGCTTGCTTCCGTAGAGATTGGATATGTTGATTCCCCGCAAAGCAAGCTTTGCCGCCCCAAAGCGGAAGCAAGCTTCCGCACTCCACACGATTTGCCACACGACTTGCCACACGATTTGCATAGCAAGCTTCAGCAGTGCGAATCATAGATCTGCCTCAGTGCCGGAGGCGGGAAAGGCGGAAACGGAGAACGGACATTCCTGTCCGTCCATGAGAACGTCGGACCCTCCCACGCTCTCCGAGCTTCGGCGGGCAGGCCGTCCAACTGCGAAGCTCGAACCCCAATTGAGTTCGGAGTGACGAGTGCGGAGTGTCGAGTGACGAGTGCGGATTCGGATCGGCTTTTACTCCGTCACGGCATCGGGCTCGTACCGCGTTGGCTCGGGGATTTCTTTTTGAAGTTTTTCCGCAAATTGGAGGGCCTGAAGTTCATGCCATTTACTGAGATCCATGGAAATGATTTCTTGATGACGTTTTTCCAGATCACGGATCATGATCTGTTCATTGTGTTCCTTCCGGGGTTCCCGCAAATATTGCTGGAGCAACTCCAGCTCTGCATACAAGGAACGGAGATCTTCGGACAGACGGTTTCGAGTGGCGGCATTTGGGTACGGTGGAGAAGGTTCGGCGGCTTCTTCGGCTTTAACGGTGAGCCATGCACAGGAAGCCAGGATCAACATCAGACAAGAGGTTTTGCGGGTTTTCATCGTTTGCCTTCTTTCCTAAAAACAGGGGATGTCCGGGGATCATTCAGCTTGACCTCCGCACTGCTCCCGACTATATCCCAAGGATGAAATGTAAAGCCAAAATCCCAAATCCACCACTGCCCAATTCAGAGGGAAACGTGTCTTCATCTCCTTAAAATATGAAGCGTTATTCGATTTCTCCGTCCGGGATGTTTTGCGGCTTTTACCAGCATCGTTATCTGTTGTACTCGCTGACCAAGCGCGAGATCACGGGACGATACAAGGGTTCTTTTCTGGGTATGCTTTGGTCCTTGTTCAATCCCCTCATTATGTTGGTCGTTTACACGTTTGTGTTCAGCGTGGTTTTTTCCGCGAGATGGGGGGATCGGACGGAATCAACGGTGGAGTACGGGCTGATTCTTTTCGCGGGATTGATCGTGTTCAATCTGTTTTCGGAGTGCTTCAGCCGGGCCCCCATGCTGATTTTGGAAAATGTGAACTATGTGAAAAAGACGTTTTTCCCTCTGGAAATTCTACAGATTGTGATTTTGGGTTCGGCATGTTTCCATTTGCTGGTGAGTCTGGCCGTCTGGCTGTTCGCCCATGTCATTTTATTCGGAATTCCGCCCGTTACGATTGTCTGGCTGCCTTTGATTTTGATGCCTTTGTGCCTGTTTTCCCTTGGAATCAGTTGGCTGTTGGCTTCCCTGGGGGTCTATTTGCGGGATGTCACCCATATCGTTGGGATCTGCAATTCGATCCTCTTGTTTATGTCGGCCATCTTTTACCCCTTGTCGGCGATGCCTGAGAATTATCACACTTGGATGCGGCTGAATCCGTTGGTGCTTTCGGTGGAAATGGTGCGGGACGTCATGTATTTTGGCAGTCCGCCGAACTTTACACACTTGGGCCTCTTTTGGGGGTATGCCGTGTTGGCGGCCTGGTTGGGTTTCGCTTGGTTTCAATTGACACGAAAGGGGTTTGCGGATGTCCTCTGACGAAGCGATCCAAGCGGAGGGCTTGTCCAAAAGTTATGCGGTGTATGAAAAGCCGCGTGACCGAATGAAACAGATGTTTCTGGGATGGCGTCGGCAATATCACCGTGATTTTCGGGCCTTGCGGAATGTATCGTTCCAAATTCACCGGGGCGAGACCATGGGCATCGTCGGCTGCAACGGTTCGGGCAAATCCACCCTCCTGCAGCTTGTGGCCGGCATCTTGGTGCCCAGCCAGGGAATGGTGGATGTTCAGGGGCGGGTGGCCTCTTTGCTGGAATTGGGGGCGGGGTTCAATCCCGACTATACCGGGCGCGAAAACGTTTGGATCAATGGGGCGATCCTGGGGCTGACGCCAAAAGAGATCGCTTCACGCTACGATGCGATCGTGGACTTCGCGGGCATCGGCGCCTTCGTGGATCAGCCTGTCACCACCTATTCCAGCGGCATGATGCTGCGTTTGGCCTTCGCGGTGGCGATTCATGTTGAACCGGACATCCTGCTCATAGACGAGGCCCTGGCGGTCGGGGACGAACTCTTTCAGCAGAAATGCTTCGCCCGGATTCGGGCCCTGCGCGCCAGTGGCACCACGATCGTTTTCGTTTCCCATGCGGCCACCCAAATCATTGAGCTGTGTGACCGGGCGATGCTGTTGGATCGAGGCGAGTTGCTGGCCACCGGACATCCCCGCGACATTCTCGGGCACTACCGTCGAATGATTTTCGCGCCCCCCGACAAACGGGAGCAGGTCCGGCAGTCCATTCCGATTGCCATGGCAAATGCGCCGTCACACGTTCCGCAACAGGCCGCATTGGGAACGGAGAGGGTCGAGGACGCCTTTGAGTCGGAATTAAAACCCCAGGAACCCATGGAATATGAAAGCCGCGGGGCCAGAATCGGGGAGATGGTGCTGATCAACAGCGAAGGCCGTCAGGTAAACGCACTGCAAAGAGGACTCCGTTATCATTGCCAGTATGACGTGACCTTTGATCGCCCTGCTTTTCACGTTCGTTTTGGAACCGCATTCCGGAATAAAACCGGAATCCAATATGCCGGTTCCTTTTCCGCCATGTCCTCCGAGCAGTGCATCCAACAGGTGCAGCCCGGGACGCGGGTACGCGTTCAGTTTGCCTTTGATTGCCGGTTGAATCCGGGGGTGTATTTCATGAATGCCGGGGTGTACGGGCGGGTAGACAAAGATGAAACCCTCATGCACCGGAAAGTGGACACCTTTGTGTTCCGGGTTCAGCCCGTGATGGGCAACATCGAAACGGGGGAAATCTTTTTCAACCTCCAGCCGAACGTGCGGATTCTTCCGGATGATGAGACGCCACCCGACACTCCGAAGTCGACCTGCTCCATTCTCGCGATTCTGGCGGTGCGAAATGTGGCCAAGACCCTCGGTCGTGTTTTGCAACACTATGCGGAGAACAATATTGATGTGCATGTGATTGACCACAGTTCCACGGATGAAACGGCGCAAATCGTGGAAAGCCATGGGCCATCCACCGTGATCGGTTACGAGAAGCATCCCTTCGACGGTTATTTCCGGTGGGGAGACATGCTCAAGCGAAAAGATCAGGTGTTCGCCGAATCAACACACGATTGGGTCCTTCACGCCGACGGCGATGAAATCCTGGAATCTCCGGTATCCGGAGAAAGCCTGAGGGAAATGATCGAGCGCCTGCATCAAACGGACGCGGAGGTGATTGACGCCGATGAGTTTGTTTTTGTCCCGACCTCGGACGATGAGGATTACTCGGGCTCGGATTTTGTATCCGAGATGAAATTGTACTACCATTTTGCCCCGCCGGGCCGGACCCTGCATCGTTGTGTCAGAAAGTCCGCCGCCACCGCCGCATGGTTTGCGACCGGTGGACACGGCGCGACTGTCAATGCCGACCGAATCCCCAAGGAAAAAATCCGTTTGCAACACTACGTGGGGCTGTCGCTGGACGATTTGCGAAGGCAGTATTTGGGCCGCGTTTTCCGGGGACCGGAACTGCAAAAAGGGTGGCACCTCAACCGCGTGGCCACCTCGCCCGGGTTTATCGTGCCGCCCGATCCCGATCAAATGTTGGATCTTTCCATTGAGGGGTGGCGGGCGGACCTTCCGCTTTCGCATCACCTGTTCTTTTCAGCGGGACCCGACTACCAGGCGCCGGAAATTCTTTCGCCCAAAGACACCGGCCATGCGCCCATGCCATTTATCGTGGGCGTGGGCCGCAGCGGCACCACCTTGCTTCGCTTGATGCTGGATGCACATCCGGACATGGTGATGACCCCTGAAACCCACTGGCTGCCGGATGTGCTGGCCCTTTTCAAAGAGGACCCCTCCGATGTGGAACGATTGGAATCCTTGGTGAGGGGAAATCCAAAATGGACCGATATGGGGCTCCCGGACGAGGCCTGGGAGAAGGTGATCCGCCGACATGATCCTGAAAAACCCGATGAGACCATTCGACGAATATACCGTGCGTATGCCGACAAGCACGGGTCGCCGCGCGTGGGCGACAAAACCCCGCTGCACAATCGTTCCATGCATGCCATCGCGTCCATGCTCCCGGAGGCGCATTTCATTCATATCCTTCGCGACGGCCGCGATGTGGCCGTCAGCCACAGGGATCTTTGGTTCGGTCCTGGAAAGGATGTCCGCGCCGCCGCGTCATCATGGGTATGGAACATTCGGGAAGCCCGCCAGCAGGCGGAATTCGTTCCGCATTATTTGGAAATTCGTTTTGAGGATCTCATCGCCAATCCCGAAGAAGTCTTGCGGCGTGTCGGCGATTTTATCGACTTGCCCTTCGATCCCGTCCAACTGGATTACCACCGATACGCGGAGGCTCGGCTCCAAGAGTTGGGGGATCAGCAAGAAGGGGACAGCTTGGTGACCGCCGAACAACGGAAAGCGATCTTTGAGCGGACAAAGCACCCCCCGGACCCGAGTCGGATCGGCCGGTGGCGCAAGGAGATGAACGAGGAGGACGTGCGCCTTTTCGAAAACATTGCCGGTGATCTGCTGAAAGACTTAAACTATCCTGAATCCGTGAGATCTTTGCTGTGAATCCGCACAATCAAATGAAAACAACGGATCAGGAAAAAAATTGCATCATGACGCTGGGCATGCATCGCGGCGGCACGTCCGCGATGAGCGGGATCCTTTCGATTTTGGGGGTTCGGCTGGGGCGGGATCTGATGCTGCCCCATCCTGAAAATCCCAAGGGATATTTCGAAAACAATCGTGTCACCGCTTTGAACGACCAGATGCTGCGGGCCTTCGATCTGCAATGGGACGATCCGTTTCCGTTGCCGGAGAAGTGGTCGACCTCTCCGAAACTGCAGGGCCTGGAATCGGAATTGGAGGTGTTGCTTCGTCAGGAATTTCCCGACGTGCCATTGATCGGCATGAAGGATCCGCGCCTCTCGCTCCTGCTGCCTTGGTGGAAAATGGCACTGAACAAATTTTCGGTTCAACCGCGCTACATTTTGATGCTCCGCCATCCCCTCGAAGTGACCGCGTCCTTGCAGCGCAGAGATCACTTCAGCACGGAAAAGGCGCTGTTGTTGTGGATGTCGTACATGCTGACGGCAGAGCGGGAAACACGCGGTTTGCCACGCTGCGTGATCACGTATGACGCCCTGATCCGGGAGCCCATCCCCACGATGCGCGCGGGGCTCAATACCTTGAACATACCCCTGCACGACCTCCTGACGGAAAGAGCGGAGGACGTGTGCGAATTTATCTCCCCGAACTTGAGGCATCATCGGGCGACAGCAGCGCCCATGCATCCCGACCACGAAATCGTGGAGAAGACGTTTGAGGCGCTACGGGAATTGTCCGGAAGTGCCCCCTCATCCGATCAATCGGAAATTTATGGCCGCTTGGATGAAATTTACGATACGTTTCACCAAACGCGAAAGCTTTTTCTGCCTGCCGATGTGAACAAAGCGGGGACTTGGGCCCGGGAAAGAACCGCGCTTCAAGAAGAAATCGTATCGCTTGAATTTGAGATCCTTGAGAAAGAGAAGGAAATCGACGCATATCAAGCGGACATCGCCGCCTTGCGGGAGGAATGCGTCACAGAACCCCAAAAGAGGAAAACCCAACTTTTTCATGATGCTTTTCGTGGCTTCGTAGGCCATGCCCAACGATGGGGAAGGCGAATTCGGAACGCACTCCGTCCGAAATCAGATCGGGGGCAATTCCTTTGTCAACTGATCACCGGAACGCTGCGTCACCCGCTTCCCGTGTTGCGACAGTTTACCCCCAAACGGCTCATGATCGTATTCAGAGCCCTGACCGTGGATTCTCCGAAAGCCGCCATGCAGGATTTCGAGCAGTATGTGCCCCAAGCCTCGCGGAGGGCCCGGACAATCACGGAACGTGAAATTGCCGACGCACGGACGCAAGGGGAACGGGAACGGGACACCGCGCTGCGGGCATATCTCGACAACGGGGATGTGATTACGTTTGCGCGTACCAACACGCCGCCGCTCGTATCGATCATCATGGTGCTTTACAATCGCGCGGATTGGACCTTGACCGCGTTGAAAGCCCTGCAAAAAAGTACGTTTTCATCTTATGAGCTGATCTTGGTGGACAATGCCTCCACCGACGAAACGGGTCAATTGCTGGACACGATCATTGGAGCGGTTGTTATGCGCAACACCGAAAACCTGCATTTTCTCAGAGCCAATAACCAGGCACTGCCTCATATCCGCGGAAAATTCACCCTGTTTCTGAACAATGATACGCGGATGGCCCCCGAGGCCATGGAAAGGGCCGTCGAAACCCTGCGTCAGACCCCCAGAGCCGGTGCCGTGGGCGGCAAATTGCTTTTGTCGGCGCATCGTTTGCAAGAAGCCGGTTCCATCGTCTGGTCCGACGGAAGTTGTCTCGGCTACGGTCGTGACGACGACCCGGATCGTCCCGAGTATCATTTTGCCCGCGACGTGGATTTTTGCTCCGGGGCCTTTCTCCTGACCTATACCGGGCTGTTCCAGCAGCACGGCGGGTTTGATGAACGGTATTCTCCCGCGTATTATGAAGAAGTGGACTACTGTTTCCAGCTTCAACAATCCGGGTACCGCGTCCTCTATGATCCCCGTGTCGTGGTGCTTCATGCGGAATTCGGGGGCAAGCCTTCGGACGCTGCCATCGAATTGCAAAAAAAGAACCGAACGGTTTTTGCCGAAATGCAAAGTGGCATGTTGAAGTCGCAACTCCGGTACAATCGGAATATGATCCCCTTGGCCCGTTTTTCCCAAGAAACGCGCAAGAAAAAACGAATTTTGTACATCGACGATTGCGTGCCTCACATTGACATGGGGTCGGGATTTCCGCGCGCGAACGCGATCGTCAACTGGATGGTAAAGCTTGGATACAACGTCACCGTTTATCCTATGAACATGTACAACGAGCCGGACTGGGAGAGCGCCTACAGGGACATAGACATCTTCATCGAGCTCATGACGGGGATGGGGAAACTCCGGCTGGCTGAATTCATGGAGAGCCGTAAAAATTATTACGATGTCATTTGGATCAGCCGCCCGCACAACATGGATGCGGTGAAAACCTGTGGCAAGGTGATGACCGCCGCTCCGGTCACGATTTATGATGCAGAGGCCATTTTTGCGCAAAGGGACGTTCTGAAAAAGCACGTATTGGATGGCGACGCCATGGATTTGGAACAGGCGTCATCCCTCATTCAGAAAGAAATCGAGTTGGCGGGGGACACCCGTGCCTGCGTGGCCGTTTCGCAGCAGGATGCCGATGAGTTTCGTCGTCATGGAATCCCTTCGGTGCACGTGCTCAAACATATTGTGAAAACCCGCCCGGATTCCGCCGGATTTTCCGCTCGGAAAGGGCTCCTGTTTGTCGGGAACCTGGATCTTGATGATTCGCCGAACGTGGATTCAATGGTCTGGTTTGTGTCCCATGTTTGGCCCTTGGTGAAAATGCGGATTCCGGATTTGACCCTTGATATCATTGGCTCGTCCGGGGCACGGCGCATTCGGCAGCTTTCCAGTCAGGAGGACGTCCATGTCTTGGGTCAAGTGAAAGATCTGGCCCCATACTATGCGAATTCCCGTTTGTTCATTGCGCCGACACGTTATTCCGCCGGGGTCCCGATCAAAATTTATGAATCCGTGGCCCAGGGGCTTCCCGTGGTGGCGACCCGGATGCTTGCCGAACAGTTGCAATGGGCGCCCGACTGTCATTTGTGGGTGGCGCCGGCCGAAGCGGAGGCCTTTGCCGAGGCGGTTGTGTCCGCATATTCAAATGAAACAAGCTGGCAACAGGTCCAGGCGTCGGGACTTGAGGCCGTGGAGAGAGAGCTTTCGGAAGACGTGTTTCGATCCGCGCTGGAGGAGCTTCTCTCCATTTGGCCAGAGCCCGTTCGTTGAGTGGGAAAGCATGATGAAGAAGGTCACTTGGGTTTGGCCGCAATGAATGCAAAATGCGGCGGGATATCTTTTGTGCGCATCAAGGTGTCTTCAATCTGAATCAGCATCTCCAAAACGCGCATGGATTCGGAATCACCTTCATGAAAATGACCGGCGATGTTGTGAAACAGAAATTGGGAGAGCGTGCCGCCAATGGGATGAAAGGCCAGCACCTCAAAATGTCGTTCGACCGCGGAAACGATCTCAGCGGATTGAACCGATTCGGAAGGATCCTCCCTTGATACGGTAACCGGATCCGGAATGGAGACTTCTTTCAGTAGCTTTCCCTTGTTTTTCGGCTCGAGGGACCGCCTGTATTTCCCGGGGATGAGTTGAAAGGCCGCGCGCAGCGCTTCACGTTCACGCTCGGAAAAATCAAAGCGGTTCGGACCGATGTATTCATTCAAAAACAGCAGCCCTTCGGGCTTCAAGGCCTGCGCCGACCGGCGAACCGCCGCATCGACGTCAAACATATGATGCAACGACATATTATAGAAGATGGCATCATACGCATCGCCGGGGAAGCCTGATTTTTCGATATCCCGGCAGAAATATTCGATGCTTTCCCACTGTTCATCCGCCGCCAGTTTCCGGGCGGTTTCGACGCTGCGTGGGGCGATATCCACGCCATCCATCCTCCGAAACGCCTTTTTTCTTGCGAGGTGTCGTTCCAATTCCCCCGTACCGCAGCCAATGCTCAACATCCGCTCCACCGGCGCGTTTTCACCAAGGATTTCGCCGACACAATAATTGAGCCAGTGTGGATATGAACTTCCTCCAGTGGCCTGTTGCTGGTAACGCCGTTGCAAAATCGGGTTTGCCAGCCAGTACACGTCTGGCGAAAAGGCATTGGACTCGTTTTGTTCGGACCAAAAGGCCGCCACGTCTTCATCCCGACTCATCGCTTCCCCTCCGCCCATCCTTGACGCCAACCGTCCCATGTCCCCGCACAGGCCTCCCAACGCCGCCCCAGTCCGTCCACGCAAAGACGAAAAACAGTGGTCACGAGCGCCAGCAAAAAGGGGGCACGGGAGTAATTACGAAGGAAACGAATATAACTCCTGCGGTAGTATGCCGCCCGCAATCGATGCATGCTTCCAATGGTGGATGACCTTCGGTGTCGGACCAGCGCCTTTTCGCTGACACCGAGTGTCCATGCGTTTCTCCGTGCCCGGAAGCACCAGTCGACATCCTCAAAAAAGAAAAAATATTTTTCATCCAAAAGCCCAACCTGCTCAAGCGCCTCCCCTCGGATCAGCAAACAGGCGCCGCAAAGATAGTCCACGGGATCCCCGGGATGCGCAACAAAAGGAATCAGCGCGGGATACGGGAATTTGCCCCCCGTGATATAGGTGCAGGTTCCGTCGGACTGCCGCTCCTCCAATTTTCCGGCCACAGCGCCCATTTTCGGGTGGGCATCGAGCATTTTCACCAGATTCTCCAAAACGTCCGGGTCACACAGCGTATCATTGTTTAACAACCAAAAATACTCAAAGCCTCCCTGTTGGAGAAGAAAGCGGAGGCCCGCGTTCACACCGCCTGAAAAGCCGCGATTTTCTTCGAGGCGTAAAATATGGGTTTGAAAACCGCATTTTTCAGTCGCGGGCGCAAGGCAATCGCCGGACCCATTGTCCACCAAAACCAAACGATCAATCGTATGCGTTTGATGCGTCAAAGACTCCATACATTCCGAAGCCAATTCAGAGCGATCATAGTGAAGGATAATGACGGCCACCTTGGCGTTTGAATGCTCAACCACCATTATAAAACGCCTTCCTGGGTTTCGGTCCGCGGTGGGCGCAAGGTTTGCCGTAGCAACGCTTTCCCGGCATGGGTGAACAGGGGATGTGGGGTTTTGATGATTCTCATCGTGTATAGTATGCTGGTTTCAAAAAAACAAAAGCGGAAGATATTCGATCGGGACGTCGAGCGGGGGCGTGTGGCCGGAGGCCACTTCGTAGAGGCGGCGGTGGGTTTCTTTCGCGGCGTCCACCATTGGTTGGTAAGGTTGATTGCAGACGTCGAGGAAACCGATGTTCCAATTTTCGCCGTCGAAACGTCCGAGATAACTTTCATCGTAGAGGGTGAAATAATGGGCGCCCACGCAGTCGGGATGGGCGGCGGCCTGTTCGAGGTAGACGCGGTAGGCGTCGCCCCGGGCCCGTTGGTCTTTCACATGGCCGATGCCACTGCCGGGCAGACCGACATCCAAGGCCCCAAAATGCCATTCTCCGATAATGACCGGCGCGCCGACGGCGGCGGCGATCGCGGAGAGTTCATCCGCGGGCGGACGCGGTTTGTAGCAATTGATGCTGAAGACGTCAAAGCCCCGCATGCCTTCCAAGCACCAGGGCGGGGGAATGGTGAAGTACCGGATGCCGAGGTTGAGGTGATGCGGCGCGGCTGCGCGGGCGGCTTGGTTGAGGATTCGAAAATAGCGTTCCACCATCAGTCGGCTGAACTCTTCGCAGACGTCGCGCGCCTTGAGGGGTGGTTTGGAAATCACCTTGCCGCCGCGCACGGAATCCGCATCCAGGCCGCTGCCGGGATGCTGTTCCAAAAAATTCGCGAAGGCGTCCCGGGCCGGCGAGCTTCCCGAGGTCAGTAACAAACCCTCCGCCGGAAGCAGGGACGCAAAACCCCAGAGCGGCTCGTTCATGAGAAAATACCCGATCACCAGGGGATCATCGCTGTGCTTCAGCAGGGGCTCGGCCAGATCCTTCGCGGCTTGTGCAAAGGCGGATTCAAAAACATCCGGGAAATCGCGGAAGATCATGGGGCAGGCGGAGAAATCCGGTTTGAGGGTGATGACATACGGAATTTCCGCTTCACGGGCGAGGTCGGTGTCGGACCAATTGGCCACGGTGTTGAAGCCCCAGTCGCGCATGAGGTTTGAGGTGATATCGCGCCAGTATTGGCTCCAAGCCCTTCCAAAAACGCGGAGAAAATTCCAGGCGAGATGGTCAAAGATCTGGTTGCGGTTCCCGTCCCGCGTGTAAATCCCGTACGGATTGCGGAGGACGGGCAGGTTTTGGCAGGCCGATTTCAGCCCTTCGATGGCACTGGTGACGCTGGGTCTGACACAGTCGAGACCGGTGGACCAGAACAGAAAGCCGTCCGGGTCCACCAACCACCAGCGGCCCTGATGCCGGGTGGTGCGGAAAAAGCCCGTGGCCTCTTGACGGGGGCCGTCTTTCCATCCGCCATACCGTGAAAATTCGGCAGGGAAATCGGATTCCAGGGTTTGTTGCGCCAGCAGTCTCGTCTGGAATTCATCAAAGCCTTGGGTTTTGCCCGGCCAGTTTCGATGCAGGGATTGGCCCAATTCATCGACCAGGGGACCGTGGGGGAGCCACGGTTCCGTGAGCGGTTCGGGTTCATGGTCCAAAAAGGTCGGCTCGGTCTGCCGCCATAGCGCGGTGCCCGTATCCTTGCGCAGAATTTCCAGGGTGAGCTTGCAAATACGACGCGGGTTGAGACGCGCGCCATAGCAACAGGGTTTGAGGAGGGCCCCGTCCCGGGGGAAACGCCAAACCTGTTGATTGCAGGCGGTCAGGGGGATACGCAGGCGGGCCTGGCACATGGGTAGCGCGGAGAAATGCAGTTCAAAGGGTTTGTCGACCCCTTCCGCATAGAGGCAGATTCGGAAGACCAGGACATTTTCCGATTCCGGGAAGAGGTCCATCGTCAGCCAGTGTCGAGGAGACAGGGCACCCGATTCGATGCGCATCTCCAGAATTTCTCCGGGGGTGTCGCGCTGCAAGCGCAGTGCCGGACGGGATTGGATTTCGGATGGCGGGAGATTCTGGAGCTTATAGGTGAGCATCCCTTACGACTGGCGGGAAACCCCCGCTCTGTAAAGGCGGAAATTTTTGAAAATGGAAAAAGGTCGGAAACCTCGTATGCGCCGTAATAAAAGCCTGACTTTTGCAGGAGATTTGACTAACTATTCTGTCGGACTGCTGGAAATGCGATCTTCACACCTCCCCAACCCCCAACAAAGCGTGATTCCCATGAAAAAATCCCCTCCCGCCATCGCCCCCTGGTTTCCGGAAGCCAAACTCGGCATTTTCATTCACTGGGGGATTTACGCGGTGGACGGGGTGAGCGAATCCTGGTCGTTTTTCCGGGGGCAGATCTCGCATGAGGACTACATGGCCCAGTGCAAAGGTTTCACCGCCTCCAAATATGATCCCGAGGCTTGGGCGGATCTGTTCAAGCGGGCCGGCGCCCAATACGCGGTGCTGACCACCAAGCACCACGACGGGGTGGCGTTGTGGGACACGAACGAGAGCGACTTGAGCGTGGTCAAACAAACCCCCGCCGCCCGGGACCTGATCGCTCCGTGGGTGAAGGCTCTCCGCAAAAAAGGGCTGCACGTGGGTCTTTATTTTTCCCACCTCGACTGGAATCATCCCGATTATCCCACCATGCTTCCTTGGGACTATGATCCCGCCAAGCACAACAACCCTTTCGCGCATCCGATGGACGGGGTCGCGAAGCCGGAGCGATGGAAACGCTTTCTGAAATTCCATCGCGCTCAGCTCAAGGAACTCTGCGACCGCTTCAAGCCAGACCTTTTCTGGTTCGACGGATCCTGGGAACCGGCGCCGGAACACTGGAATTTCAAACAACTTCGCAAACAACTCCTGACCTGGTGTCCGGGCGTGGTGCTGAACTCCCGCATGGGCGGATACGGCGACTACGAAACCCCGGAGCAGGGAATTCCTACGGTCGCACCCGAAGGCCCCTGGGAGTTTTGCATGACCATCAACGACTCCTGGGGCTATCAGCCGAAAGACAAAAACCATAAAACCCCGCGCCAAATCATCCGCACCTTTGCCGAGGTGATCGGCATGGGCGGCAATCTGCTGCTGGACATCGGTCCCAAGGCCGACGGCACCATTCCCGCCCCGCAGGTCAAGATCCTGGAAACCCTGGGGGCGTGGATCGCCAAACACAAACGCGCCGTGTACGACACCGTCGCGGGGCTGCCGCCCGGACTTTTTTACGGGGCCAGCACCTTGTCCAAAGACCGCAAAAGCCTCTATCTTTTCGTTTTCGACCGACCCTGGAAGGACATCGCGGTCAAGGGATTGAAGGGCAAGGTCAAACGCGTGCGTTGCCTCGGCACCGGCCATGCGCTGACCCACCGGGTCCTCGGCGGCGCGCCCTGGGCGGACATCCCCGGGGTGCTCTGGATCGACCTGCCCGCCGCCGAATTCGACAAACACGCCACCGTCGTGCAAATCGATTTCGAAGAGCCGCTGGAGATCTGGCTGCAGTCCGGCCACATGATCACCTCGAATTTGTAACCGGCTGAACGCGCGAAGCGCCTTCGGAGTGCGGTCGCTTCAGCTGCCGCTTTCACGGTGGCTGAGCCGCGCGAAGCGCCTTTGGAGTGCGGTCGCTTTAGCTGCCGCTTTCACGGTGGCTGAGCCGCGCGAAGCGCCTTTGTTGACGCACTCCAAAGGCTCGCTGCGCTCGCAAGGCGGCCTGACGCAAAATTACATGAATTGACGCAAAATGGCATTGGGTTTCCTTTGCGGGCCTATGGTATAAACGAACATCTGAAAACCCATACCGGAGCAAGAAACATGACAACCCATTCAAAACGCACCCCCGCCCGCCTCGCCACCATCGCCGCCATCTTTTTTCTCGCCGCCCAGCCGGTGATGGGGACCTTGATTTATTCCCAGGACTTTGAGTCGCTGGATACAGGGGATCTTCATAATCAGGCTGGGTTTACTGTGGATTCCGGCACCCGCACCTACACGGTGGTGGACACGGGGGGGCTTTCCTACACAAGCGGTTCCGTTGCACATGGTGGTGGAGATCAGCGTTTGATCCTCTCCCGAACGAATGGCGGCTTATTCAGTGCCGCCCATGTCAGCTTTACCCCAACGGATGCCGACGAGGTTTATTTCAGTTTTCTGTTTCGATATGCAAGCGCAAGCTCATCCAATTCGATGTTTTTCGCCTTGTCCGACTCGGTGAGCCTCAATAAATCCGCGGCTTCGGTCTTCGTGGGCAGTCCGAATAGCTTTCAAGCAAGGGTATACCCGGATTCCCCCGATTTTGCGGATGCCGAGACGGACAATTTTGGAAGTCCCGCCGCCAACACCACGTATCTGATGGTTGGGCGTGTCTCAAAAACCACTCCCGGTGGAAATTACAATCGACTTGAATTGCTGGCGAACCCTGATTCGCTGACTGCGCCGGCCACTTGGGGTGGCACGGTGGATTTGGACATGACCATTGATGAGCTCGACCGCCTGTATTTCTTCATTGGAGGATCCTCCAATGACTTTCAAATGGATGACATCCGGGTCGGCACCTCCTACGACAGCGTGGTCATCCCCGAACCCGGCACCCTGGTATTGCTGGGCATTGCGCTGGGTGCGGCCTTTCTGGCGACCCGCCGCCGGAAATAAAAATCGGTTTCTGAGCAAAGATTATGTAGGCGTCCCGCTCACCCCAAGGTTGCGCTGACGGTATTCAGCGGGATCGGTGTCCATTTTGGCGGTGAACACCCGGTGCAGGTGGCGCGTGTCCCGGAATCCCGCGTTCCTGGCCACCTCCTCCAAAGACTGTTCTGTGTCGGAAAGCAATAGACAGGCCCGCTGAATGCGGGTTTGCTGGATCTCCTCCAGAATGCTGTGGCCGGTGGCCTCGACGAAACGCCGTTCCAGGGCGCGGCGCTGGATGCCCTCCATCTTGTCCACGACATCCTGCACGTTGATCCCTTGGGCCACATCGCGGTGAATCAGGCGCAGGGCCTGCCGAACCCGGTGGTCATGCGTGTGGCGGGTGGAGGTGGTCTCCCGTCCCAGCACCCCCATCGGCGACACCTGTGTCAGCGCCGGTATGTCCGGCTTGCCCTGCAGAATGTCGATCGCCAGCCTGCCCACCGCCCGACCCCACCTTTCCTCGGATTGTTTGACCCCCGAGAGGGTGGGGAAGGTGGGGACGCGGAAATGGTGGGTGCTGACCAGGCCGATTTCCTGCAGAAAATCGGGAGTGGCCAGGGAGAGATGATCCATAACGGTTTGCCCCAAGAAATCATCCAAAACCAACAAGCCCATGCCCTGGCCTTCCCCCGCGGCCCAATCGTACAATCTGTGCGCGATGCCCAGGTGTTCGCTGGGGTCCTTGAATTCAAAGGATTCCAACTTCTCCTGCCAGACCCGTGGTGGGGCAAAGCCAGCGGTTTGGATGGTTGCGGTGAACCCCTCCAAGCGCTCACGCGCGTAGCGGGGCCGGGTCTCCCCCACAAACCCGAAGCGGGTATAGCCTTTTTCCAAAAGATGTTTTGCGGCTTCCTCTCCGGTTCGGTGATTGTCCAGGGTCACGGTCGGAAATGGGGCGGGATCTTGGATCCCGGAGGTGTTGATGACTGGCAGGCCCGTAGCCAAAAGCCACGCGTTGGCGGTTTCGGACCCCACGTGGGCCACCAGCAGGTCGGCGCCCCAGTCCACCGCCTTTTGAACGTCCCGTTCGTTGAGATCGAGCATGATCATGCGAATCCAAGGGGTGTTCCTCAGTTCGGAAACCATGCCGTACCAAATTTCCATCACCAGCATTAGGGGGTTGCCGTTAAGAAAACAAACCCGCGCGGGATGGTTGGAACTGAAAGTTTTCATTCGCCCCCAGTATCCTGTCCCGCTTGATTTGTCAAAGTTCGACAGCGGTGGGCTGGCCCCTTTCGCGTTTGCGCGTCAACCGAATGCGGGGCCTGGAACGGGCCACCAACGGGTAGTGCTGGTGCAGGAGGATGCGGGGACGGTGCGTCAAGGGAATCCGTTCTATGAATTCGGGCAGCCGAGCTGTTCTTTTAGAGCCTGGTAGATGGGGAGGGTGACCACGGGGACGTGACAGTTTTGCCGGAACCATTTTCGCGGCGGAACGGAAAACATCATGGACGATTGTCGGATTGTCGGATGAAAAGATGCCGTTGCGGTCCCCGTGCGGGATTTCCCCAGAGATCCATGGCCCCGGCGGGGGCGGGAATGGGGTGTTCGGGGTCGGGGGCGATGAGGAGTACCTCTCGGTCGGAACCCTGAAACCGATAGCGGGTGGCGTGGTCTTCGCCGCGTTTGCGGGAAGCGAAGCTTGTGCCTTCGAGGGCGTGGCTGAGGGCGCTGAAGGCGGCGGCGTCGGGATGCAGATAACCGTCGGGCTGGATGAGGGAAACGAAGCGGTCGCGGCGTCCCCAAAGTCCGTGCGCGTGCATGCTGTAGAGAAAGAGTTTCTCATTTCCGCTGGCGAGCAGGGCGAGGACGTAGCGGGCGAGGGCGTCGGCGGAGTCGATAAGGTTCACCGGATCGTGGGCGGGCAGGGTATGCCGATAGAAAGTGCCGGGAAGTCCGCCGGGGGTGTTGGAGCCTTCGCTCATCCAGACGCGGGGGGTGAGACCCGCTTCGAGCAGGGGGCCGATGGCGCGCTGAAATCCGGCCTCGACATCATCGCCGGGATAGGCGGAGCGGGCCGGGGAATAGTGGTGGTAGGTGACCACGTCCACGGGGGCGATGCCGTCCGCCTCCAGCACGCCGCGGCTCCAATCGGTCCCGGAGATGCGGTTGGCGAGAGTGGCCCCGGCACTGGAGTTGAGTCCGGCGAGCACAACGTCGGGTCCGGCGCCGATGCGGGCGGCATGGCTGAGGGCGGCGTAGTCGCCCCGGGGATCTTTGCCGTGGAAATATTCGGGTTCGCCCACGGGTTGCAGTTCCCGGCGTCCGCTGAAAAAGCGGGGGACCCAGGGTTCGTTCCAGACTTCGTGGGCGGCAATCACGCCCTCGTAGCGCCGGGTGAAGACCCGCACGTAGTTGGCAAAGGCGTCGAGGTCTCCGGGCATGCCGAACATGTCCCAATAGCCGTGCACCAGCGGTTTGTCTTCTCCCGGCCAGGCGTTGGCCCAGAGGGGCGTGCTGACGAGTACACCGAGGATTTCGAAGCCGGCGGCGCGGGTGCGGTGAATACCTTCATCGCGAAAATGCCATTCGCCGGGACGCGGTTCGAGGTGAAACCACTGGTTGCCGCCGATGTCGTGCAACCGCACCCAGCGCATGCCGATGGCGCCGGCCATTTCGAGGTGCCGCGCGGTGGCGGGCACGTGAATCCCAAAGGGGGAGTCGGGATGCGGTTCGCCCAAATCGCGTGGACGTTGCAGGCGGGTCACCACCAACTCGTTCCAGGGGCCGAGAGCTTCCCCGCGGGCGGTCTCGACCCGGGCTTCAACGCGGAATTGTCCCAGCGGACGTTCGGGAAAGAGATCCGCGCGCAGGCTGCCGGATTGAATGGGGGCCGCGTCGAGGGAGACGGGAGTGGGCCGGGCCTGTTCGTCGTAGAGGTTCACGATCCGGATGCGGAGGATTGCGCCTTCCGGGGCGTCAGTGACCGTCCAGAGGATCTCCAAGGGTTCGTCGTGAAACACGATGCGGGAGAAGCGGGGGACCACCAAGGCGACTTCGGCGCGGTTCGAGGAGGGCAGGGGGTCGGTGCCGGCATGGATCTGAAAATCATCCAGCCAGGCGGTGCCGTCGATTTCGATGCGAAGGGTGCTCAGGCGGGCCAGCGGCGCGGCGGTAAAGCTCAAGCGCTGTTCGGCCCACTCCTCCTCGACGGAAAAGTCGAGGGCTTCCGCCACCGGAATGCCGTCTTGGTAGATTTGCAAACGCCCTTTGGCGGGGCCGCGGACTTGGAGGCGGGCGGTGTGGACTTCGCCGGGGCGGGTGGGGGTGAAGGGTTCGGTGAACAGGGCCACGGGACGCCGGCTGTGAAGTTGTAGGGCGGGGAATCCAGAGGGACCGGAAACATCCGGGTCGATTGCCCACTCCAGGTCCGTTTCGTCGTCCACATTGCGGTCGAGATGCCAGCCGGAGGGGAGACCCAGGGGCAGACGGCTGTTGCGCAACAAATTGCCGGCATGACCGGGGCGCTCGCGCCGGACCGCGCCGGCCCGCAGGGCCTGGGCATCGATGTGCCGAATTTCGAGGGATTCCAGATCCACCCGGCCTTCGCCATGGAAGGAGAGGGAGAGTTCCATCGGGTCTCCGGCGGGGAGGGCCAAATCAAGCGCCTCCTCGCGCCAGCCGCGTCCAAGGGCAAGGTTGTGAGACCAGACATTGTTCCCGTCGCGGGCAAGGTGGATTTGCAGCCACTTGGATTGCGGACTGCGCACGCCCAAACGAAGGGTCAATCGCCCCGCTTCGTCCAAGGCGGGCAGCGGCAGGGTCAGGGTCGTGGGGGCATCCTCTGCTTGCAGCAGGCGCAAGTAGCCGCGTCCCTCCACGAGCGGGTCTTGGTGGAGCGCGCTTTGCGCGTCATCCCCCTCGATTTGCCAGTCTGACGGGACCGCTTCCGCCTCCAGTCCCTCAAAATTCAGCAGGGCTTGGCCCCGCGTTTCCTCCGAGAGCGGGGTTAATTCATAGAGGCGCAAATTGGAAATGCGGGCCGCGCCGGTGTGGGCCATGATGCGGAATCCGAAGCGTCCGCCGTGCAGGGGCGGTCCGTTGGCTTTGCCGTCATCGTTGTAGCGCATCACCTCGCGTCCGTTGGCTTCCAGGCGCATGACCGTTCCGTCGCGCAGGAGGCGGATGCGGACCGGCCCTTCGACGCCGTAGACTGCATCCTCGCCGCAGGCGGCGAGCACAAAGCCGCTGTTTTTGCGGAGGTTGGCGACGCGGCGGGGTTCCTCGTCGTCGGTGGCGAAGAGGGAGGCGTGATAGCTGTTCACGCCTTGCCAAGTGTAGTGGGAAAAAACGCCGTTGCGGAACGGCAAACCGCTTTCGGGATCGAAGATGTCCGCCCCGGAACGGGCGAGGGCGTTCCAGAAGAGGATATGGAGCCCGCGACGCGGGGATTCGGGTTCAAAATCGTACTCGAGCAGGAAATTTTCCGGCAGGGTGGCCGGGGCCCAGAGGACGAGGTGACCGCTGGCGGCGGTGATTTCCGGGGTGTCTTCTCCCTCCGGTCGGGTGTCCAAATGCAGACCGTCGGGCCCTGCGGTGGCGCGGGCACCTCCTTCGAGCACCCATTCTTGCGCCGACGGGGCACGGGTCCGCTGATCTTCGGCGTCGAAGAGGTCTGTCTCGGCAAGGATGCTGATTTCGGAAAAATCCGGCGCGTAGCGGAGGGTGCGCTGGTAGGGACTCAGGTCCAGGGGGGCGGTGAAAACCACGCGTCCCTCGTTTTCCAGACGGGCCAGGTCGGCGGAGGAAGCGCGCACGCGGGTTTCGTCCCCGGGTGGCGAGAAGGCTTCGGCCTCGAGGATGTGGATGGGGAACGTCGTGTCGCCATCCTGAAGCGCGGTTCCAACGCGGGCGGGGCCGGGCCGGGGAGGGGCGGGGATCCAGGGTTGACGGTTGGCGGTGAAGGGATCGCCTTGGCGTTCGCCGTTGAGCCAGACTTGGAGTTCCTTTTCCGCCAAATCCCAGTTGATCCAGAGTTCGTAATCGCGTCCCCCTTTGAGGTGACTCAGATCCACGACCCCGACTTTGTAGGGCGTTTCCGGCACGCCGTTCAGTCGGTCCACGCCATGGAGCGCCCAAGCGCCGTTTTCCGCTTCGTCGGCAAAAAAGAAAAAATGCAGGGTGGTTTTATTCCGGTCCACATTGAGGTTCACGCGGAAACGGGGGGTGTCGAGCAGCACGGTTTGCGCCACCCGATTTGCGGCACGCGCGGGCAGGTCGAAGGTGCTTTCCACGCCGCCGAGTCGGAAACGCAGGCGGAGGGCGCCTTGGAGGTCGTCCTCCGGCCAATCGAACGAAACCGCGGTGGATACGGTTGCCAAGGTCATAAGGCCCGCGCAAAGAAACTTCCGCATCTTACTCTCCGGCGGCAACGATGATCTGAGGGCGGAGGCTGGGGGTATTGACGTTGTGGGAACCGGAGAAGAAAGAGATCTGGTCGAGAGTTTTGTCTTTGTTGGTGGCGGGGTCCAGTTGCAGGCGCAGGGCGAGGATGCCGTTGCCCGCCAATGCCGCTTTTACCGCGTCGGTAATATCAATTTCCACTTGTTCCCCGCTGCGGACGGTGCCCGCGGGTTGTTCGTGAATGATTTTGCCATCGCGGCTGAATTCGTCGTCATCGCCGGTGGGCGTGATCACGATCCGGTCCGCATGTTCGCTGGGGATGTGCAGCACCTGAAAGGTCCAGTCGCGCGGGGTTTGCAAGAGGCGTTGACGGACGGTGAGGCGCAGGTGCAGTTTTTCGGCATCTGCCAGTGCGTCTTTTTGCTCGCGCAGATCAAATTTGAGGATCGAGCGCCAGACGGAATCGTTGGCATTGTCCCCGATGTTGAGTGCCTCCCCCTCATGATCTAGGGCCCGGCTTTCGTTGCCGTGTCCGCTGCCGTCGGTATCGAGAACGCGGTTGTCGCTGCTGGGATAAATCACCAAGGGTTCGGCCTGAAGGAGGGTGAGTGCGAACAAGGGCAAAAGGGCGAGGCATTTCATGGGGTTTCTCCGGGGGTGGGTTGATCAGAAATTCGGGTTTGCAAATGGGCGTAAGGCGCGGGGGCCGCCGCGGCGCGGAGGGTGAGACCGGGGGCTTGCAGGGTTGCGTGTGTTTCGTCGGTAGTCAGTCGCACGTCCGCAAGCCAATCGTCGGCGGTGTCGTCTTCGAGTACTTCCAGGGCGATGGCCGCATGGGCGGATTCCAGTTCGTGCAGATTCAGGGGGGCGTTCTCATTGAGCACCAAATCGAGGTGTCCGTCGCGGGTTTGCTCCCAGCGGAGGGCGTCGGGTCCAAACTGACCGCCCACCAGCCGCAGGGCCAGACGAATCCCGTCCGCGTGGGCGGTGACGGGCTGATCCATCTGTTCGGGAATCTCAAACCGCAGTCGGTCGGCGCCCTGGTTTTGAAAACGAACGCGAACCCCGGCGATATTGCGCGAGGGCGCTTCGCGGTCGATCCCATACAGTTCCCAAGGGTGTTGGCCCCAACCGGCGTCGGTGGCGAAATTGACCAGCAGCAGGATACGGTTTTTGTCTTGCAGCGCGGTGGTTTGCGCGGCCAGCAGACCCTGTGCGCCGGAGGGCGAGGCGAGGGTGAGGTGTCCGGCATGATCGCGGCGCCCCCAGGTGAGCGTCAAGGCCCGGCGCTGGTTCCAGAGATCGCCGCGGTTGAAACTGGCCAGGGCGTAGGCGGGGTGTAAATACAGGGTGGACACCAACGGCACCGGACTTTCCTGGAAAATGATGTCGGCTTCCCGTCCGCCGCCCAACACCGGGATGGTTCGGGTTTCGGCGTCGGTCAGGGGAGCCAAATGGGGAAGAAATTCCTCGGGCAGGGGGGAGGGCAGGCGGCTGGCGCTGACTTCCCCGAAGAAATGGACAAACTCCGTGGCTTCCTGCAAGCGGGCGCCGGGGTGGGTGATGCCGTCGTAACTGCGGGCGGCGTTGCCCACCCAAAGTTGCAGGTTGGGATGATAGTTGAGCACCAATTCGCGCCAGGAAATACGATACAGATCTTCAATCAGCGGAGAAAGTTCGTCGTCGAAAAAATAGGTTCGCAGCAGGGTCAGGGCTTCGAGGGTGACCCGGTTGTAGGTGGGGCTGTTGTATTCGGAGGGTATCCCCGCCTCCAGCGTGTGGTCATGCAGTTCGCGCAGGCGGGTTTCGCCCCAGGCGCGGGCTTCGGGAATGTCCAGCATCGCGTCGGCAATCAAGGCCACGGCGATGGCCTTGGTGACGATGTTGGTGGCGGTAACGGGGGGATTGTATCGGCGCGAACGGTGGGCGGCGTGGCGCAGTGCCTCTTGGAGGGCGGTGTGGAGATCTTCGGACAATTTGTCTGGATGACGTTGAAGCATGACAATGATTTCCGCGCCGATAAAGCCGCCGATGTTCTGGGCGTTGAAGTTTCCGGGTTGTTGAACCACCCGCGGCCAGTTGCCGTGCGAGGAGGAAGGCGCATAATTGTTTTGCAGGCCGATCACGGCGCGGATGGCGCGGAAAGCCTCCGCGTGGTCCTCCGGGTCGTCGCTTTCCAGCAGTGCACCGGCGGTGTAAAAGGTTTCGCGGACGATGTGTTCGCCGGGGCGCGGATTGTGCGGGTGCAGGGCCATGTGGCGTTCCGCGTCGTAGGTGCGCAATCGGCTGTCGATCAATACCCGGCGCAGATTGCGGGCCTGTATTTCGGCGGGATCGGCAAGGGAGGCAATGGCATTTCCGCCAATGGGCATCTCCAACTCGCCGTCGGGCGGGATCCAGCCCAAGCTGAGCCGGTCGGGGCCCTGTCCGCCTTTGTGAAGCAGTTGGAAGGCGACCGGGTTGTTTTTTTCAAGGCGAATGCCTTCGCTTCGGGCCGTGCCCCCGCTGGAAAAAAGAAACTCCTCCTCGTCCAGACGCAGCATCACTTCTCCTTCGGACGCCAACAAAAAAGAATACGTTCCCGAGGCGGGCGGGATCAGAAGGCCCGAAATGCGCACCGCAAAATCATCCATGACATCCCGGGCCGATTCCAGGGAACGGAGGGGGAGGTGGCGGGTGGGCGGGGTTTCCCAGCGGGAGGAATTGGATTCCTCCCGCAAGGATTCGCCCGGCCAGTCCCGCCACAGTTCCCATTCCGCCCAGCCGGTGTGAGGGTGGATGGGGCCACTGTGTTGGGCCGATTCCGGGTTCTTCATGCAGGCGACGAGGCCGAGCAGAAGCAGGCTGGAAGAGAGAGCGGTGCGGGTTCGCATGCGTCGAAGCTTACTTGATGCGACGACGGTTGAACAGGACAAAAAGACCCAAGGCCGACCCCAACAGCAGAATGCTGGAGGGTTCGGGAATGGCCACCGATTCCCAAGTGGTGCCCATGCGGAATTCGCCGTATTGGGCGTCAATCACATTGCTGAACTGGAGCATGGAGGCGTTGCCGGTGATGGTGCCGGTATGGAAGGCGTATGACCCCGCCGTTCCCGGATCGGAGCCGGCCACGGTACCGCTGGAAGGGTACACCCAAATGCGGTGTTCGTCCGAGCCCAGTTCGGAGGTGGTGATGCGGCCGACGATCAAATAATCCGTGTCGGTGGCCAGTGCGGCGCCGTCCGAAAAATCACCCCCCGCATAAACGCGCAGGGTTCCGTTCGCAATTCCTTGTACTCGCATGAGATCGGGGGCGGACGAGCTGCCGAAACTCACGCGGCTGCGGTTGTCTGTCCCATATTTGAGCAGGTAACTGTAATAGACGGCGCCATCTGTATCAAAATCAATTTGAGCACCCGTGGCCAGATTTACGGCGGCACTGTTATTTTGGTCCACGGGTGTGCCGACACCCTTGTTTAAGGGGGTGACAAGATAATTCGCGGGGGTGTCCCAAGTGGCTTCGTAGGTGCGCAAGATCGCGGTGGCCGTATCCGTGAATGTTCTTTGCCAATTTCCCGTCAGTCCGGTCCCGGTGGCGGCGACGCCCCCGATATTTGCATCGACGGTGTAATCGAAGGGTTCGTGTACCAGCAAACTTGCTGAGGCAATGGCGGCGCCGAGGAATACGGCGGCGATGAGGGGGATGCGGGTCTTCATGGATTCTTCCTTTTGTTGTGGGTGTGACAATCTACACGAACCAAGATACACCCGCCGGCGCTTTTTTGTCCAGTTGTCCGATGCGTAATGTTACGCATGCAAGCTTGACAATAAGACCGCGTCCTGATTTGAAATCACCATGCCCAAAAAACGAGTGAGTCTGGCCGACCTGGCCAAAGAGCTGAACACGACCCCCGCCACCGTGTCGAGGGGCCTTCGCAATGATCCGCGTATTTCCCAGGCAATGAAGGAACGGATCAAAAAGCTCGCCAAACAGCGAGGATACCAAGTGGACCCGGAGACCACGCGGCTGATGGCCCACATCCGTTCCCGGCGGGACACGCAGCCGGTTTCGGTGCTCGGGTTGTTATCCGACGCCCGGGATGCGGATGAGCTGGCCAAGGATCCCTATACCCGCCGGCTCATTCAAGGCGCCAAAGCCCGCGCGGCGGAATTGGGCTACCGCATGGATACACTGCGTCTGCGGGAACCGGGGATGACCCAGGCTCGTTTGGAAACAATTCTGTACACCCGATCCATCCACGGGGTGCTGATCCCGCCGCAGACGGATTTGCCCCACGACATCGTCCTCCCCGAACAACACGTCGCCCTGGTGGCGGCCACCGCCGCACGTGCCCATCATCATCTGCACCGGGTCTTTCCCGACCATTTTGCCAACATGCGGATGTTGCTGGAAGAGGTGGTGAAGCAGGGTGGGAAGCGTATCGGACTGATCACCACGCCGGACATGAAAGAGCGGCAGCGCAACGGTCCCCTGGCGGCCTTCCTCTGGTTTGCCGCCGAACATCCCGAAATTCGTTGCGTGCCGCCCCTCGTGATTGGTCGGCAGGCAAGCACCTTGCGCCAATGGTTTGTTCGTCACAAACCGGATGCCTTGCTGGGTCCGGATTCATGGATCGTCGAGGAAATCCAGGATCAGATGCAGGGACCGGCGGCCCCCATGATTTTCCTATTCGGCAACCAACGGGAAGGTTTTTCCGGGATTGACGAACTCCCGGAAATCATTGGCGCCGCCGCGATCGACCTGCTGACCTCCCAGGTAATCCGCCGGGAAACCGGCATTCCCCGCCATCCGAAATCGGTCCTTATCGCCGGTGAGTTCCGCCGGGCCGGGGAAATTTAGGGGTGAAATCCAACTTCCGACCGTCGGAACGCCGCAAAAATAAATTTCCGAGCTTCGGAACGGGCTGACTGCTCCGGAAAAAATCCTCACATGCCCTTCTTTTCCATTGGCCTTCCCGGCGGATTGCGTTAAAGCAAAAATCATGATCAACACTATACAACTAAAAGAATTCAAAGGCATCGAAAAAATTGCTTTTGATGACCTGGGTCGGGTCAACATGATTGTGGGCGGTAACAATACGGGCAAGACCTCGGTGCTTGAAGCATTGACACTTCTTTTCGGTTCCCAACAACAAATCACGGATCTCCCGAAAACTTTTCGTCAACGGACACAACGGGATGACTGGAAATCTTTCTGGCCATTGCTGGCGAGAAAAGAAGATTTCAGTTTGCTTTCCATTACGAGTGACTTAATCAAAGTAGAGTCTGGTTTAAACACTAACAACCGCAAATCTTTATTTCGGTCAAAAGCAGATCACGATTTCGATCATCGCGATCCTATGGTCACAATCGATTCCGATACAAATGGCAGTGTGCGGGTGAGTAAGCATTTTGATGTTGCGAAACTTTCCATCCTCTCCACCAGCCAGCCCGACCCATTGGTGACATCGAATCTCTTTAATGAAATCGCGCCATTGAACCCGGACAATGAAGCCAAGCTGCAAGATCTGCTTCGGCAATCCATCGAACCCCGACTGCGTCGACTCCGCTACGCCAAACCGAAAGGTGCGCAGGATCATTTGGTATATGTGGACCTTGGCAACGGCCCGATGATCCCCTTCACTCAGATGGGGCAGGCGTTTGCAAGAGCTTTGCATATCTATTGCGAGATCTTCGCATTGCAACCGGATATTTTGCTAGTGGACGAGATTGAGAACGGCTTGTACTACGGCGGTCTGGAGGATTTCTGGAAAGGACTGATTGCGGTGCTGGAAGATCAGAACGTGCAGCTTTTCGCCACCACCCACAGTCGAGAGTGCATGGAAGCCGCCTGCAAGGCCAACCAAGACGGCAAAACGACTCTCCGCTACCTTCGCCTTGACCGTAAAACGAAAGATCCGGACATGATCGTGGGTACCGTTTTCGATGACACCACCATGAACGCCGCACTGGAGGCGGGACGGGAGATGAGGTGATGAGGGGAGCGGAGTTTCTTTTGAAGCGCCCAGGAGAAGATTATCCATGGGGCGTATACTCGAAAAACTGCCTTTCGACTGGAAGAACGAAAAATTTCAAGAGACCCGTGAAATTTTGGCGACTCTTTCCAAAACCTGAATCCGTGAGATCTTTGCCGTTGAGTCACCACACCCGTCGAAGCAAGCGGATGGGGTGATCCGGGACTTCTTTCAGGAGGGTGTCCGCGATGTGCCGGGCCTCGGGTTTTTGTCCCATGCCCGCCAAACCCAGGGCTTGCATGAAGAGGCAATGGCGGCGGTTTTTGAGGGAGAGATCGATGTCGAACACCAGGAAATCGGGCAGGGACACCGCGAAGTAATCCAAGGTGACTTTATCCTGTTCGTGTTGTTTTCCATATGCCAACAGCTTGTTGAATAGCGCCTCTGCCTTTGTGTTCTCCCCCAGTCGCTTCCAGGCCAGCCCTTGCACATAGAGGGTTTCCGGAGGTTGATCGTTGTAATACAGGGCGCTGGCGGGCTCGGAAATGCCCTGGGTCGCTTTGCGGTAGGCTTCGGCCGCCTCTTCGGTTCGCCCCAGATGCGCCAGGGTCAGCCCCCGGCGGTAATGGCGTTCGTTGTCGGTGTTCCCGGAGAGCTTTCCTTCCCCCAGTGAGCGAGGAAACGTGCCCGCCTGATCCAGCAACCGCAGGGAGGTGTTCGCATCCCCCTTGGCCAATGCCTGGTCCGCGAGCAGAAACAGGGCCCGCTGATAACAGGCCGGGGTTTTGCCTTCGCCGCCTTCCCAGGGATGGAAAGTGCGGGACGTCAAAATCTCCAGCGCCTCGGCGGCGCGTCCGGACAGGTTGAGCAACTGCATGTACGCCACGCAGAGGTCATCCCGTTCCATCACCTGTTCGCGTTGACGATCCAGTCGGGCCAGACGGTTCTCGACCGATCCGCCGGTCACACTGTGAAACTGGTCCAGTTCGTAGAGCAGGCGGGCATCCCGTGGATCCAGGGCCGCGGCCCTTTCCAGGGCTTCTTCCGCGCCTGCGACATCCCCGAGTTTGTTCATGCGCGCCAGTCCCAGGTTCCGCCAAGCGGTGGGGAAATCCGGACGGGCGCGGACACACTGCTCCCAGCAGTCGACAGCCTCCTCATGCTGACGGTGCGCGTACCAAAAATTGCCCAGCGCGTAAGCCGCCAAGGCATCCTCCGGGTTATGCGCCAAGGCGGCCCGCAGCACCGGAACACACTCCAAAACATTGGGAAAGGCAAAGCGTGTATCCTGTGAGGCCGCCTTTGCGAATCGTTCCCGGGCCGGCGTTTCCCGTCCCTGACGCAACGCGGACCAGGCCAGCACATAGCGGGCGAGAAATTCCCGTTCGTCCGCGCGTTCCAGAACCGACTCCGCCTCCTCCACGCAGCCCGCGTGCAGATAATCCAAGCCCAGCTCCAACAAATTGTAGGCTTGGTTAGGTTCGTGTTGTTTTCCGGTGGGAAGCTTCAATCGCCGAGCCTCCTCCAACAGTCCCGGATCCAAGGGATCGTCTGCCAAAGCGTTTTTCAGCGCGGTTACCGCATCGTCTTTCCGTCCCAGACGGCGCAACAACACGACCTCCAAATGCAGGGCTTTGGCATGACATCGGTTTCCGGCCAGGGCATCCCTCGTCAGATCCAGCGCCTCGTCCAACCGTCCCTCCGCGCAGGCGATCCGCGCCAACTCAAAACAGGCCGGGCTTTTCCAAGCCGCCGACCAAACCGCCTTGTAAAGCACATCGAACGCCTCTTCCCTGCGATCCTGAAAGAGCAGATTCATGCCGAGATGATAATACACTTCCCCGTCGGCGGGGTTGGGGTTCCGTTGGGTCAGTCGGTCAATCGCGGCCCGGAAATGGGGTTCGGCCGCTTCGAATTTGCCGCGCCGGTGTTTGCGCAGCCCCAGGGCGATGTGACAACGGCTGTCGCCCGGATCCCGCCGCAGCGCCTCCTCGTAATACGGCTCCGGCGCATAGGTGGCGTGACGGTACTGCTCCAAATGTTGGCCGGTCAGGAACAATTCCTCATTCGATCCGATCTCATACGGCGGTTCCGCCGCCTTGGCGGGTGCGGGAATTTCCGGTTTCTCGTCCGGGGGCGGGGTGAAGTCCAGCAGGAGGGTTTTCCGATCTTCGGAAAGCAGGCGGAGGGTGAGTTCCGAGCTTCGGAAATCTTCGGACACCATGCATTCCCCGCGCCACACGCCCGCGGCGGGAAGTGCCACGGGAACCTCCAGCAAACGGTTGGCGTTTGACGACAGGGGACGGTGCGGGGAGGATACCTGCATATTTTTATGATTATGCAGCGCGGACGGTTTTCCGGGATTGTGCCAGAGTTCGAGGACCGCCTTCCCCTGACGTACCGCGTAGAGTCCCAGATCCACCCGGTCCGTCCGATGGTCCATACGCAACGCCCAGTTCGCGTTGGCATTGCTCGGCGGTCCGATTTCTTTGTAGGGCAGAAAGGTTTGCGTGAACCGTTTTTCTTCACCGGGCATGATCCAAGTGAAATCGGGTTGATTGTCCGTAAAGGCTCCGCACATCAGTTCGATGTAGGGACCGTCCTCATCGGTCAGTTGCCGATCCCAGGCGCGTCCGAACTCGCCGTTCCCCCAGGTCCACTGTTTTTTGCCGGGGACCAGATGCGGATTGGCCACATGCAACATGCCCGCGCGGGCCTCGTGGTCGTAGCAGCCGACGAAGCTGTAGTCGGAGTGATAGGCCATGTAGGAGGTGGGGACGGGGATGTTCCGATAGCGTGAAATGTCGGTGCCCGGGGCGTAATCGTGCTTGTAATACACGCCGGTGGCGATGGGGAAATCGGACACATCCCGTTTGCCGTGGTCCATGACCGCGTGCACATCCGGGGGGAAAACCGACTGGTACGCGTCATTGACCCGCACGGCGGGATTGGCCCACCAGAGAAAGGTTTGCGGTTCGCGGGTGCGGTTGTGCAACCGGGCCCGCACCTCAAAGGAGGCCCGGTCCGGATGCAGGGTGAAGCCGTGGCGGCCGCGGGTGCGGAACATACGCTCGGTTTCCGCGCACCAGACGGTGCGGGAGCCGTCGGCGTGCTCCTCGATGCACCAGTCCAGGGGCTGATAGGTGCTTGGCCGGTGATGCTGCGGCCAGTTGAATTCAATGCCGCCGGAAATCCAGGGGCCGGTCAATCCTACCAGCGCCGGTTTGATCACTTGGTTGTGATAAATGAAATCGTAGCCATTGGTGAGGTCCGTGGCCCGTTGTAGACGGCCCCCCAGTTCCGGCAGAATCATGAGGCGGATATAGGCGTTTTCCAGAAACACCGCCGTCCATTCCCGAGGTTCCGCCTCATCGGCGACCCGCTCGATCACCGGATGCGGATACACCGCGCCGCTGCTCCCTTGATACACCCGTTTTTCCAGAAACATGGGGTTCGGGTTGGGGGTGCCGACGGCATAGGTGGGGATGACGACGGTTTCACGCCAGGCTTTGACAACAGAAGACATTTCAGGGCTCCGGGTTCGGGTTTTCATTGTATCCTAAACAAAATCTCCGCTTGCGTCCATAGATCGGATTATGATAAACCTTTCCATTCTTATGAAAAAAATACCTGAAGGGTTCAAAGGGCAACGGCTGGTCCGGATGCCGACATCCACCCTGAGCCGATGCAAAAAGCTTCCGATTATCCGGGACTTGTATGTCACGGACATCGGGCATTATTCCGAAAGTCGGCATCATTGGGTGACCCGTCCGCAGGGCGCCCCCTCGCATATTCTGATTTATTGTTCCTCCGGTTCCGGGTGGATTCGCGAACCCGGATGCAGGCGGGTTCGGGTTCCCCGGGAAGGGGTGGTGCTGATCCCCGCCGGGCGGGCCCATGAATACGGCGCGTCCAAGAAAACCCCTTGGCAAATCCACTGGGTGCATTTCCAGGGGCTGCGGGCCGAGGAATATCTGCGGGTATTGGAGGTGACGTCCCCGTTCAAGCTACACAGCGTTCCAGGGGCCGATTTTATCGTGCAGGCGTTTGAGGACACCTATCGAGCCCTGCGGGCGGGAGCCTCGGACGCGGATTTATTGGCCGTGAGCACCGGACTGGCCCGCACCTTGGCCCTGATCCACCGGGAGCGGCGGGCCATCGGGGCCAAGTCCAGACAAACGGAGGAACGGATTGCCCGGTCCATCGAGTGGATGACCGCACACTTGTCCGAACCGCTGACCCTGCCGCAACTCGCGAAGGAAGCCCGGCTGTCGGTCCCGCATTATTCGGCCCTTTTCAAGCAGCAGATCGGCTGCTCGCCGATGCGGCAACTGAGTCTGATCCGCATGAGGCGCGCCAGCGAGTTGCTGGAGGAAACCGACCTGCCCATCAATGAGATCGCCTTTCAAGTCGGCTACGAGAACCCCTTTCACTTCTCCCGCGTCTTCAAATCCATCGTCGGTCTTCCCCCCAGTCACTATCGAAATTCATGAAAGGCAATAGCGGTTGTCCGGTTTCGCCGTAGAGATTCCGATGGCAATTAAACAGGCCTGAAAGGCCGTCATTCCAAAGCGAAGCCATTCCGCGAAGCGAAAGGGCTGGAAAGATACCCCCAAAAAACATAGGCCTGAAAGGCCGACACATGCGGAGAACGGAATGTCAGCCTTTCAGGCCTATCGGGTTCTTTTGAACTTTGTACCAGGCCTTCGGCCTTCGCTTTGGAATGTCTGCCCGTTGGGCCTTTAACGCCGAGGGAGTCACCACCGACTGAGAATTCCCCTGAAATCGCGGTGGATTCCCCCTCGATCCATTTTCGTTTTCCCGGAATCAGGCTCACAAGCGAATACCATGCAAGCTTACACGATTCCCGGCTTGCCAACTTCCGAAAGCGGCATATAGGCTCGCCGCATGAAAAACGCCATCGAAAGTCTTCACTTCCGCCTTGCACGCCATCATGACCGAGAACGTGTCGAAATTCTGGATGTTCCCACGCAAGCTTGCCCGGCATCGGTGGATTTTGCGGGTGCGCGGTGGCGGCTCGATCTGGGTTGGGCGGACAAGGGGGAGGGGCGAAAGGTCGCCACGTTCACGGCGACCGTGATCGAGGGGAATGCGTCGGGGGTGTCGGCGGGCTTGGTCTGGAAATTGGACGACTGGTCGGTGGAAAACTACGTGCTCATTCCGGGGGCGGTGTACGCGGGCAACCGTTTTGATGCCATGCGCCGTCCTTATTCGCCGAAGATCCGCGATATTGGGCAACGGGGTGACCGGCTTTTGCTGGATATCGGGGACATTCCCCGTTTGACCAAGGGCGAGGGGCGCTCGCATCTGGATCAAACCTCCCTGGACGCCGCCGTGCCCGGCGTGGGCATTCGCTTTGCGCATTCCGGCGAAGCGTTGATGCTTCTCATGCCACAGAACGCCAGTCATGGCCCCATCGGCATCGAACTCAGTGAAAACGACGCGCGCGACCGAGCGGAATTGATGCTCTTGGCCCCCGGGTTTTTGCATCCGCTTCCCGCAGACACCGATCCCATGCTGGGCATCGGCAATCAGGCGGCGGGGCACCGACATCCTGAAAACGCGCGGCCCGCGGATGTGGGGCAGGGGGAGTCGATTTCTTTTGCCTTCGAGCAACATGTGTTTCCCTGTGCGGATGTGCACGGACTTTTTGAACGGTTCTTTGCGCATCGCACGGCGATGTTCCCCGAATCCGCCACCGCAAAGCCGGAGGTGTTGCCTTTTTCCGCGGCTTGGGATTTGCTGGAGCGAAAACACAATGAGCAAAACTGGAAGGAATCCCACGGTCTCTATGCGATCGGAATTCCGTGGGTGGAAGATCAGGCCACACAGTTCTGGCAAAACGGCTGGGTTGGCGGCGGAATCACGACCTTCGCGATGATGCAAGAGGGTGGGCCGATGTCGGTGGAGCGGGCGATACGGAATCTGGATTTTCTGCTGACCGAGGGGGTGTCGGATCTCGGACTTTTCAAGGCCACCATGAGCGAGTCGGGGGAATGGAAGGGCGACCGGAAGGTGGGCGGCGACGAGGCCTGGTGCCGCGAGGAAAATCAAGGCGAAGAAATCCCCAAGGACCCGTCCCTCTGCCTGGTGCGGCGTCAGGGGGACTGTCTGCTGTTTGTACTGCGTCAGTTGATGCTCCTGAGCGAACGCGGCCATGCGGTGCCGGAGCGGTGGAACGCGGCCACGCGGGGCGCGGCCGAGGCCATCTGTGATGTCTGGGCGTGGGAAGGGGAGTTTGGTTTTCTGCTCGATACCGAAACGGGACGGATCGCCATTCGCGGGTCCACTTCCGGGGCGCTGATTCCCGGGGCACTGGCCTTGGCCTCCCAATATTTTTCCGAGCCGCGTTTCCTTGAGGTCGCCCGGGAAAGCGGGGAATTTTTCCGAAGTCACGACCTCGCCTGGGGGGTGACCACGGGTGGTCCCGGGGACGCCTTGCAGGCCCCGGACGGCGAATCCATCTTTGGACTGATTGAGAGTTTCATCAGCCTCTTTGAGTTGACGGGTGACGCCATATGGCGGGTGGCGGCGGTGCGGGCCTGCCATCAGGGGGCGTCCTGGGCAATTTCGTATCCCTATCAATTTCCGCCGAATTCCGCCCTCGCGCAAATCGGCTGCGACGCGCGCGGCACCATGATCGCCAACGCGCAGAACAAATGCGGCGTGCCGGGCATCTGCACGCTGTCCGGTCAGGGGATCTTGCGCACCTTTCGGGCCACGGGAGACGTGCGTTTGCTGGATCTCCTTTGCGATATCGCCCACGCGCTGCCCCAGTTCCTCTCCCGGGAGGATCGGAAAATTCCCACCCGCATCACTTGGGGCCATCCCTTCGCGGAACTGCCGACGGGTTGGATGTGCGAACGGGTCAACATCACCCCCTCCTGGGCGGAGCCTTTGGGCGAACAGGCGGCGTATTCCTGCTGGTGTGAGGTGGCGATGATGCTCACGTGGTGTGACTTGCCGGGCGTGTATGCCCAACCGGACACGGGGCTCATCCGCAGTTTGGATCACGTTCGCGCCGCATGGGCCGACGAGGGGCGCACGGCCCTCCGTCTCCACAACCCGACCGCCTTTCCGGCACGGGTACGCGTGCAGTTGGAGACCTCCGCAATGGCCGCAACCAAGGTTTTGCACGCGAATTACGCTGCGCTCCTGCCCAGCGTGGAAGTTCCCCCCGGCGGCACTTTCGTTTGGGCAGTGTAACATTACGCATCCTGGCGTGCAACTTTGCTTGGAGAAAACCCGTGCCCTTGGGTAGAGTATGGGCATGAACACAACACATCCCCAAAACCGTCGTGGCTTTACATTAATTGAAATGTTGGTGGTGATTGCCATCATCGCCCTGTTGGCGGCGATCATTGTCCCCTCCATCCATCGGGCCCTGGAGAGTGCCAAATCCACCCAGTGCGCCTCGAATCTCCGTCAAGTGGGCATCGCCATGACCGGATATGCCTTGGAAAACAATGGGTTTCTTCCGCCGGCGGGCAGTTGGGGCGGGCAGACGGCGCCCACTTGGTATAACACGATTTCGCCCTATTTGGGGAAAGAAATCGAGGACATCCGGGATGATGAAATCGCCGCCATCACCCGGGCATGCCCCTCCTGGCAGGGTCGCAGGGATCTCAATGAACGCGCCCGACTGACCAAACCCGGGTTTGGCATGAACATGCACCCCCGTGCGGGCTCCAGTTTGAATCCCAACCCCAACACCGCCGGCCCCGTGCTCAATGGGTTTCGGATCATTGGCCTGGGCGATCTGGATGCGCCGTCCCGCACGATTCTGCTGGGGGACAGCGCGGACTGGCATCTCGCCCTCAGTGGCGGGAACTGGGTCAATGGCAATTGGTGGACCGATTCGAATGTGCCGGGCGGCTATTATTCCGGACATCCCGACCGACATCGGGGTCGCGCGAATTATTTGATGGCCGACAGCAGCGTGGCGGCGCTACAACCCGACGTGGCGCTGGCGCGTTTACGCAACCCGATCACCGCATCCCAGTGATTCAGACGTCCGCGGATTCCCGTTCCCACGCAGGAAATGGATCGGTGAGGCGTTCGGGCCAGGAGGTGATGCCGATTCTTTCTTCCTCGGGGGTGAGCAGGCATTGGTCGAGGACGCTTTGGATCTCTTCGCGGTTGAGGTTTTGCCCGATGAACACCAGCTCTTGACGGCGATCCCCGTAGGGCGGTTCCCAGTTGCCCATGATCCATTCCCGGCTTTCTTCGTCCGCGGGCCAGTTGGATTGGGGCGTGGCTGCCCACCACCAGCCGATGGGGCGGTATTCGGCGGTGCCGCCCGCCTGGGACCACATGCCGACGATGTTCGGACGGCTGGCCAGCCAGAAATAGCCCTTGGAGCGGAGCAATTCGGGGCGGTCTTGATGGATGAAGTTCCAAAAACGGTCGGGATGAAAGGGTTTGCGGGCGCGATAGACAAAGCTGCCGATGCCGTATTCTTCGGTTTCCGGGGTGTGCTCACTGTTTAATTCCTGAATCCAGCCCGCCGATTTCGAGGCTTCAAGCATGTTGAAACGCCCGGTGTTCAGCAGTTTGTCCAAGGTCACTTGGCCCTGACGGCAGGGAATGCATTCCGCCTTGGGATTCAGTTTGCCGAGGATGGCCTTGAGTTCTTCGAGGACTTCGCGGGAGACGAGATCCATTTTGTTGATGAGAATCACGTCCGCGAATTCGATTTGGTCGATGAGCAGGTCGGAAACGCTGCGTTCGTCGTCTTCTCCCACGGCCATGTCATGGTCCAGCAGACTGGATTCCCCTCGATACAATTCCAAAAAGTGGCGGGCATCCACCACCGTGACCAGGGTGTCGAGCCGGGTGATTTCCTCGAGGCTGCGGCCTTCGTCGTCCAGAAAGCTGAAGGTTTGGGCCACGGGCAGGGGTTCGGATACGCCGGAGGATTCGATGAGCAGATAGTCGAAGCGGTTTTCCCGGGCGAGTTTGGTGACTTCCTCCAGCAAATCTTCGCGGAGGGTGCAGCAGATGCAGCCATTGGACAGTTCCACCAGTTTTTCTTCCCGGTGCACCAGGGCCGCGCCGCCGTCACGCACGAGATTGGCATCCACGTTGACTTCGCTCATGTCATTGACAATCACGGCCACGCGTTTGCCCTCGCGGTTGTGGAGGATGTGGTTGAGGAGGGTGGTTTTGCCGGCCCCGAGGAAGCCGGAGAGTAAAGTTACGGGGAGTCTTTTGGGTGCGATCATGCATCTATTGATATATGATTATCAAATAATGGCAATCAAAAAATGCGGCGGAGTTATGCCGTTTTTTTTGTCCATTTGCTCTGGGGGAGAGTCAGAGGGTGTGAGTTCGCGTTGGTTTATGGGGGCGGCGCATCTTGCGCCGGGTTCTCTTCAGCCTGCTGTTTCTCACCATTTTACCAAGGCGAAAATTAAAAAAAACCGTGCGAGTATTGCGTGTAGGC